>JANNEV010000059.1:0-2338 GCA_031379145.1 Gemmatimonadaceae bacterium
TCCGTCGTCAGCACGCTCGTCCAGCAAGGCATCTGCGGCAGCTCGTCCCAACGTCACACCGGCCGTTTCATTTGCACCGTCCGGCACGTCCGCCAGAGACGCGGCGAGAGCGGCGTCGTAGATCGCGGCTCTCGCGGGGAACAGCGTCGTCAAGACGCGATGGGCCGCCGCTGCTGCTGCGGCATTGGCAGAGGCTCCCACCGGCGCGGAGATGAACTCCAAGTACGGCTCATGCTTTCGGTCAATCGAGTTCACGGCGTCATAGATCGCGGCATGAACCAGTGCCTGCGTGCGCGAGATCGGACAGGGCGGACCGCCCGTCGCGCGAATCGTGTCCAGCAACACATTGTTCCAATCGATTACGACATCCGCAGCCGTCGCTTGAGCCGCGCTCACCAGCAGCGCGCAGGCACAGGTGATCCAACGTTTCAAAGACAACATGGCAAGTCTCCCATCCGGAAAGTGGAGTTGTGCTGCTCGCCTGTCGCTCATGGATGGCATCAACGGCGAGCACGCAGACATCGCAGGGCGTTCAAACTACGAACGGGATCGAGCCAACACGGTTGCTCAACCGTGCCCGACCGCCAAGTTCGTGACCGCCATCGGATGAAACGAAATGGAACGACAGGTCTCAATGAGAAAAGTCGTGGCCTCAACGAGAACGACTCAAATGCCGTGTGCCGATGACGACACGAGTCAAAACGGCAACGCGATCATTTCCCCTTCTCAACACGCGCCCGCACCATTCCGGCGTCGGGCGCGGAGATACCTCGCGCGGTTAAACGACGCGCGGTTTGTACTGAGACATCTGAGCGGGGCGGCGTAAGCCCAATGGCACTCACTTTGAAAATATCGGATGGGAAGCGGGTTGGCACGGGGTTTGCGCATTCGGCTTTCTTCCTCTTGGGAAGGAGTCATTTTGGCATGGATTTGTATTCGGATGTGCCGGTGGATGTGTTGGGCGACGCCGAGTTTGATGCGGCGTTTGAGTTGTTGCCTGGGCTGGTCGATTTGCGGCGGGCGGACGAGTTGATGCCGCTGGGGCCGAATGCGGTCTACACGGCCAGCGTGGTGTTGTGGTTGCTCGTCTATCAGAGGATGAACAGGGGGGCGACGTTGGCAGCGGCCGTCAAGCATCTGGTCGAATCGGCGAGCGCGATGTGTCCGGACAACAAGCGCATCCGCGAGGGGACGTTGTCGAAAGGGACGGCCGGGTACACGACCGGGCGGAACCGGTTGACGCCGGAAGTGATCGAGTGGTTTGCTCGCGAGGTCCGCGATTCGATCATGGCGACGGCTCCGCTGACGAAGGTCGGTCCGGTGACGGGCGAGCGGCGGGTGTTTGTGGTCGACGGGACCACGATCTTGCTGGCTCCCGAGCCCGCATTGCAGACCGCGTTTCCTCCCGCCAGCAACCAACACGGTGAGGGAGTCTGGCCCGTCGCCCTGCTGACCGTGGCTCATGAACTGGAAAGCGGCGCGGCGACACAGCCCGAAGTCGGAGCCATGTACGGTCCGAACGCGGTCTCCGAAACCGAACTGGCTCGAGCCTGCTTCGCGCGACTCCCCGCCGGGTCCGTCGTCATGGGCGATGCGAACTTCGGCATCTTCTCCGTCGCCCACGCGGCCGATCAGTGCGAGCACTCGTTCCTGTTCCGACTGACCGCAGCGCGGTTCCAGTCGCTGCGCAAACGGGCCACTCTGGTGAACGAAGGCGACGGCTTTCAAACGTGGTCGCTCAGTTGGACACCGAGTTCGAAGGACCGACAGACCAACCCGCAACTCCCCGCCGACGCGGCGGTGAACGTGCTGATTCATGAGGTCGTCGTGCATGAGAATCTCACCCTGTGGCTGGTCACCAGCCTGACCGATCCGGCCCCGTCGGCCGCCGCGCTCTACGGCCGACGAGGCCACATCGAAACCGACATCGCGAACATCAAGTTGGTGCTCGACACCGAACACATCCGCGCTCGCAGCGAAGCGATGTTCCGCAAAGAACTGCTGACCTCGATGGTCTCTTACAACCTCGTCGTCCAGTTCCGCCGACAAGCCGCCGAACTGGCCCAAGTCCCTCCCAAACGCCTGAGCTTCACCGGCGTCTGGAACACCTACACCACCTTCCTGCTCCCACATCACTTCACCGACCCCGCCGCCTGGCGAGCCAAATACCGCCAAGCCCTGCACTACGCCATGCGTGACAAACTCCCCAACCGCCCCGGCCGAAACTACGAACGCGCCGCCTACACCAAGCGACCCAAATCCAACCAATTCAAAAAACGATCAAAACCCGCTAACAACCATCAAACAAAACCAAAGTGAGTGCCATTGGGCTGACGCC
>JANNEV010000553.1:0-2443 GCA_031379145.1 Gemmatimonadaceae bacterium
CCGCGTCCGGTGGACGATCGGACTCGCCATGGCCGAGGAGGTCCATCGCCAGCACCGTGCACCCGGCGGAGGCCAGTCGCGGCGCAATGGCTCGCCACAAGAAGGCGCACGTTCCAAAGCCGTGGAGCAAGAGGATCGGCGGCCCGCCGCGTCCAGTGCGCTCGACGTGCACGGTGCCGGCGCCGACAGGAATTCGGAGGTGTTCGGTGTACACGGATGTGGCGCGCCAGAGTGGTCGTTCAGGGCTCGAGGGCCGGTGGGCAAGGATAGCGCCCAGCGCGGTGCGGCGCGTAGCTTACGGCGCGTGGATCAACGGATGCTCAGCGCGTCGACGACATGGAATGACAGACGTTCTGTTTCGTGAAATGCGCCGCATGACAGATACACCCGTGCTCGCCGAAAATCGGCGCGGTTCGGAGGAGGCAAACAGTCGGACGACAGCGCCTGGGAACCCACGGGCTGGTCGCCGGACTACGACGAGGAGATCGAGTGGTCAAGGCAACGCCAACGAAGTCGCGCACGCCGTTTTATGCGCTCCTGTTCATTCTCGCCGCTGCTGGCGGTGCGGGCATCTGGTACTCCCTGAACGCGCCGAAGCCAGCGCCCATTACGCTCGCCGCCGGGACCGCCCTTCCGAAGTCTGAGGGCTACCTGCGTGGCGATCCGAACGCGCCGGTCACCATCATCGAGTTCGGCGATTTCGAGTGCCCCGCGTGTGCCCAGTTCACGTCGATCACCGAGCCCGATATGCGCACCCGCATCATCGATGCGGGGCTCGCGAACTTCCGGTTTTACGACTACCCGCTGCCGATGCATCAGAACACAATTGCGGCGTCGCTTGCCGCGTCGTGCGCGGCCGATCAGGGGAAGTTCTGGGAGATGCACGACGCGCTGTTTGCCGGTCAGTTCGACTGGAACACGCAGACCACCACGAACCCGCGCAAGGTGTTCGACAGCTATGCCAAGACGCTCGGGTTGGATGTGGCCGCGTACACACAGTGCTTTGATTCCCAGAAAAACCTGCCCCGGATAGGAGCGCACAAGGCAGAGGGCGAGAAGATTGGCGTGCCGTCGACGCCCACCTTCGTGATCGGCGGCAAGATGTACAGCAATGGGATGAACTACGACCTGCTCAAGAGCATCGTCGACAGCCTGCGTGCGGCAAGTGCGGGCACTGCCCCTTCCACTGATTCCGCAAGCAAGAAGTAATCGCTGATCCGGTCAGGCGCGCTTTCTGCGCGCCGCCGCTTCATCAATCCGAAGCCGGGGAAGCGGTGGCTCGGCATCCAGGGGCACGGTGTTCGACGCGGCGGATACGAGCGCATCGCCCAATACAACCAGCGCGCGGGTGGCGATGACATCCGCCAGCGGATCGGGCACGCTCAGTTCGCGAATGTAAATATCGATGGCGCGCTCGTACCCGATGTCCGGTGCGAGCGTATCCACGAACAGCAGCGCGTTCTCCACGTGCGTGCGAATCAACGCTTCCTCGGCCCGCGCCTGTGCCAGGCGTACGCACTGTTCCGCGTCGGCGGTCAGCTTGCGCGGGAAGAGCGTTTCCGGGAAGAGTTTGCCGAGAATCGTCATGTCAGGAGTATAGACGCAGACGCATCTCCGCATGTTTCGGCATCGTAACTCGGCCCGTGATAAACATCACCGTTACCTCGGTTGCGGTCGGTCAGGACTCCTGCGATTCGTATTGGTCCTTGAGGCTGGCGACGACATTCGGGTCGGCGAGCGTTGTGGTGTCCCCGAGCGCGCGTCCTTCGGCGATATCGCGGAGTAGGCGACGCATGATCTTCCCGGAGCGCGTCTTGGGCAGATCTGCGCTGAACAGGATGTCGTCCGGACGGGCGAGTGCGCCGATTTTCAGGGCGACGTGTTCGCGTAGCTCATCGCGAAGCGATGGGCTCGCGTGGAACCCTGCGCGGAGCGTGACGAAGGCGGCGATGGCCTGGCCCTTCAAATCGTGGTGTCTGCCCACCACCGCCGCCTCGGCGACCGAGGGGTGATCCACCAGCGCGCTTTCGACTTCCATGGTCCCGATGCGATGCCCGGCCACATTGAGCACGTCGTCAACGCGGCCCAGGATCCACAGGTATCCGTCGTCATCGCGCTTGACACCATCGCCGGCGAAATACAGGTCCGGCCGGCCCGGCCACTTGGAGAAGTAGGTGTCGATGTAGCGTTGGTCGTCGCCCCAGATGGTGCGGAGCATCGACGGCCACGGCTTGGTGAGCGCGAGCAAGCCGCCGCCCACGGCCACCTCACTTGCATCGGCGTCCAGGACGGCGACGCTTACCCCCGGAAACGGCGTTGTTGCCGAGCCGGGTTTCGTCACGGTGAGCCCAGGGCTCGTGCTCGGACTCCACATCGCCGCTGCGTTCAAAGAAGCGCCGACTGACCGCGCCCGCGACGATGCCGCGACGGACGACGGTTTCGT
>JANNEV010000555.1:0-2666 GCA_031379145.1 Gemmatimonadaceae bacterium
GGCGCGGGCCTGATCCTGATCGGTGTCGAAAGACCAGCCCACCTCGGGCCGCGCGAACTGCACGTCGGGGGCGTGCACGATATCGCCCCAGATCATCATCGCCCCCGTTGCCCCCTGCACCCTGTAGGCCGTATGCGCCACCGAGTGGCCCGGAGCCGCCGCCGCGACTACCTCGGTCATGAGATCAAGCGTTCCGCGTTCGATGCCCTTGGTCGCAACGGACAGCACGGTACCCGACGCGATGAAGTCAGCGCCCGAGGTGACGACCGCGCGGAGCACATGCGATGGCGCCGCGTACACGACGAGTTGTGCGCCAACGAGCGCGGTGCGCATGTCGCCCGTTGCCCGCAATGCGTTCGACAGCGGCGCCCCGGGCAGGAAGCGAGGATTCTCGTGTCGTTCGTTCACGGCATCCACGACATCGGATTCGCGCGCCCAGAGGATCACCTCATGACCGTTCCGCACCAGTCGTTCCGCGATCGCCGTGCCCCACGCACCACCACCGATCACTGCACACCGTACGTGCAGGCGGCTCTCGCGCTCATCTGCTGCGGTCATCGGACTCATGATGTCCTCCCCTCGGCAGCGCGTCCGAAGCGACGCTCCTCGCCGCGTCGCAGCCGTCCGATGTTGTCTCGATGCGTCCAGAAGACGAACGCCGCCACCGCAAAGCTCACCAGTAACAGCGGGGTCACGCCGCGCTCTTGCACGGCGAGCGCCGCAGGCAGCACCGAAGCGCCGATGAGCGAACCCAGCGAGACGTAGCGTGAAACCGCCACGACAAGAATGAACGCCAGGAGGGCGCACGCTGCCGGAACGGGGGCGAGAGCGAAGAAGACGCCGCTGGCGGTTGCCACGCCCTTGCCACCGCCTTTGCCCAGCAGGAACACTGGTCGTACGTGCCCGAAGATGGCGGCGACGCCAAACACCACGCCCCAGGGCCAACCTCCGGCCACCCTCGCGAAACCGGGGAGCATCAGCACCGGCAGAACGCCTTTCAACATATCGATGAGGTACACCAACAGGCCCCATCTCCAGCCGAGCGTACGAAGCACATTCGTGGCGCCAAGGTTGCCCGATCCCACCGTGCGCAGATCCAACGCATTGGCGCGGCCAACGAGGTACGCGGTGGGTATCGAGCCAACGAGATATGCCAGGAGCACGGCGAGCGCGATCACTCTTCTCGCTCGTTTTTTCTCCGCATCAGGATTCGCACCGGCGAACCCAGAAATCCCCACTTGTCACGAAAACCGTTGTGGAGGTAGCGGATGTAGTTCTCGGGAATCAACTCCGGATGATTTCCGAAAATCGCAAACGTCGGCGGTTCCACTTCAACCTGGGTCGCGTAGTTCAACTTGACCTCGCGACCCGCCGACTGCGGCGGCTGCAGCCGTGCCAACAATTCCTGCAGTCCATCGTTTACCTGCGACGTTGAGATGCGACGCGTGCGCTGCTCCTGTACGGCGAGCGCGAGGTCAAGCACCTTGGTCACACGTTGGCCGGTCTTGGCGGACGAAAACAGGAACGGGATGTTGCCAAGATACGGCGCTTTTTCGACCATCTCTTTCTTGAGCTTGTCCGCGCTCTTTCCATCCTTCTCGTCGTACAGATCCCACTTGTTCATGACAATCATCAACCCGCGGCCGGCTTCCCACACCATCGTCGCGATCTTGAGATCCTGATTCTGCAGGCCTTCCGTCGCATCGATCATCAGGATGCAGACGTCAGCGGAGTCGATGGCGCGGCGAGTCCGAAGCGCCGCGTAGAACTCGACGCCGTCATCGATCTTGGACTGTCGACGCAGACCCGCCGTATCCACGAAGATGAGATCGCGCTCCTTGTAGCGCATGGGCGCATCGATCGAGTCTCGCGTCGTGCCCGCTTCATCATTCACCACCAGACGCTCTTCCCCAAGCAGCCGGTTCACGAATGAAGACTTCCCGACGTTGGGGCGCCCGACCACGGCAATCCGAACGGCTTCGTCCTCTTGTTCGGGCATCTCCGGGATACGCTCGATCACCGCATCCAGCACGTCTCCCGACCCTTTTCCATTTTGCGCCGACAGCGGGAACACATCGCCCGCACCCAGGCGATAGAACTCGAAATAGTCAGTGCTTTCTGGTGCGTCGACCTTGTTGGCGATGATCATCCACGGCTTCTTGGCATGCCGGAGAATGTCCACCAGACGTGCATCGCTCGGATGCACGCCCACTTTGGCATCCACGACAAGGAGCAGCATGTCGGCCTCCTCAATGGCCTGCATCACTTGCTTGCGGATCTCGTTATCCATCGGCTCGTTGGAGTCTTCGACGAGGCCGCCGGTGTCTACGAGCCAGAAATGACGACCGGCCCATTCCGCCTGACCAAAATGGCGGTCACGCGTGGTGCCCGCCTCCTCGGAGACGATGGCAGTGGTGTCACCCATGATGCGATTGAACAGTTGCGACTTGCCCACATTGGGGCGGCCGACGATTGCTACAACGGGGAGGCTCATGCGGCTGGGATGTACGCCGAGTCACCTTCCGGGACCAGCGCGTATATGAAATCATACGAAGTATAGACCGGCATCGGAATCGCCTCGCGCATCGCGGAAAACGACTCTTCATCCAGGAAGAGCCCATCGTCGTTGATACACTCGGCGGGTATTAGGGCCAGGTCAAGGTCAC
>JANNEV010000556.1:0-4072 GCA_031379145.1 Gemmatimonadaceae bacterium
GGCCGTCGCGGTTGAGGTCGCTCATGTAGTCGCGTTGGTCGCTCATCACGTACACGTCGGCAGCGTCGCCGAATTGATGGCGGCTATCCCGCACCCGTCCGCCGGCGCCGACGCCCAGCGCATTGTACTGTGGCGTGCGAAAGCCGGACATGACCCGCAGCCGTGTCACCGGTACTCCCATGACGCGCAGCTCCGAGATCATCAACTCCAGCTTGTCGAGCAGTGGCTCGCGCAAGACGAGATACTTGGGCCAGATCGCAGCCTGATCATGCGTCAGGAAATCACCGAGCCGAAAATGCTCCGAGACGGCAGTGGAACGGTTCTCCATCGTCACCTCGACGAAACCCGCCGGATTGGCCGGGGATCGCGCCATCCGTGCAAGTTGCTCGCTGGGAAACGTTCCGATGCTGTAGCGTCCGATTCGTCCCTGTACCTTGTCGGTGAAGGGTCGCATCGTGATGAGTCGAAAAGTTTGTAGCGAGTCGAGCGTTTCGTGTATGCCCGGCCTGCTGAGCGCATCACTGCCGAAAATCTCGTGCAGCGCCGGCACGGACGCGGCGACGGACGGGGTGAGAAGTCTGGCGCGCAGCTTACCACTGCGTCCCCGCCAAGAGTCGAGGAGGTCCGCCGGTGCGTGGGCACTGACCACTCGGCGTGGCGTTACCAGAGGGCGCCCGGTTCGTACGCCGTCACTCGCGCTGGCTGCGGATGAAAGCACCAGCGGACCGCTGACCAGAGCAAACAACGCCGCAACCCCGCCACCCGACCAACGGCGCATGGAGCGGGCCATTGTCGGTGTAGCTCGGGCGGCTGTGGCTCCGCGCGGGTTGGGCGAAATCGTCAGAATCGGGCGTCGATAAGGGGAACACGGTGACCGCTCGGTCCGGCCTGCAAGGACGACCCAAACGGAACATGGAAATATAGCCACGTCTGCCTTGTTTCCGAAGCATCCCGTGGAGCGACAGGACCGACACACTTAGTAGATGAAGACCGGAGTCCCGAGCCGCACTCGTTCGTACAGCCAGCGGATGTCTTCGTTCCGCATTCGAATGCACCCGTGACTGACGGCTCTGCCAATGGAGGACGGCTCATTGGTGCCGTGCAGGCCGTATCCATCGCCCAGGTAGAGCCGGAAGTCACCCAGAACGCCGAGGTACTTTCTTTGGTTCGTGCCGTACGGCGGAATGACCACGCGACCATCCGCCACGATCTCGCGACCTTCGGCAGCCGACAGTGTCCGGGTTGCACCATCCGGCGAGCGTCGGACGACGTCATTTCCGGAGACCAGCATCTCGCCCCCATCCATCAGTCGAATTGACCGACCGCGTTCAAGCTGAATGAGGCCAAGGCCTTTTCGATTCGCCAGCTCAACGTAGTGCCAATCCGGCGGCACCCAGACGGGCGCGGAATCCCGGCGCTCAACGGTCAGGCGGCCCCGAGGAGTCTCGAAATGCAGGATGCGACTCCCTCCTTTGATCACGAGCGTCTTTCCACTGCCCGTGGCCACGGGCGCCGTGAATAGGACGGTATCGGCGCGCTTGTACCACAGCCTTCGGTCGGTGATGGAGACGACGATGTACGGCGTCCGACGCTCCGAAGCCGGACTTATGGCCAGTTCTTGACGCAGGCTATCGGCTACATCACCGGCGTTTCGGCGCGCCAGCTCGAGCGCCTCGACGTTGTCGTTGAAGACGATGCGAGCGACATCCCGGGCAAACCGAACTCGCAGGGTCTGCATACCGAGCCACGCAGAGACACCGGCGCTCGCCAGCGTCAGCAGCGGGAGTCCCCACCGGCTGAGCGCTGATCGGCGATGCGACCAAGCGGGCTCGCGCGTCAAAAGAAGTACACCTTCATGCCCGCCCGGAGACTGGCCTGGATGGCCGCCAAGTCGGCCGCGCTGGCCCGCACCGCGCCCGGCGGTACGTAGCTGGAGTCGGCGAGGGGTCCCGAGTCCGGCAGCGCGTAGATGAGGGTGCCACCGTTCGTCACGATGGCATGTGGTCCGGTCCAGCCGACAGAATCGCGCTGCGCCGGGATTGGCAGGCCTCGGTCTGCCCACAGCCATTCCGAGAGGACGTAGCGATCACGGGAGGTGAGGAGCCGCACAATGGAGCGGGCGCCGATCGGAACGGAGACTTGCAGGGTATCTGGGGGTACACCCACCCGACGTGCGTGACCGATGCGCACGGGAAACCGCCGCAGTTCCGTCCCGTTGCGCTCCAATACCATCCAAGAAGAGTCCGTGTTGACCGAGATGTGCATCGCCTCATCACCATCGGCCTGCCGACGCATCAACTCCAGCATGACGGCGTACTTCTCCGCATCGGCGGCGACAATTGCGTCGGTGCGCTGGCGTTCCATGTCGGTCATTCCCGCTCGCAATCGCGCGGTTTCGGCCCGATAGTAGGCACGCCGTTTCCAGAGCATCGCGTCGGCGCCGAGCGTTGCGAGCAGCATCAGCGAGATGAAGACAGAGCGTGGGCGCATAAGGCCAACCGTTGGTGGCGTCTGACGAGCGGGACTAGATTGCGGGTACGTCTTTTCGTAGGCGCTCGAGAAACGTAGTCCCAGTCACGACATCGGACCCAGACCCCAACTCGAATGCCCGCCGACACCTCGCGACCCGTTGCGCTGATCATTCTTGATGGCTGGGGCTACCGTGAAGATCCGACAGCCAACGCCATCCTGCTGGCCGACACACCCCACTGGCGCTCGATCTGGGCACATCCGTCTCGCACCCTGCTGACTGCCTCCGGTCGAGCGGTGGGCCTGCCGGCCGGACAGATGGGGAACAGCGAAGTGGGCCATCTGAACCTCGGCGCGGGTCGCGTGGTCATGCAGGATCTGGTGCGGGTATCGGCCGCGATCGAAGACGGATCGTTCTTTACCAATCGCGCGCTACTCGCCGCCTGTGCAACGGCGCGCGAGAATGAGGGGACGCTGCATCTGGTCGGCTTGCTCGGTGACGGCGGCGTACACGCATACGACGCGCATCTCCTGGCGCTGGTGGACCTCGCCGAGCGCGAAGGCGTTCCGCGCGTCGTCATCCACGCGATGCTGGACGGCCGAGATACGCCGCCGTCCTCGGGCGTTGGCTACCTGCAAACGCTGCTGGCCGCCCTCGACGGTCGAGCACAACTGGCCTCCGTGTCAGGCCGGTACTTCGGCATGGATCGCGACAACCGATGGGAGCGCACGGCGGCGTGGTATGGAGCGGCGGTCAACGGACATGCGCCAACGGAGTCCGATGCCATCGCCGCGGTGCGACGTGCCTATGCGTCGGGAACGACCGATGAATTTGTGCTACCCTTCGTCATGGCCGACGCCCATGGGTCGGCCATTGCGCCGATGCGCGACGGCGACGCGGTCATATGCTTCAACTATCGATCCGACCGGATGCGACAGTCACTTCGCGCGCTGGCCATGCCGGACTTCACGGGATTCGCGACGGGCGCACGACCAAACGTGGCCATTACGACCATGACGCGATACGAAGAGGACTTCCCGTTCCCCATCGCGTTCGCCGCGCAGTCCATGCGGCAGCTGGTGGGCGAAGTGATCGCTGCGGCCGGCATGACGCAGCTGCGCACCGCCGAAACAGAGAAGTACCCGCATGTCACGTTCTTTTTCAACGGTGGGCGCGATGCGCCGTTCGCCGGAGAGGATCGCCGGATGGTGGCGAGTCCGATGGTGGCCACGTACGACTTGCAGCCCGAGATGAGTGCATCCGGGGTCTGCGACATCTTGTGTGAAGCGCTGGCCAATCGCACCCACGACTTCATCCTCTGCAACTTTGCCAACTGCGACATGGTCGGACACACCGGCTCCATTCCGGCGGCCATTGCGGCCGTAGAGGCGGTGGACACATGCCTTGGTCGAATTCTCGAAGCCGCGCGATTGGGCGAGGCCCGGCTGATCATCACGGCTGACCATGGCAACGCTGACGTGATGGTAGATCCGGTGACGGGGCAGCCACACACCGCGCACACTACGAACCCGGTCCCGCTCGTCGTGCTTGATCCCGATGGCGACGTCCCCCTTCGGTCTGGGGGCGCGTTGTGCGACGTGG
>JANNEV010000558.1:0-5540 GCA_031379145.1 Gemmatimonadaceae bacterium
GGGACGACGGCTACCGCCGCGACCTCGTCCACAGGGCCACCACGCCGCACGAACCTCCCGCCTGATTGAACTGCGACGGGATCTCGCTCGCTCCCACATACACCTCCACGGCCTCCAACACGTCCACGCTCAAGCCGTCAATCACGCTGGGTGGCGCGGCTCGCCCACCGCGGGCAGGCTGCCCGATCGGAGGCGCCGGCGGCGCACCGCGCTCATCATCGACCTGCACGCCATCGAGATAGATCGACATGGGACAATCACTCATGCCACTGGAACGGCGCGTGCGAGGCACAAACCCACCGCCCGACCCCACCAATCGCACCGAGGGAATGCGTCGCAACAGATCGCTGGTCAATCGAGGGCTAAGCGAGTCGATCGCCGCGCGATCGAAAATGTGCCCGCGTGCTGTGCTGCGTCGCGCGTCGAGGCCAGGCACCGGCGAGCTGCGCGCCGTACGCAACACCGTGGGCAACAGCTGCGTGTTGCCCGACGCAACGAGCTCCAGCGGCAGCTCGAATGCACCGCTCACGCTCAGATCGAGCTTCTCCTCAACCGGGAGATACCCCATCCGCTCCACACGAACCACATACAGCCCGAGCGGACGATCAGGGAATCGTGCCTTGCCATCGGAATCGGTACGCGCCATGCCGGTACGCGCACCCTCCACCTGCACCAGAATGTCCGCGAGGGCACGCGATGTTCGGGCCTCCACTGCGCGCACCACCACCGTGAGTGACGCTGTTGGTGCGACGGCAATCGGCCGCGAATCCTGCGCGTGCAATGGCCAACGGGCCGCACTCAGCATGAGGCTCACCATGAGTCCCCCCGTGAATACGGCCCGTCGGTCACGCGCCATCAGCAGCTCCGATCAGGGATTACGGTCGGTGCATCCCTTGTAGGCCGTATTGTTGAACTCGGCGAACGACGGCGTGAGAGTGACATCGGTGCCGTACGTGCCGCCCTTGAAGTATGCGCCAGTTGGCCACACCGCCGTAGCGGCACGATTGTACTGCCGCTGCAGGCGACGCAGGTCGCCCACGCGCGTGGCATTCAGGTAGAACCAGAACGCGCGTTCACGAAACATCAGGTTGATGCGCGCGTCCGGCGTGCCTGGGTCCGTAAGGGGTGGCAGCGCATCCGCCGCCGTCGAAATACTGCGCAAGGTGCGCACGGCCGCATCGGCGCGCGGCTCGTTGAGCTTGGACAACCACAGCGCCACATCGTTTCGACGCATCGCGGCCTCGGCTTCGATCATGCGCGCCGTCACGCCACTCACGAGTGTGGTGGGCGCAGAGCCGTTCACGTAGCCCAACACCGTGAACACCTGCGTTGAACCATCCTGCCCCAGTCGAGACGTGGTGGTGGTCGGCACGCGTGGATCGCGCGCCGAACGGAAGTCCAGACCGTTGCCGCCCTCACGGTCGGACGGACCGAAGTTCGCCGTGTTCACCATCCAGTCGAAGACGGTATTCACGAGCGTGGTCTGCGAATACTCCACCGCGTACTGCCAGCTCGTTGGCACCGCCGCGGACCCGGCCCCATCGCCACCGGCCGACACCGTAGCCGCCGCGGCGTCGAACTGTCCGAGGTTGAGCTGGGCACGCGCCTTGGCCACACGCGCCAGGTATCGGAAATTCAGGTCAGCGCCCGTGGCCCCGAGCACCCCCAACGCACTATCCGCCTGCGCAATGGCACGCTGATAGAGCTGCTGCGTGGTCACGATCGTCGCCGCTTCCGGAGCGGCGTCGTTCACGGACGCGAGCGGCACTCCGTTGCAGAAGAGCTCTCCGCCGATACTGAGGGTGATGCCCTGCAGCGCGTACAGCTGCCCGATGTCGCGACTGCGGGCAGCACCTGCCGGGACGTACTGATTGAGCGACCGGACGGCGCGTACCGCCTGGGTGTACGTATCAGAAAACTTGTTCCAGGCGGCGGCCGGGAATGTGTTCTCGTTGAACGCGCGCACATCAATGTGGTCGGCACCTGGACGCGCGTTGATCAACTCATCGCTGAGCAACCCGACGTACACGTTCACTCCCACGTTCGTGGTTCCGCCGTAGAACTGGGCGAAGTCGCGCAACGCGCCCGCACGAACGGCAGCGGCTCCGTTGGGGCTGGCCGCATCCTCAGGCCGGATTTGATCAGGGGTGTCCACTCCCAACAGCTGCTGGCGCTCGCAGGCGCCCAGCAGCAGCAGCGCGATGGCAGCAAGCAGTGGTGCGCGGCGGCGTGTGCCGCGATCTCGAATCATCGAAGTCATCTCTCAGTACCCCAGGTTGACGCGCAACGTCCAGTAACGCAGGAGCGGCGCAGAGAAGAAGTCGTTATTGCCACCGCCGTTGTTCGCGACAGCGCCGTTGGTCTCCGGATCGATGCCGGGGAACTTCGTCCACAGCAGTCCGATGTTGCGTCCCACCAACGCCACCGTTGCGGTGCGCGCCTTCATCTTCCCGGCCAACGATGTGGGCAGGGTATACGCCACGGACAACTCCCGGAACCGAATGAAGTCGTTCTGCGTGAAGTAGCCGTAGACACTGTTGCCGAGTCGGGCGCTGGTGGTGGTCACCGCAGCCGCCTGATCCGCCAACGGAGCGCTCTTGTCGTTCACGCCCTGGCAGTTGCCGGAAATACAGCGCTGATTTTCGAAGCCCCACTGGTTGAAGTGGCCGCCGCGGTAGTCCATCAGCGTGCTGATCTGCACCGTGTTCTTGAACAGGCCAAAGGTGTTGGACCATCCGGCCTCATTCACCGGCAAGGTCGGCCCTTTGTACTCCGCCGTATCACCAACAACGATTTCGCCTTCCGTCAGGATGCCATCGTTGTTGGCGTCAGTGAAACTCTTGATCGGACGCGCCCACAGGCCGAACATCGGGTACCCTACCACGTTTCGCGCGCCCTGGGTCACCGCCAGCTGCGCCTTGCCCGCGTCCACCAGCTTGTTCTTGATACGCGAGCCGTTGATGCGCGTGCTCCACGCCAGCCACTTGCGGTTGAGCAGCTGCAAGTCTACCGACAGCTCTCCACCGGCATTCAGCACGGCCGCGATGTTCTGCCACTGATTGGCGCCGGCCCCGAAGCTCGGCGGCAGCGGATTCTGGAACAGGGCATCTCGGGAGAGCTTCCGGAAATACGTGGCCTCGATGTTCAGGCGATTGTTGAACATCGCCGCATCGAAACCGGTCTCGTTTTCAGTGGTCACTTCCGGACGCAGGTCGGAGTTTCCGATTGCGCCGAGGCGGAGTGCGCCGACTTCCGTGCCGCCCAGCGGTACAGTGTTGGCGTTCAGGAACTGCAGCGCGGCGATGGTGCCGGGCTGCACACCTGCCTGCCCCCACGCCGAACGGAAGCGCAGGTTATTGAGCGAGTTCCACTGCGGGAACCACGACTCTTCCGTCAGGACATACGAGAGCGCCAGACGCGGATACAGCGTGTTGCCGACGTTGCGTCCGAAGGCGCTATTCTGATCGGTGCGGACGCTTCCCGTGAGAAACAGGCGATCGTTCCACGCCAGATCCTGTTGCACATACGCGCCGAACGTCGCGTTCTCGGCAGTGAATTCACTCGAGGTGCGAATGGAGGCGGAATTCGGCGTCTGTGCACCAGGCGGCAGCGTGTACCCCTGCACCACGGTTTCGTACTGGGTGTCTTTGAACCATTGGGCTCCAACGCTGGTCTTGGACGAGATCGTGGGCGTGAGCGTGAAGCTGGCGGTCGACCCCAGATCCACGGAGTAGCGCGAGAACGTGTTGCGGTTGGCATCCTTGCCACCAGTCTGCCCCGGAGGGCCCCAACCGGTCACGGTACCTTCGTTGGCGCGAGAGAAGCGGTACGAGTAGCCCGCGATCTGGTCGAGACCGATCACCGCACGATTGCTCAACCAGGACACCGGCTTCCAGTTCATCTGCGTGGAGCCGGTGAAGCGCTGGTCGCGTCGCGATTGGGTGACCGACAGAATGTCGCCGGTGTGCTGCGCGGAATTGCCGTTGAACGCCGTCCGGAATCCGGGTGCGAAATACGACTGGAACGAGAGACCGGCGAAGAACCCGCCGTCGAACGGACTAAGCAGCGACCGATCGATGTAGCCGGTGGAGACGGTCATGTCGGCCGTCTTGCCCAACGGGAACGTGAAATTGCCGCGCAGTGACGTCTGCGACAGTTGATTCGGATTGATCTGGTCCGCCCGCGGAGCCGAGCCACGGAGTGTTGTGAGGCGTGTGATCTCCGCCGCCGGCATTTCGTACGGGCCGGTTTCGCCCATGCGCTCCGCCGAGAAGAAGTACTTCAGGTTCTCGTTGCCGCCCGATGCGTTGATGCCGAGCTGGTAGCGCGGCTGTGTGGCGAACGGGCGCGTCTCCGGATTCATCAGCGGGTTGAACGTGGTGAGCGAGTCACGCACGCAACGGCCGAGCGACTGGTCACTGATGCGGCAGAGGATCGGCGCCGTCCCCGGAACGCCGCCAACCACGTTGCGCCCCCACGCCCGGTAGTTGTCGAAGAACTGCGCAGGCTGGCTCACGTTGCCGTATTCGGCGCTGGTGGCCCAACGCGTGGCGCCGGCACGACCACGTTTTGTCTTGATGACCAGCACGCCGTTGGCCGCCGCAGTCCCGTAGAGCGCCGATGCCGAGGGGCCCTTGAGAATGTCCAGCGACTCGATCTCTTCGGGATTGATGCCGTTGAAGTTGTTGATGCGTTGCGTGGAGAAATTGCCAGGGGCTGGCGAGTTGTCGATTCGCACGCCGTCCACGATGATCAGCGGTTCGTTGGACAGGGAGAGCGAGCTGTTGCCGCGAATACGAATGGACGACGACGTCCCGGTCTGTCCGGAACCCTGGACGACTTGCACGCCGGCCACTCGGCCCTGCAGCAACTCATTCACGTTGGTGGCCGCTGCCTTCTCAGCGAGCGAGTCGAGCTTGAGGGTGGCCACCACGTTGCCATAGGACTTTCGTGATTGCTCACCAGTGGCCGTGGTCACGATCGCATCAAGCGTCTTGACTGCCGCTTCAAGGGAGAAATCGACCGAGACATCCCCACCCGCCGATACCTGCACGGTCTTGGACACGGGCTGATAGCCCAACCGCACCACGCGAATCAACACGGAACCTGGCGTCACGCCCAGCAGGACGAATCGACCGTCCGCGCCCGTCAGACCGCCCTGCCGCGTGCCGGTCACGATGACCTGCGCGGCCGCCAGCGGTGTATTGGTCCCGGTCTCGAGCACCCGACCGCGCACGGTGCCACCTCGGTCCTGTGCACCGACCACCGCTGGCAGCAGCCCGACAGCCATGGTCAGTATCGCCCCCCATTTGCTTCGCATGCGCCTCTCCTTGAGTCGAAACGAGTACCACGTCGGCTGCACACCTCTCCAATAGGCGACGACAAACCGAACGTGCGTGACCTGCGCTATACAATCCGGGAACCACTTCGTTACGGTCGGAGGAATGCGTCGCGCTGTCAAGCGCAAAAAGCGTCAGATCCCGCCATCAGCGCCTCGTGTCAAACGCTCGCCCGTGCTCCGCCCGTGCATCTACCGTAAC
>JANNEV010000655.1:0-4200 GCA_031379145.1 Gemmatimonadaceae bacterium
CGACCGCGCGAATTGTAATTGGACGCCATTGTGTATCCGTACGCACCTGCGGTCCGAACGGCAAGCAGCTGTCCCTGCTGTACGTCCGGCAGGCGCCGGTCCTTGGCGAAAAAGTCACCGGACTCACAAATGGGACCGACGATGTCGGCCATCACGCTTCCGGGCGTCACGTCGACGGGGTCGATCTGATGATAGGCCTGATAGAGCGCGGGTCGGATCAGGTCATTCATCCCCGCGTCGGTCACCACAAAATCCTTGCCGGCCGCATGTTTCCGATACAACACCTCGGTGACCAGCACACCCGCGTCCGCGACCAGAAAGCGCCCCGGCTCGAGCATCAGCTGCAGGCCCGTATCTCGTACAGCACCACAGATAAGCTGGGCGTAGTCCTCGACGTCCGCGTCCGAATTGCCGGGTTCGTACGGCACGCCGAGCCCTCCACCGACATCGAGGTAGGCCAGCGCATGCCCCTGTGCCCGCACCGTTCCAACGAGCTCAATCAGGCGTGGTAGCGCTTCTCTCATCGGATCCGCGTTGCTGATCTGCGAACCGAGATGCATGCCCAGCCCCTTGAGCTGCACATGCGGAAGCGCAAGGATACGGGCAGCGACGCGCGCGACGTCGTCGCGCGGGACCCCGAACTTCTGTCCTTTCTCGCCAGTCTTGATGTACGCGTGCGGCGACCCCACCGTCACTTCGGGGTTTACGCGAATTGCGATCGATGCGACGACGCCACGCTGCGCCGCCACCGAGTGCACCGCGAGCAGCTCCGCCTCGGACTCCACGTTGATCAGGAGTACCCCGGACGCGAGCGACTCGTCGATCTCCCGCATCGACTTTCCGACGCCGCTGAACACCACGTCACTCCCGGAGAAACCGGCCGCACGCGCCCGAAACAACTCGCCGCCAGACACAATGTCCACGCCCGCTCCAAGCTCGCGAAGCAGGCGAAGCACCGCGAGACTGGAGTTCGCCTTCATCGCGTAGTGCAGGTGGTGACGTACACTCCCGAACGCGAGCGACAGACGGGCGTACCGCTCCCGGATGGAGCGGGTGCTGTACACGTAGCAGGGGGTTCCAACGGCCGCCGCAATCGTCGCGAGCGATACAGACTCGGCATGCAGCGTTCCACCAGTCGCGCTGAACGCCCCGTCGCTCCGAGCTGCCATCGTCAGTACGCCCGGGCATAAAGGACTTCAAACTTCGCCGGCTCTCCAGTCACCATGCATACCGTCGGCGCGACGGGAGAGCGGAACTCAGCGTCGGGAATGCACCGAATTGTTGCCTTGGTCTCCTCCTTCACCCGCGCTTCCACGGCCGGATCGCCGTTCCAACCGGCATAGACGAACGCGCCGTCGCCGGCCATGATCTCCTTGAATCGCTCGTACGAGACCGGCTCTCGGATACTGTTCGCTTCGAGCCGAGCTCGGGCGGCGTTCAGCATGTCGGACTGAATTTGTTCCAGCACCTGCGGTAACTCAGCGCGCAGCACGTCGAACGCCATCGGCCGCTTCTCGCGGGTATCGCGTCGCACCAGCATGCCAGCACCAGAGGCGAGGTCCCGTGGGCCGACTTCGAGGCGCAGCGGAATGCCGCGCAATTCCCAGTGATAGTACTTTGCCCCAGGCTTCACCCCAATGCGATCGTCCACGTGCACGCGGATGCGCTCATGATCGGGACGTTTGAAGTTCCCAAGTTCGTCCGCGATTCGGTGAGCAGCCTCAAAGACTGCCGTGCGCTCCTCATCGGTCTTCCAGATCGGAACAATCACCAGTTGGATCGGCGTCAGTTTCGGGGTGAGCCGAAGACCGGCATCATCACCATGCGTCATGACAAGCCCGCCAACCATTCGGGTGGACACACCCCAGCTGGTATTCCAGGCGAAGGACTCGGTGCCCTGTTCGTTCTGGAACTTCAGATCAAACGCTTTGGCGAAATTCTGGCCGAGGTTGTGTGAGGTCCCCGCCTGGAGCGCGCGGTTGTCCTGCATCATCGCCTCGCAGGAGTATGTCCGCAGTGCTCCTGCAAACTTCTCGGCGTCCGTTTTCTGCCCGGTGATCACGGGCATGGCCATGTACTCCTCCATGAACGTCCGATACACCCCAAGCATCTTCCTCGTCTCGATCTCTGCCTCTTCGTGCGTCGCATGCGCCGTGTGTCCCTCCTGCCACAGAAACTCCATGGTGCGCAGGAACAGCCGGGTGCGCATTTCCCCGCGCACCACGTTTGCCCACTGATTGTAGAGCAGCGGCAGGTCACGGTAGCTCTGCACCCACTTCGCGAACATCGAGTAGATGATGGTTTCCGAGGTCGGGCGAACGACCAATCGCTCTTCGAGCACTTTTCCGCCACCCATCGTCACCACAGCACACTCGGGTGCAAAGCCCTCCACGTGCTCCGCTTCTTTGGAGAGGAAACTCTCCGGAATGAACAGCGGAAAGTAGGCGTTGACGTGACCGGTGGACTTGAACATGTCATCGAGCGCCCGCTGCATACGCTCCCAGATGCCATATCCGTGCGGACGAATCACCATGCATCCCCGAACTGGCGAGTAGTCGGCGAGCTCGGAACGCAGCACGAGCTCGTTGTACCATTCGCTGAAGTTCTCGGCGCGCGTCGGAAGCTTCTTGTCGTCAGCCATGGACCTGTAGTTCCTGGAGAAGCTCAGATAGGGAAAGCATACGTTCGGCTCGGGGTGCAAACGTGATCACGTGAAACCGTACGTCGTCGAGATCGGTCCGCGCGGTAGGAACCACGACCACGGCGGCAGCCCCGGCCTTTTCAGCAGCATCGACTTGCTTCTTGAACGACATCGATCGAAACGCGTACTCCGTAGAGAGCCCGGCATCCCGCAGTCGCCGCGCCAGACTCAGTACCGCCGGTCGACCGGCGGCATCCTCGTCCGCCGACATGACCCAGCAATCGATGGCACGCCCTGACGGCGACATCAACCCGCGCTCACGCAGAAAATCGCCCAGCACCACGTCCCCCATGCCAAATCCCAGCGCTGGCAAGTGAACGTCACCGAGCGCACCGAGGAGGTTATCGTAGCGTCCGCCGCCGCAGATCGCTCGAAAGTCGCCGCGAGCGTCAAACAACTCGAAGACGATACCCGTGTAGTATGCCAATCCTCTCACAATCGTGAGATCGAACTGAATCCACGCCGAGATACCCAACGACTCGGCGTGTGAGAGATACTCTCCAAACCGAGCGAGGTGGGGGGCCACCGATGGCGCATCGCCGTACTGCGCACGCAGCGCGTGAAAGTCCATGCCGCCGAGTCCGAGCAGCACTTCGATGGTCGGTTCGTCGATGCCGGCCGCACGCAACTTCTCGCCAGACACCTCACGAGGCTGGCGGTCCACTTTATCGAGCACCGCGTACACATCAGTCCAACGCGGTTCGGCAACGCTCAAATGCTCCAACAACGCGTTGAGCAGCCGACGATCTGATACTCGAGCGCGCACATCGTCGCTGGTCAGACCGAACGCGCACATGATGTCGATGGCCACCGCCAGCAACTCGGCATCGGCCAGGACGTCCGCCTCTCCAACGATGTCGACGTTGAGTTGAAAGTGTTCGCGAAGTCGTCCCTTCTGCATCCGTTCATAGCGAAACAGCTGCGGAATACTGAACCAGCGGACCGGCTTGCGCAGCGCCTGTGCGCGAGCGCCGACCATGCGCGCGAATGTGGGAGTCATCTCGGGCCGCATGGCAACCTGTCGACCACCTTTGTCTTCGAAGTGGTAGAGCTGTGTGACGATCTCATCCCCGCTCTTCTGCGTGTACAGATCCAGCGGTTCGAGTGGCGGACCGTCATACTCCTGAAATGCGTAGCGCCGCACGATGCGGCGCCAGGTTTCGAAGATATGGGCCCGCTCCGCGAACTGTTCCGGATAGAAGTCGCGAAAACCCGGTAGTGGCTTCGGTATCATAGGCGTAAGCTACCGGGCGAGAGGATCGACCTGCAAGCGCTCCATGGCGTCGCCGACCGTGTGGAAGGAACCGGTCACCAGAATGGTCGCGCCATCGGCCTGCGCCGCATCGAGCGCCTCGCCGAACACGTCGATGCGTTCCGTGGGAAGGCCAGCCGAGAGACTCCAGGCTACAACCTCATCCAGATTCCACGAACGACTCTCCGGCGCCGTCGGGGCCATGGTCACGATAATACGATCCGCCGTGAGTGCCACGGCGCTGAGG
>JANNEV010000658.1:0-3289 GCA_031379145.1 Gemmatimonadaceae bacterium
CCGCCGAGATGTTCCGGTTCTGTGCCGCAGAGCTGCCACTGTGGAATCCTATTTCGATCTCGGGATACCATATTCGCGAGGCCGGTTCAACGGCGGTGCAGGAACTGGCGTTCACGTTCGCCAATGCCTTGGCGTACGTGCAACAGGCGGTGGACACGGGGCTCGCGGTGGATGCCTTCGCTCCGCGGTTGTCATTCTTCTTCGCGGCGCACAGTGACCTTTTTGAGGAAGTTGCCAAGTTCCGCGCAGCGCGGCGGTTGTGGGCCCGGCTGCTGCGCGACAGGTTCGGCGCGAATGACAACAGCTGCCGATTGCGATTCCATACGCAGACCGGCGGTGTGACCCTTACAGCGCAGCAACCGCTGAACAACGTCGTCCGGGTCACACTTCAGGCACTGGCTGCCGCACTCGGTGGAACGCAGTCGCTGCACACCAACGGATACGACGAGGCCCTCGCGCTGCCGACGGCCGAGGCCGCGACGCTTGCACTGCGGACGCAGCAGATTGTCGGATTCGAGTCCGGCGTCGCGCAGACCGTCGATCCGCTGGCGGGGAGCTGGTATGTGGAGCAGCTCACCGACGAGGTGGAGGCGCGTGCACTTGCGCTGATCGAGCGCGTGGATACGCTTGGCGGTTCGGCTGCGGCGATTCGAGAGGGGTTTTTCCAGGACGAGATCGGCAAGAGCGCGTACGCGCACCAGCTCCGTGTGGAGGCTGGTGAGACTGTGGTGGTCGGGGTGAACAGATTTGGCGACGGGCAGGACCCACCGATTATTCCGGCACCGGATTTCTCCGCGCTCGAGAGAGGGCAGGTGGAGCGGTTGGCGCAGGTCAAGGCGTCGCGTGACGCGCTCGCTGTGCGAGCAGCGCTCGACGCTATCGCGTCGGCTGCTCCGGCGTACGATCGCGAGTCGGGCGGTACGGTGATGCCGCTGATGCCATTGATCGTCGACGCCGTTCGCGTTCGCGCATCGGTCGGCGAGATCGCCGACACGTTGGAACGCGCGTGGGGACGCTACCAGCCGCAGACGTAAGTCATCGGCGAGGTGTGGTCACGGTGATGGGTACACCATCACGGGATATGCGCGCTCCCAGGTCCGGCCGTCGGTGAGTCGAACGAGGCCGGAAAGATTCCACTGTCTCGTCCACCCGGCGTCGAAACGTGACGGCGGAACGCCCGGCGGCAGTATGACTTCGGCGGTGAGCAACGTGGTCACGCCGGCGTGCAGCTGAGTATCGGCAAGAGGCACATCAACCTGCCACGCAGTCTGACCAGGGCCCGAGGTCGAGTCGCGATACTCGAGCAGGAGCAGGGCCTCACGAATCTGCCCATCGCGGCGCGGTGTCATCTCCACCGTGCAGATGAACGATTCCCCCGGAATCACGTTCAGGTCGTGCACCACCAATCGAACGTTGCCGATGCGTCGCCAGGCCACCCACATCGGCCACACGGGGCGTAGCTCGTTGACCGCATGCCCGAGCATGAGGAGCCCAACCCACAGCGCCGTGGGGTCGTACGTGTAAAGAATAGATGGCACCGCCAAGGCCAGCAGTATCAGCCCGACCACTGCGCAGAAGATGGCCACGCGCACTTGCGGTCGACGCGTGAGCGGCAGCCACTGTTCGCGAGCAAGCGAGCGGTACACATCAGCTTTCCGTCCGAGCGGGTCGATGTTGGCCTCACGGTGTGGGTGCATCCGTCGACGACCTGCGGCGGCTCCGTAACGCTATTCGCTCGACGCATGCTCGCCAACCGGCGTGTGTCGAGCGATACTGAGGGCGGATGGCCCGGAGAGGACGTCTCCCGCGTCGGGCGCGCCATCGACACACGAGTCGGAAGACAACCAGATGCACGTGGGAACCCAAGCGCGGGGTCAGGCGGTGCTTGACGAACGGCGCGTCTACGCGCGCGTAACACGACGCCTCATTCCGTTTCTGCTGGTGTGCTACGTGGTGGCCTATCTCGATCGGGTCAACGTGGGGTTCGCCAAGCTCCAGATGTTGGCGGACCTTCGCTTGAGCGAGACCGCGTATGGTATTGGCGCCGGCATCTTCTTCATCGGCTATTTTCTGTTTGAAGTGCCGAGCAACCTGATCCTGCACCGCGTGGGAGCGCGCGTGTGGATTTCGCGCATCATGGTGACCTGGGGCGTGCTGTCGGCGATGACGATGTTCGTGGCCACGGCGCCGGCGTTCTACGCGGTTCGATTTGCGCTCGGTCTTGCCGAGGCTGGCTTCTTTCCCGGCATCATTCTGTACCTGACGCAGTGGTATCCCGTCGCGATGCGTGGACGCATCGTCGCCTTGTTCATGACGGGCATCGCCGTCTCGGGCGTCATCGGCGGGCCACTGTCCGGCTGGATTCTCGGCGCGCTCTCGGGCGTGAACGGATGGGCCGGATGGCAGTGGCTGTTTCTGCTGGAAGGAATTCCGGCCGTGCTGATGGGAATCGCCGTCTACTTCTACCTCGACGATGGGATCGAGACGGCCAAGTGGCTCAGCGCCAGCGAGCGTGCGTTCCTCACGCGAACGCTCAAAGCGGATGACGATGCCGGCAAGTCGCTGAGCGTGCTGGACACCCTGCGCGATCCGCGCGTTGCACTGCTGGCCCTCTTGTACTTCTCTATCGTCATCGGGCTGTACGGCATTGGCTTCTGGCTGCCGCAGTTGATTCGCGCACTGGGCGTGCAGGCACCGTTCCGCGTGGGATTGTACTCCGCCGTGCCCTACGGCATCGCCGGCGTAGTCATGGTGCTGGTGGGGCGACACTCCGATCAGCGCAACGAACGTCGCTGGCATCTGAGCGCGGTTGCGTTGCTTGGTGGTCTGGGGCTGGCGTTGGCAGGACTCTTCGATGCGAATGAGCTTTGGGGTATGTGCGCGCTCACGCTGGCCACCGTGGGCGTGCTGTCGGCGGCACCGCTTTTCTGGACTCTGCCCACGCACTTCTTGCGTGGGGCCTCAGCTGCTGCCGGCATTGCCGTCATCAACTCTGTCGGCAACCTCGCCGGCTTTCTCAGCCCGTACATGGTGGGCGCCATCACGGATGCCACCGGAAGCCCAACCTACGGTCTGTACGTGATGGCGTTGTTCATGGTGGTCGCGGCGATGCTGACCATTCCGGCCACGCGCGCACTTCGCTGACGTCCGCAACAGCCATCGGCCAACGGCGCTTATGGGGTCACTGGCTTGGTCTTCGGTTCCAGCTTGGCCGCCCAGAGTCCCGAGTTGAAGTCGGTGAAGAGGGCGTGTCCCTTCCACGGCATCGCGTTCATCACGAACGGCGCAT
>JANNEV010000693.1:0-6151 GCA_031379145.1 Gemmatimonadaceae bacterium
GATTGGCACGCTCATGGTGGCCGCAAAACCAAGTCCCGGTTGGGTGTCGATGTGAAGGGCACCGCCGTCAGCGTAGAGCACACGCAACCGGTCTCGCAGTCGCGCCAGACCGGATCCGCCGTTGGCAAGTGCCGCGGGATCGGCACCCACACCAGTGTCTTTCACACGTACGATGAGTACGCCGCGTTCCGTTCGTGAGGTGATTTCCAATTGTGTCGTCTCGACGTGCGGCGCAGCACCATGCCGAATCGCATTTTCCACCAGTGTTTGCAGGGCGAAGGACGGAATCAGCGCGTCTCGTGCGCTTTCAGCCATCATCATGGTCACCTCAAGCCGGTCGCCAAAGCGCAGTCGCTCAAGGTCAAGGTAGCGTTCAACGAATGTCCACTCGTCGGCCAAGCGAACGAGATCGCGATCTTCCTCCAGACTGGTGCGCAACAGTCCGGCCAGCTGCTCGGTGGCTTGCGTGGCGCGCTGTGGCTGCACCGGAATGAGCTGCACGACCGTATGCAGTGCGTTGAACAAAAAATGTGGATTCAGCTGCGCACGCAGTGTAGCCAATCGCGAGGTGACGGCGAGCGCCTCGGCGACTGCTGCACGCTGTGCGGCCTGGGACGCGTAGGTGACGCCGGCCACCATCACGTAGAACCACACACCCATAATCAGAAACGGTACCAGCGGCGCACGAAACGCCAGCAGCAGGCTGCCTCGATGTATGCTCATGAGCGTTGACTCGAGCAACGTGGCCAACGCGATCCATGAGAACGCGTACAACGGTGCAGCCAGCAGATGCAGCGCGATGAACCGCCAACGTATGGGTACCGGCCAGGGGAATCTTTGCGTCAATCGGTTCACAGCAAGCCCAAGCAGCGCCGCGCAGCTGACCGCTCGCAGCCCAGCATAGAAGGCCGTGTGCACGGACACTCCGGGGTGTGCGCTGAACAGGAGCGTAGAGTACAGCGCCCACACAGGCATCCAGCCGATCACGAGCTGCAGCCACACCCAGATTTTCGGCATCCACCAACGTGCACTGGGCGCTGCTGGAGCGGCAGGGGTCACCCTCCCAGACCTCACGCGATCGTTCAGCGCGGTGCTGCTGCGGCAACGCGCTTCGCGTCGATACGCGTGACACCCTCTGTCCACTTCTTCCCACCGTCGTACGAGCGATCCACGCGATAGGTAAAGCTGGTCGGAGTGATTCTCGAGAACGTGGACCGGGACAGAAACGCCTTCCCCTCGACGTCTGTGCCGGAACCGCTCACGACCATCTCGCCATTGCGCCACTCGGCGGCGGACGCAGATCGGACACCCTTGTACACATCGATTGCCGACAGACTCCATCGGCGAGCGGTCGTGTCGAAGTAGCGCACCGCGTGCGACAGCAGCACGGGATTGCCTGATGGATCTGTGAGGCGGAGCTCATCTTCGATGCCCCAACCGTCGAGTGCTCGCCACGCCTTCCACGTGCCCGGAAGTTTCGGAACGCCGTGCAAACGCTGGCCGAGTGTGGTGGCTTGCGATTGACCGATGACCTCCCATTGACCGACGAGAAAGTCGAATTGCGTGCCTTCGCGCGGGGCGACCGGAGCAGACGGTGATCCCGCAGCACTGTGCTGCGCGCGGGCCGTGGCGGGCAGCAGCACGGCCACCGCGACCATCAGACGCACCATGAGACGAACCGTATGCGGCAAGCACCTGCGAGTTGAGCGTGTCATGCAGTCTCCAGGAGTCGGTAGCAATGAAGGCAACGCAAGTAGTGGTATCGGTGAGCACCTCCGGCGTCACCGCGTGTACCATGACGCGCGCGCAGCGGCGAGAACAGGCGCAATTCGCCGAACGGTTGCGTGGGCCAGTTGAACGGTCGCGGATCCCGTAGCGATCTGCTGTGCGGCAGTCCTATCGTCCGTTCCATGCCTACCGACACCGAAACGCCGATGCCTGCGCCGCTGCTTGTGTTGCGCGGCGTCTCCCGCCAGTACGACACCCCCGCAGGCTCGTTCGCTGCGCTGCAGGACATCACGTTGTCCATTGCCGCCGGGGAGTTTGTGGCGGTGGTGGGTGAGTCCGGCAGCGGCAAGTCCACACTCCTGTCATTGCTTGCTGGTATCGATCGACCCACCACAGGCGAAGTGACAGTGGCCGGTACCGCGGTGCACGCGCTGGCCGAGCACCAGCTCTCCGCGTGGCGCGGGCGTGCGGTTGGCATTGTCTTCCAGTTCTTCCAGCTGCTGCCGACTCTGACGGCGGCCGAAAACGTAATGCTGCCCATGGACTTCTGCGCGGTACATGCACCGCGCGAACGACGCGCCCGTGCTGAGGCGCTTCTGGAACGGCTTGGCGTTGCCGATCAGCGCGACAAGCTCCCATCCACACTCTCGGGCGGTCAGCAACAACGTGTCGCGGTAGCGAGGGCGTTGGCCAATGCGCCCGCGCTGCTGCTGGCCGATGAGCCCACCGGCAACCTCGACTCCCGAACGTCGGACGCCATGTTGACAATTTTCGGGCAGCTTGCGCGAGAAGGGCAGACCATCGTGATGGTGACCCACGAGCAGCGCGCCATGCAGCACGCCACGCGCGTATTGACGTTGGCCGACGGCAAGCTGCAGGCCGAGCATGCGTGAGCGGCTGATTCGCGTGCGGTGGCGCAAGGTACTCCGCGACTTGCGGTTGCATCCGGGGCGGACCGCCCTGGTGGTGCTGGCCATGGTGGTAGGGCTTGCCGGCGCCGGATCCGTGTTGGACACCTGGTCGCTGATGCGCCAGGTCACGCGCGAGGAGTATCGCGCCAGTCGGCCGGCGTCTGCCACAGTGCGCGTGGACTCCATCAGCGCGGCGCTCGTGGCACAGATACGCGCCATGCCCGCCATCGCGGCGGCGCAGGCGCGACGTACAGTGACCGGAAGCGTGCGGGTGGCGGCTGACGCCTCGCCGCGGTCGCTGCTCATTTTCACACTCGACGATTTCGGCAACAACTCGATCGGCAAGTTGCAGCGTGAGGAGGGCCAGTGGCCGCCGCGCGACGGTGAGCTCACGATCGAACGTTCGTCGGTGGACTACGCCGGCGTGACCATTGGCGACTCGCTGCTGGTGCAGCTGGGCACTGGAACGCCGGTGCGTCTGGCGGTCACGGGCGTGGCACGCGATGTCGGATTGGCTCCGGGCTGGATGGAACATGTGGTGTACACCTTTGCGTCACCGGCCACGCTCGCCCGACTCGGCGTCCCGTCCACGTTCAACGAACTGCAGATTGCGGTGAAGGACGGGTCGCTGGACCGCGATGGAATTCGACGCGTGGTGCAGGAGGTGCAGGCGTTGTTGCAGCGCAATGGTCGTACCGTTGTGGCGGTCGATGTTCCGGTGCCGGGCCGTCACATTCATGCGGCGCAGATCGACTCCCTGTTATTCACGCAAGGCGCGTTCGGTGCGATCGCACTGGTTTTGAGCGGAATTCTGGTAGTGAACCTCATTGGCGCCATGCTCACCGGTCAGGTGCGAGAGATTGGTGTCATGAAGGCCATTGGTGCCTCGCCTCGGCAGATCGCAGAGATGTATCTGGTGCTGGCGTTTCTGCTCGGCCTTGTGGCGTGTGCGATCGCGATTCCCTTAGCTGCGGTGGTGGGACGCGCATACGCCAATTTCACCGCGGATCTGTTGAATTTCAGTACCAGCGGCTTCGCTATCCCCACCTCCGCACTGCTGATTCAGCTAGCCGTCGGGTTGATCTTCCCTGTCGCGGCGGCAGCCATTCCGGTATCGCGCGGCTGTCGTATTTCTGTTGGGGATGCGCTTCGGGATGTGGGCATTGTTGCGGGCGGCGCGTCGGCGAGCACGGGCGCGATCGGCAAGCGACTGGATGTGCTGGGCGGCATGGCTCGGCCGCTGCTGCTGTCGCTGCGCAACGCGTTTCGGAAGCGGCAGCGTATGACGCTCACGCTCCTAACGTTAGCCACGGGCGGCGCCGTCTACATCGGCGCGCTCAACTTGCGCACGTCGGTGCGGGGCGCCGTGGCGCTGTTGTTCGGTGATCAGCGCTATGACTTGTCCTTGCGCACGACCAGTGCCTGGCCCGCCGATTCGCTTGAGGCGGTGGTGCGGTCGGTGGCGGGGGTGTCGGCCGCTGAAGCCTGGGGCGCCGCGCGGGCCACCGTCGATCGTGGCGACGGCTTACCTGGCAACGCCTTCCCGGTCAGTGCACCGCCTGCCGCGACTGTCATGCTGCGTCATCGCATCGACGAGGGCGGTTGGCTGACCGACGGCGATGAGCGCGTTATTGTGGTGAATCGTCGGTTGCTGAGCGACGAACCAACCATGCAGGTGGGTGCAACCGTGTCGCTGGTGATTGCTGGCCGGAGCCAGACCTGGCGTGTCGTTGGCGTCGTGGAGACGGGATTGTCCCCCATGGCCTATGCGCCCAAGGCCATCATTGCTGCACTCACGGCTGGCGGTCGAGTGGATCGGCTGGTTGTCGCGGCAACGCTCCCTGGCTCCGCGTCGCAACTGGAGCTCATGCAGCGTCTTCGAGCGGCGCTGGTGAGCAATGGGTATCCAGTCCAGTCAGGTCAGCTGATGGTGGAGGCGCGCAGGGTCACGGAAGATCACCTGCTCATGGTGGCCGGATTCCTCGGCGTCATGGGTCAGCTGATGATCGTGGTGGGCGGGCTCGCGCTGGCGTCCACGATGGGCATGGCGGTGCTCGAACGAACGCGCGAGATCGGCGTGCTGCGGGCCATCGGCGCCCGACACGGCGTGATCATCACGATGGTGCAGGTGGAGGGTCTCGTGATTGCGTTGCTTGGTTGGCTGCTGGCGATTCCACTGTCGTTGCCGATGAGTGTCGCACTCGGACGGGCCTTCGGGCGCATCATGATGCCGCTGGCCGTCACGTGGGTGCCGGACGTGGTGGGTGTCGTGCGTTGGTTGGGTGTGGTGGTCGTGGTGTCGGTAGTGGCCTGCGCTTGGCCGGCGTGGCGGGCCACACGCATTACCACTCGCGCGGCGCTGGCGTACGAGTAGGGGACTCGCCTGAGGCCGCGGCAAGGTGCGTTGCCCAGCAAGGATGACTCAGATGAGCGACCGCACCTCGTTCAGAAAGCCTTCGAGATGTAAGAGCTCCGACTGAACTGAGGCCGGATAGGCGCCGTGCAGTGCGCTCGGCACGACGAGTTGTATGCCTTCGCTCTTCATTTCGCGAAATTGTGGCTCGGAAACGCCCTCTTGCAGTGTGAGAAGATGCTTCACTGGAATTCGTGCCGCCTCGTTGAGCACTTGCCGCCAGCGATCCTTGCAGGTGGTCTTGGCTGCAAGCATTCTCAGTTTGGACTTGGGCCACGAGCCTTCGTGGTAGCGTTCGATCGAAGGAAACACGAAATCCGGCGTGCGTTTGTCTTCCGTAGATTTGGTCCAGCTATACGCGATGGACTCCTCATCGAAAATCTGCCGGAGTTGCAGCTCCAGCGACTTCCCCGCGCGCGACTTGCGCCGGTTAGTGACGGAGTGGGCAAGGCTGATGAACGCTTCGACGGACTCAAACCCCTCGCGAACCCGCGGCAACACGACAAAGTGCTCGATTGACCGGAAGAGCTCGAACTCGCATTCGCGACGTTGCATCAGGCGAGTATCCGGCGCGAGGGACCGCGACCGAGGGCGCCGAGCGAGTACCAAGTCGAGAATGGCTTCCCCGCTTGGCAGCTGATCATGCCATGCGGGGGAAATCTCCGACTCAACAAGCGCACATGATCGTGGTCCGGGCGAAAACGCTTCGCTGATGTCGAGTGGCGAAGGCCGGAAAAGCAGTCCGCTTCCCGGGTCCAGGGGACCCGCGAAGCCGATCAGAGTGTCTGCTTCCTCGTCATCTGCCGCAATCCACAACTCGCAGGCGTCGGCGTCTTTGTGAGGAGCGGACTGATGAAACGCGAAGGCGATCAAGCTCCCTGTCGCGTTCTCTTCCACCAACGGATGCTCTCGACCTCCCCACTTGGTCATTCGGGCTTCGTCACGACCGTTCGAGCGGCGTTCGAGCTGTCTGGAGTTATACCAGACGATTCGGACGACTTGTTCGATGGCGTGCGACACTACGCGCACCGGAATGAGAAGGTCCGGGTTCTTGTGCTCCTCAGCCCGAGCGCATAGTTGCGGAAACGCTGCCCTCAGC
>JANNEV010000700.1:0-18930 GCA_031379145.1 Gemmatimonadaceae bacterium
CGTGGGCGCATGAAGGCAAGAGCAACGCCATTCCTCTGCGACGTGTCGATAGTGAACGCCGCACGGTCGATCTGGACGCGGTCGTCGGGTTCTTTCGCCGCCACTTGATGCAGAATGGCGCACCGAGTGGCGTCCGCGCGCCTCGCAATTCCTGGTTCGTCGCAGGAACAGAGCGATGGAGGTCAGGCGACGAGTGGCCCACGTCCACGCCGCGTACGTGGCATCTCGTGGAGGATCGTCTCAGCGACAAACCCGGAGCCAGTGCACGTCGCGCACTCACGGTGGACTTCGCGGCGTCGACCGGCGCGAAGTCGCGATGGACCACGGGACTGGCGCGCCCGGTAGACGCGCCGGATCGCGCCAACGCTCACGGCCTGATCTCGTGGCGCACGGGCGCGCTCAACGCGCCACTGTCGGTCTTTGGCGCCGCGGAGTTCGTCTGCGCCATCGCGCTGGACGCACCGGACGCCGCACTCCATGTGTACGTCGAATCGGTGGACCCGAAAGGACGTGTGCGCCTGCTCAGCGAGGGAGTGCAACGCATCACCGCCGGCGTGGCCACGGTTCGTATCCGCCCCGTGGCGTTCGAGCTGCCGACGGGATGGTCGCTTCGCCTCTCGCTGGCCGGCGCAGATAGTCCCAGCTTCGAGCGGGTGCCGGCAACGGGAGCGCAACGCATGCAGTTTGGTGAGGCCTGTCAGCTGACGCTGCCGGTGGTCGGTGCTGCAACGGTTGGAGCGCCAGCCGGCGAAGCGTCGTCCGCGCCGCGGTAATGCACGTGCAGCCGTCGCGCGCGACGGTGACTCGGTTCGACTGGCACGAACAGCGCGCCACCCGCAGCTTCATGCCATGCGATATCGAACGTTCCGCCGAGTGCTTCGCGCTGTACTCACGACGGCCTCACTGTCAGGATGTCGCCCGGGGCTGCCGGCGGGAGTGCCGGCGGCCGTGCCAAACGACAATCGGGTTGCCTCCGGCACTCGGCGGGGCGACACACTGGTGTTCGAGCTCGATGCCAAGCGGGCCGCGTGGACGCCGGACACCGATGTCGACACCGCCATCACGGTCATGGCATTCGCCGCGCGCGATGGTGTACCCCGAGTTCCCGGCCCGCTTCTCCGAGTGGAAACCGGCACGGTCGTCGAAATTCAGCTCTCGAATAGCATCCCCGACACCGCGCTTTTCGTGCACGGCCTGCGTCCCGGAACGGCGAACGACACCGTGCAGGTCGTAGCTGGCGCCGCACGGACCGTGTACTTCACCGCAACAACGCCCGGCACCTACCTCTACTGGGCAACCACCGCCGCAGACCGCACCAACCCGTCGGAGTCGCGAGACGGCCCCATGGCCGGAGCCATCGTGGTCGATGATCCGCGCGTACCACGGGACAGCACTGAGCGAGTGCTCGTGTTGACCGCAGTCGATATCCTGCCCGATAGCACGAAACCAGAACCGCGCGATGACCTGTTCGACGTTGCCATGAATGGACTATCGTGGCCGCACACGGAGACGCTGCGCTACAACGTGGGCGACACGGTGAAATGGCGCGTGATCAACGCCACGGCCAACGAACACCCCATGCACTTGCATGGGTTTCACTTCACCGTCACGGCGCGCGGAAGTGGGGCCCGCGATACGAGCTACGCGGAATCCCAGCGGCGAACGGCAGTGACGGAGTACATCGCGGCGGGTACCACGGTCCAACTGCAGTGGACGCCCACGCGACCCGGCTATTGGCTGTATCATTGCCACATCGCCGATCACGTGATCCCGTTTCCGCTCCGCGATGACAGCACCCGCGCACGCGAGAGCCGTCAACACGGCACAGCCGAACACGAGCAACGCTCCATGGCCGGACTGGTCATGGGTATTGAGGCGCGATCGAAGACGCAGACGGCGCTCGTCTACGCCCCAGGACTCGTCGGCAGGCGGTTGCGGCTCTTCGCGTCACAGTCCATCGCCCCACCACTCGGCGACACGGCGTTCGCCCGCGGATACGCGCTCCAGGTCGGCGATACGCCGCCACGGCCCGACTCCATCAACATTCCAGGGCCAGTCCTGTTCCTGACCAGAGGCGAGACCACCGCCATCACGGTGATCAATCGCCTGCCGGAGGCCACCAGCGTGCACTGGCACGGCATGGAGCTCGAGAGCTACTTCGACGGCGTTGCTGGATGGAGTGGCGCCGATGCCCGGCGTGCGCCCATGATCGCCCCGGGTGATTCGTTCGTGGCCGTCATGACGCCACCGCGCGCGGGAACGTTCATGTACCATCCACATATGGACGAGGAGGATCAGCTCACCGCAGGCATGTTCGGCGCCATGATCGTGCTCGAGCCCAATGCGCCATTTGACCCGGCAACCGACTTCCCGTTCGTCATCGGTCGGGGCATTGTCGACGGGACGCGCGGAGCGATCGTGAACGGGCGCCGAGCGTTCGCACCGATGCGACTGCGGGCAGGGACCGCGTATCGTTTTCGGTTCGTGAACATCAGCGCCAACGCACCAGCCAGCGTGCTGCTGCACACCGACTCCATCCCCCTGCGCTGGCTCCCACGAGCGAAGGACGGTGCATCGATCTCCGCCGGACAGGCCGTGGAGCAGCCGGCACGCTTGCGCCGTATCGCCGTTGGCGAAACCTACGACTTCATCTGGACGCCGTCGCGAGCGACACGAGCATCGCTGTCCATCTCGATTGTGACAACGCCCGCGGCGTCCTTTCACATCCCCATCGTCGTTCGTTGAGGTGCTGTCACACCGCGGTCGCACCGCGGTCGCACCGCGAACGTCTACTCGCTGATGTGCGAATGGGCCTCAAGTGACGCCGGGAATTCCTCGCGCTGCAGCCCACCTGACGCGAGCCAGAGCCGCGTCTGCGTGGCCGCCGTCTCGATGAGCTGTTGGGCCTGCGAGAAATCGTGTGGCGCCACCGACATTGGGCATAGCGGAGGAATCACGTGAATTTCCGCCGCCGTACCGACCCGCGCCAAGTCGGCACCGAGCTGACGCGCGATCATCAGCGCGAACGTATGCAGCACGGTGGCACCCAGACTCGTCGGAATCCGGCGCACCGCGCATGGGAACCCGGTCGGCAGTACGATGACGCGGGTGGCGCCCAGTCGGATGGCCGACGAGATCGGGGCGTTCGCCGCCACGCCACCGTCGGTGAGCGTTCTGCCTCCCAGCATCACGGGCGGAAACAGCACCGGAATCGCGGTGGTGGCGAGCAACGCGTCGATCGCTGACCCAGACGAAAGCACAACCTCTTCGCCGCTGTGCAGCGCGGTGGCCACGATATGGCACGGAAGGCGCGTGTCCTCCAACCGCAGCACTGGAGTTCGGGCCTCGAGTGTGCGACGCAGAGCCTCCGGATTCAACAAGGACGGGCGTCGGCCGAGCATCGCCAGCATGCCGTGCAGTCGGTTCACGGGAAACACATCGGACCGACGGAGCGCGATCCACATGCGCTCAAGCGCCGACACGCCCTCGAGCGACGGCGAGGCAGCGAAGTACAACGCATTGATGGCACCAGCCGAGGCGCCCACCACGAACGCTGGATGCTCTCCCGCCTCCAGCAGTGCCCGCAGCATGCCGACCTCCGCTGCGCCGACGCTTCCCCCGCCCGCGAAGACGAACGCGGTTGTCCGGTTCATGTCGTCCCCTCCGCGGAAGTCTGAGTGAGTGCTGCACGGCGCGGGCCCGCCACTACGACTGATCCGTGCCGCGCAGGATCAGTTCCCTCACGGACCGCGGCGCCGACGCCGCACCGGGCGAGGACAACTCAACGCGTCGATGTCCGCGGCAGCTCGAGGCGCATGGCGACGGCACTCGCGGGGCACCCCTGACGCCACTCGTGCGCGGTCTGCAGCGCCGGTGGGGCCGTTTCCCGGTCCATTCGCTGGAATCCGAATCGCGGCCAATAGTCGGCAGCGGTCTCGGTCAGCAGGTACACCGCGACCAGCGCCTCGCGCTCCGCCCACCGCAGTCGATTCTCCGTCAACGCGGCGCCCAATCCTCTCCCCTGAAACCTCTTGTCAACCACGGCCGATCGAAGCAAGCCAACGCTGGTCGCACCGTCGGTGTATACCTCCACGCCGGCGGCCCCCACCACCGCGCCTGTGGCGGGTCGTACCGCCACTACGAATTGCGGCCCGAACTGTGCGCTCAGAGCATTGGGGGCCAGATCCGCCGCGCTGAGCAGCGCCGAAACCGCGGCAACATCACGGGCGTTGGCGGGCCGAATCGTGACATCGGTGATATCATCTTCGAGCGGCTGCATCATACCTTAGCCTCCCATTCGCGGTGGTGATCGTGTCGACCTTGGAGCGCGCGCCATGACCATGAACCTGCAACCTACCCTTCGCGGCTCGCTGGTGGAGCTGCGGCCGCTTCGCGCCGACGACTGGGAGTCGCTTTTTGCCGTTGCGTCCGACCCACTGATCTGGGCGCAACATCCCGCGAGTGATCGCTACCAGGAGGAGGTCTTTCGCGAGTTTTTCCGCGCAGCGCTGGCAACCGGTTCAGCGTTTGTCGTCGTGGCGGTGGACAGCGGCCAGATCATTGGGTCCACACGCTTTCACGGACATGACGAAGTCGCGCAGGAAATCGAGATCGGCTGGACGTTCCTGGCCCGCGACCACTGGGGCGGACGCTACAACGGCGAGATGAAGCAGCTGCTGCTGAACCACGCCTTCCAGTTCGTGGACCGCGTCATCTTCGTGATCGGCCCGCACAACATTCGGTCACAGCGCGCGGTGCAACAGATCGGTGCGGTGCTGGATGGCGCACGCATGATTCGAGAGCAGCCTAGCGTGGTGTACGTCGTGCACAAGCCCGTGACGCCGTCGCCAACGTCGCCACACTAGAACTCGATCTGCGTTCCCAGCTCCACCACACGATTGGGTGGGATGCCAAAGTACTGCGTGGCCGACCGCGAATTGCGCGACATGAACGTGAAGAGGTGTTTTCGCCAATGGCTCATGCCCGTGCTTCCCGTCGGGATCAGCTGCTCGCGGCCCAGGTAGTAGCTGGTTTGCATCGCGCGGGTCTTGATGCCGTACTCCGTCAGGCGCGCGCGGATGTCCTCGACATTCGGTGAGTCCATGAAGCCGTACGATGCCGTCACCCTGAAGAAGCCCGCATTGAGCGGCGTGACCGAGAGCCGTTGATCAGCGGGAACTTCGGGCACCTGCTTCGACACAACCGACAACAGAATCACCTGCTCATGCAGCACCTGATTGTGCTTGAGGTGGTGCAGCAGCACCACGGGCGCACCGTCCGACTCCGACGTCAGGAATATTGCCGTACCCTTCACGCGCGTTGGCATCCGCGATTCCAGACTCGCCAACAGGTCGGCAATCGGAAGCGACCGGGCCAGCAGCAATTCCCGAAGTAATCGGCGGCCGCGCTTCCAGGTGGTCATGAGCGTGAACAGCACCAGCCCGAGCGCCAGCGGGACCCAGCCACCGTGGACGATCTTGGTGACGTTGGAACTCAGGAACGCGAGATCAACGAAGAGGAACGCGCCGGAAAGCGCACCTGCCTTGAGCGGCGACCAGTTCCATCGCGAACGTGCGATCTTGTGGAAGAGAATCGTGGTAATGGCCATCGTACCAGTCACCGCGATACCGTACGCCGCGCCCAGCTTCGAGACCGAGCCGAAGTAGAGCACTACCGCCAGGCTGCCCAGCATCAACAGCCGATTCACCTCTGGAATGTAGATCTGCCCGGCCTCCGACTTCGAGGTGTGGATGATCGTGACTCGAGGGGAGAAGCCCAGCTGCACGCACTGCTGGGTAATGGAAAACGCGCCAGATATCAGCGCCTGCGACGCCACGATCGCCGCCAGCGTTGCCAGGATCAGCAGCGGCACGAACATGAAGTCCGGTGCCAGATTGTAGAACGGATTGACCGACGCGGACGGGTCACGCAGCATGAGCGCGCCCTGACCAAAATAGTTGAGCAGCAGCGCCGGCATCACCATCCAGAACCACGCCGCACGAATTGGCTTCCGACCGAAATGCCCCATGTCGGCGTAGAGCGCCTCAGCGCCCGTGACCGCCAACACCACCGCGCCAAGCAGGAAGAACGCCTTCATCCCGTTCGTCGACAGGAACCGGACCGCGTACAGCGGATTGATGGCCGACAGAATCTGCGGTTCGCGCTGCACTTCCAGCACGCCGAGCAGCGCGATCGTCACGAACCACGTCATCATGACGGGCCCGAATATGACGCCGACCTTTGCCGTTCCGTGCTTCTGGAACAGGAAGAGCGTGAACAGAATCACCATGGTCGCGGGCACGACGAACCGCTCAAATGCCGGCGCGCCCACCTTAAGGCCCTCCATGGCGCCGAGTACGGAGATCGCTGGCGTGATGATCCCGTCGCCATAGAGCAGCGCCGCTCCGAAGAGCCCCAACACTGTGTACAAGGTGAGCGCAGACCTGGACATGCCATCCTCGCGCTCTTCACGAAAGATCAGCGCGAGCAGCGCAAGGATTCCGCCCTCGCCATTGTTGTCCGCCCGCATGATGAAGACGATGTACTTGATCGCGACTATGCTGATCAATGCCCACACGATGAGCGACAGCACGCCGTAGACGTTGGCGGCGGTGGGCAACAAGCCGTACTCAGCCTTGAAGCACTCCTGGAGCGCGTACAGCGGGCTCGTGCCAATGTCGCCGTAAACGACGCCCAACGCGGTCAAGGTCAGCACGGCCAGCCGACGTCCGGTCGGGTTCAACTCGGCGTGGGACCGCTGGAGTGGCACCGGCGTTTCCGCCGTGTGCGCGTGACTGCCTATGGCGGGCGGAAGAACCTGGCGCACCGGGGATGGACCTGAGAGCGGGTGATCGGCATCCACCGGCACCCGCACGAACACTAGGGGAATCCCACGGCAAGAGGAAGTACCGGCAGCGGCTTCCCTCTCAGGCGCCACCGTTGGGAGCCGGAGTGTTCGCCCACGGCGTGCCGCGCGCATCACCACACGCGGCATCATCCCTTCGGCAACGAGCCCTTCGACTAAAAGCCGCTGTTCCCCAGGAGCCGGAAGGAATCGAGCCGAGGATTGACGATGGTGTTGTAGATCGACCCGAACGTGTAACTGACGCCGATGAACGTGAAGTACTGGTACCCCGTCGCCAGCGCCCGCTGTCGCACGAGGATCTCCTCATTGGAGAGCTGCTCGCCCGGCAAAAAGATCTGGTCACGCACGCGGGAATAGCGCCCGTCGATGTTGAGTGACAGGCCTCGCACGAGTTGCAGCCGGACAGAACCACCAATGGACAGTTCGGTGCGCGCCAAGTCGTGAAGAAACTGTGAGCCACGCGCGGAGAGATCGACGCTCCCCCACTTCTGGCGCAAATTGGATGCGAGGGTCAGCACATGACTCGGTCGCTGTTCAGCCAGGCGACCAAAGACCGTCCGCTCCAAGTAACGGAAATCGTTGTACGCGACTGCATAGCTCGCCGTCAGCTGGCGCCGGGTCGCCTCCGACCACGGATAGAGGTTGGCCTCAACCACGGGTCCGCCACGCAATGCCAGCTTGGTATTCAGGAAGTCGCTTCGGCGCGCCGAGCCCACGGCGCCGACGGACCAGCGCGGCGTGACGCTCCGCGCGAGGCGGAATCGTCCTCCATCGTTTCGAATGATGTTCGTGAACTTGCTTGATGCTCCACTCGCATCGCGCAACGTGAAACTCGACTCGTTGTACTCCGTCTCCACCCCGGATACGAACTTCCAGCGGTCGGTGATCCGGCGTGCCTCGAACGACGCGCCAAGATTGGTGAAGCGCTGCTGTTGCTCGCCGTTCAGAAACGTGTTGACGCTCGTCTCGAACGTCCAGAAGTTCCACGGATCACGCACGACCGCTGGTGCAGCATCGTCGCCGCTTGGCTTGGCGTAGCTGAGCGTGAAGCGCGCAGCGATCGGCGTGCGCTGTGCATACCGATACAGCCCTCGAAGGAAGACGGCCGAGAGTGTGCGACGTACGTCATCTTCCGACGCATTCGGAAGCGTATTGACCGTCAGCGTGTCCACCAGGCCGGAAAAACGTTCCCGGCCGATGAACGCTACCGTCCACTGTGTGCCGCCACTGCCGGTGGTCAGCGTCGTGACGAGCAGCTGCACGTCGGCGAAGAGGCGATCACGCGTCCAGGACGCGAACGGCAGCTCGACCACGAAAAAGTCGAGAGCGCATCCATCTTGGAAGCCGGGACAGTCCAGAAAGACTCGTAAGCCGTTCGCACGCGACGCCGAATCGACTGGAGAGGATGGCGGCGTTTGCGCATCCGCGGGAACCACCAACGTGACCTGCAGCAGGATGGCGATTCGAAGCACGAGCGACCAACGCAGCATTCGTAGACCTGTCAGTTATTCAGTTGTCTTGAAGCCCGGAACCGCCAGCGCGAGGTCTGCCGCCGTCGCCACCGAGGCAAGAGGACCCGGTTACCCCACATGACCAGCGCGGTTCCGAAGAGTACCATTGGCGCCAACCCAAAGAACAGCCACAGCACCCGAGTGAACGCGCCAGCGGTCATCCATCGCGACCCTGGCGTGCGTTGCGGATGGTCTCACGCGAGACTCTGCTCATCCTCGACCCGCAGACCAACGAGCTATTGCGGTGAGTATCAGGAGAACGTGGATGCGCACGTCGAAGTGGCTGCCCTGGATGAGGAGGGGCGACCGATCGGGCGTGGTGTAGTACCTCACCGCTGGCACGCGCCCGAACATGACGAGCTGGGATCAGTTCAAGCGCTTGGTGGACAGCACGCGCAAGGCAGTGCGGAAGCCGTAGCACGAGCCGGGCGCGCTACTCCGGGAACGGGACATCCTCGAGGCCCGGTCCCGCGGCCACCTTGGTCACGACAGTCGCCGCCCGTGCAGCAGAACCTTCAGGCCAGCGCACCGTCCGAACGTCGCACCGATCAAGTGCAAGTTCGGGCAGCGGCGCATCCTGTCGAATGGTGGTCAGCTGCAGCATGAGTCTCACGTGGTCCTGGTGACCCACGAGCTTCGCGGTATCGTCCCTCGATCCGACGTACTCGACTGCCTCCAGAATCTTCTCCAGCGACTGCCAGCGTCGGAGCAGTTTCACCGCGGTACCCTTGCCAATGTTCTTCACGCCGGGGATATCGTCCCCGTCTTCACCACACAACGCCTTGAACGCCGGCAGATTCTCGGGGAACACGCCGAATTTCTGGAAGACATCTGCACTGCTCCAACGCTTGACTCGCGTACCGCCCGCACCCTTCCCTGCGCCCACGTACGTCGCCACATCCACACCGCTGGCGACAAACTGCAGCAAGTCGGAGTCGTTGGATAACAGGGTGATGCGCCCACTCGAACGAAAACGCGCCATCAGCGACGCGACCGCGTCGTCGCCTTCAAAGTCCGGCACACTGACGCTGGCAATGCCCGTGGCGTCCACGCCCTCGCGAATCGGCGCGATGCGCGCGCGCATGCCGCCCGTACGTCGATGCTTGTATGACGGGAAGAGCGCATGACGGAACGTCGGCCCGGAGTGATCCCAGGCAGCCACCACATGCGTGGCGCTCAGGTCCAGCGCCGCGCCACGCGCCATCTGACACCACAGCCGCACCCCGTTCACCACATCACCATCCGCCACATGCGCCGCCCGACCGGCAAGCGATTGCGCATCGATGATGAGCAGGTTGGTTTCGGTCATCGGTTCGCCGAGCAACGGGTCGCCTCGATCAATTCCCGACCGCTGACATCGACCGCAGGATCGGGTAGTACGGGGGTGACGGCGTCATGCCCAACACCGGATCGAGAATGTTCCACCACATGAATCCATCATCGGATCGGGGGTCGAGCAAAATGAACGCGAGACGCGCCAGCGGTTGATCCATCGGGATGACCAATGAACCTGTTGGCAACGACTGCTCGGCGGACTCCCACCCACCTGTGAGCGTCCGCGCCTTGTGCGTGCCCTGATACTCACGATCAGCCAACACATTCGTCGCGATCTTGAATCGTTCGCCGGTGAAGGCGACGTCCTTCGTGGTCAGGGAATACGCGATGCCGTGCGCCTCGAGCCGATCGATAACGCTGGCCATCATGCGCTGCGTCGGCGTTCCGCCGCCAGCGCCACCACGACCGCCGGCAAAGCCTGGGGCGGGGACGGCGTTCACAGCAGCGCCACCGGCAACGTTTGCGGTGGCAGGGATCACCCACACGCGTGGGGCGAGGCTGGTCTCCGTCGCTTCGGCCGTTCCGAAGAACGGCAGCATCTCGGAGGTGACTGGGCCGTCAGCCATGAGCCGATACGGACGATCGGCGACATACGGGTTGCGCGTGGACACAGTAGGCGCAAACACGATGCGTTGGAGTTCCGGGGCCTTGATCAACTGCTGCCGCACGGCCAACTGCTGACCAATGATCGACTCCGCATTGGCCTTCTCGACCACGTCGCGCACCCTTTGACCGTTCCGCGCGACGAAACCCAGCGACTCCTCAAGGAACCAGTACGTCTGGGTGATGCGCGTCTTGAACGACGCGTACGAGTACGTTTCCGTGAGCAAGCCAAGCATGTTGCGCACGCCGTAGTACGTCGATGTGTAGCGCGGCTTGGCCAGCTCCGCGTCGGAACGCCACGCGCGATCGCCGCCAGCGCCGGCCACGCCGCCGTAGTAGAACCAGTCCGCGCCGTGCTTCGTCTTGACGGCCTTCGTGATCTCGGGGAGCAGCACATCGCGCAACAAACTCGTGGTGGCTTTGGAATTGTTCGGGTTGAGCGACGTCTCGTACGTCATGGTGAAGCCGCTGTTGGAGCTGCCGTCGGTGGTGTGCAGGTCCATGGCCACGTGAGGCTGATAGCGAGTGAGCAACGAGGCCATGGAGCGTGCTTCGGCGGTCTCCATCTTCGTGCCATCACGATTGAGATCGAACCCCTGTGCGTTCTCGCGCGTACCCATGCCACCAACCGGCCCAGCCTGCGAGCCGCGATTGGTCACATTGACCCGCTCGTTGCCGTCCGCATTGTAGATCGGATTGATCAGGAGCACCGTCGTCTTCAGCCACTCATTCCGCTCGCCTCTGGCGATGGAACGCAGGAGCCAGAGCAGTGCTTCCTTTCCCTCGACTTCGCCAGCGTGGATGTTGCCCTGGATGTAGACGCGCGTTTTTTTCGTGGCGAGAACCTGCGCTGCGCTCGCGCCCGGCGCACCGATGACCGCCAGTGGAAGTGGCCGCCCTTCGAAGGTGTACCCGTATGTGGTCAGGTGGATCTGCGGCGAGACCGCGGCCATCTGCCGCATGTACGCAATCACCTCCTCATAGCGACTGGTCTCCGCGTAGTCGGTACGCTCCGGGCGAGTAAGCCACGCCTGACCGGCACCCGCTCGAGGTGATGCGGCCGTTTGCGCCGCCACAGAGCGCGCCGGCACAGTCAGCCCGGCCGTGAGCGAGAGTACGCTGCCTAGCGACAGCATGAGCCTGCAATGCGCGACTCGCGTGCGGCTGCGCGCGTCTCGATACGTGGTCATCGTGGAGCTCCCAAAGGAGGAGTGGACGCAAGGTACAGTTCGTGGTGATCCTGAATGGTACGCAGCTCGCGCACGGCGGGCGAACGGCCGCCACGCGCGCGTATGAGCACGGCGATACTGGTTTTCCCCCTGGTCAGGGAGAACGGAACGCTCACTTCCGTCGTTGCCGACTCACCCAGGGCGAGCGCAAGCGTTGGCGTGGCGAGCACACTATCCTCAACGACAAGCTCAAACTGCAGGGGGGCCGCGCGGCCAAGCGTGTCAGCCCCGATACAGGCGTACGCGACCGTCACCCTGGTATCGTCGAAGGTCTTCAGGGAAAGGTGCATCCAGGCGCGCGTCTGTCGAAATGTCTGGCCGTGCAGCGAGCCTCGACTCACCTCGCGACCGTCGAACCCGTGCGTCGCGGCGCTCGTGTCCTCGCCAACCAAGACCACATCCACGACGCGACGGTCGACAAGATCGGACACCGGAGCGGCCGACGATGCGACGAAGGATCCGAAGAACACGCTGGCACGAATGCTGTGGCGTAACGTCACGGGGAATCGACAGGGTGGAAGGCGGGCGAGTCTGAGCGCGCGTTGTCGGGTCTTGCTACGCGAGCTGCGGCGACGCGGATACGACATGCGCGGTGTCATCCACTCGAACCGACAACCAGAGCAGCGCTGCAGCGAATGCCACCACGGACCAGAAGATCAGCGTGCCGTTCCACCCCCACGCGACGGACATGCGCGGCACCAGCCAGATGGACAGCACGCCACCGAGGTTGCCCATCAGGTTGAGAATGCCTGCAGAGGCGCCGGGGTTCGTCGCTCCGATGGTTGTCGCGCACGTAAAAAAGGGTGACTCCGCGCTGCTCAGTGCCGCAGACGAGAGACTCAGCGCGGCGATGGCCAGCAGTGCCCCAGGAAGAAGGGCGCCCAACAGCGCCATCGCGGTCGCGCTGAGCAGGCAAGCCATCGCGACCCGACGACACGCGCGACTGCCGCCGATACGTCGGCCCAGCCGGTCCGCGAACATGCCGACGAAGGGGGCACACACAAACCCCGCGATGTTGGGAACGCTGGCCCAGACCCCGCTGGCGAGCACGGTGAAGCCGCGCCCCTCAGTCAGGTAGCGGAAAAACCAGAACACGAAGACGAAGAACACGGCCGAGTGGAGCAGATACGCGAGCGTAAGCCGCTGCAGGTTCGGATTGCCGGCCACGGCGCGTGCGCCTTGCAGGAGCGTCGCCAGACGCGGAACCGGCTGGTCACCCGCCGACGCACTCTGGCGCGGCATGAGGATCAGACACGCCAGCGCCGTCACGGCAGCGAGTACTCCGCTCAGGAGAAACACTGCCCGCCAGTTGAAGTTCTCCATAACGGGAGTCATCAGGAGTGGAGCCAACGCCGCCCCCAACGACGACGCGGCGATGTGCGCTGAATTCGCGCGCATTCGGTTGTCGATGGGCACAAATTGTGAGACGGCCAGTGCCGCCACCGGGAACACTGCGGCCTGCGACACGCCGAGGAGAATTCGTGTCCCGATCAGCGTGAAGGTGCTCCCTGCAATTGGCATGAGGCCGGTGGTGAGGGACGCGACACTGCAACCCAGCAGCGCGATAGCCAGCGCGTTCCGTGCTCCCACGCGCTCGCCGAACATGCCCGCCGGTACCTGCAACAGCGCGTAGCTCAATTGAAACCCCCACGCCGTGATGACGCCCATGTCGGCCATCGTGAGCGCCAACGCCGGCGCCATGCGTTCCTGCGCAACGGCCACGTCCGTACGCACCAGGTAAGAGACTCCCGTCACGAGGCACAACACAGCCACCACTCGCCATCCGGACGGCACGTCAGAGACCGAGATCGGAGAGCCCAGGATGAGTGTCGGGTCGCGCACCCAGCGGCCAGTGAAAGAGCCGATCCCCATCGGCAATTGGAACGTCGTTGATGCTCGCCTCACGACGTCGCATCAAACCAAACTCATCGAATTCCCACTGTTCATTGCCATGGGATCGCGTCCAATTCCCCATTGTATCGTGCGACTCGTACACAAACCTGACCGCGATCCGATTGCCGGTGAATGCCCACACTTCCTTGATGAGTCGATAGTCGAGTTCCCGTTCCCACTTGCCCACCAGGAAGCGTTCAATCGCTTCGCGGCCACGAATGAACTCGGACCGATTGCGCCACTGACTGTCCTCGGTGTAAGCGAGCGCCACGCGCGCAGCGTCGCGGCTATTCCAGGCGTCTTCCGCCATGCGCGCCTTCTTGGCGGCACTTTCAGCGGTGAACGGAGGCAGTGGCGGACGGCTCATGGGACTCGCGGCAGTGGTGGTGGTCGACGGGTAGCGCGAAACGGTCGAGCGCAGGTGGGGCGCAGGAGGAGAGCACGGAACGAAAGCCCATGTTCAGCGGCCGAGCAACCGAGCCAGCATTTCCGGCATCGCATGCAGCTGATCGATGTGGTCCGGAGCGGAATTTCCCGCGAAGCCAAGCACGGTGAAGTGCCCTTGCCGCACCTCACTGAGCTGCTGCATGCCCCGGGGGCCCCAGCGAAGTACCGGTCGACGGCTGAGGCCGAGCGACTGCAGCAACCAGTCGGCAGCCTCGGTGGTACTGACGAAGGTGCCGGGGAAGATTTCCGAGTGCGTAACCAGGAATCGCTTCCCACCCTGCGCCGCCGCGCGCGCGTAGCTGGCAAACGCCGTCAGATTCGTCGTGTCAATCGTCGCACCAGATGCGAGCACCTTGTTGTCCGGCACATACGACGTGTGCATGCCGTCCATGAGCAGGATCGCCGATACGGAGGCCAGATGGCGCGGTTCGCGGAGAATCGCGCGAATGGCGCCGTGCCCGGCGGAGAATCCCGCCAGCGTCAATTGCCCGATGACCGCGGAGTGTCCGAGTGCCGCGCTGACCTCGCGCACGACGCTCGCCTGCAAGGAATCGAAAACAGCGGGATCGGTGAACGCCCGGTCGTACACGCCGGAGCCGGCCCCGAGGTTGAGCACCGCCACCACCGGTGGTCGACGCAACGACGCCGCCGCCTGTTTCGGCAGCCAGGCCTCTCCATGGAAGTGCACGAGCAGATCAAACGACTGCCGACTCCCGACGGTCTTCGGGATGTAGAGATCCACCGACCTCCCGGCCGGGCCAGCAAACGACACCTCCCGACCATCGAGCGACTTTCGTACGAGGCGTTCATGGGGCCGCGTGCTCTCGACCATCGGCGACGGGTTCTGGGCGACGGGAGTCGTCGCCACCTGCGCGTGAACTGACGCGGGAAGCAGGTAGGCCAGAGCGCAGGCAAGAGCGCAGGCAATAGCGGTATTCATCGCCACACGTTGCTACGAGGGCGGCGGCGATGCAACGCGGACAGGCAACGCAATGGGACGAATGGGGGAATACGCACCCACGTCCCGAACGTACCTTTCACGCATGCCGGAACTCACCGAACTGACGACCCGTATCGACCTGACCAGCACATGGGTTGGTGTCGGTGCGTTGCTGATCTTTGTGTTCGCCTATGCGCTCGTGATCGGTGAAGAGTATTTGCAGCTGCGCAAGTCGAAGCCGGTGCTTGTTGCTGCGGGGCTCATCTGGGGGCTCATCGGATGGCGCTACGCCGCCGCCGCCGCCGCGGCCACCGATCCACAAATGCAGCTCGCGCTTTCGCACTTCGCGGAAACCATGGTGCGCGAGAATCTGCTGGAGTACGCGGAACTGTTCCTCTTTTTGTTGGCGGCCATGACCTACATCAATACGATGGAGGAGCGCGGCGTCTTTGACGCGATGCGCGCGTGGCTCGTGAGTCGCGGATTCAGCCTGCGGACCGTGTACTGGATCACCGGACTGCTGGCGTTCTTCATCTCTCCTATCGCCGACAATCTTACCACGGCGCTGCTCATGGGCGCGGTGGTCATGAGCGCGGGCGTCGGCAACCCGCGATTCATCGTGGTCTCGCTCATCAGCGTGGTCGTGGCGGCCAACGCCGGCGGCGCGTTCTCGCCGTTCGGCGACATCACGACGCTGATGGTCTGGCAGCAAGGACTCGTTCCATTCGCGGGCTTCTTCGCGCTCTTTCTGCCCGCCGTCGTGAATTGGATTATTCCTGCGGCAATCATGAGCACGGTGATTGGCGATGGGACCCCGGCACCGGTACGCGACGTGCTCACGCTGCAACCGGGCGCGTTTGTGGTAGTAGGCCTGTTTCTCGGCACCATCGCCGCGACCGTCTGCGTACACCAGTTCCTGCATCTCCCCCCGGTCATCGGCATGATGACGGGACTTGGCGTCCTCAAGCTGTACGGTTTTCGACTGCAGCGAGCAGCCATCCGCGACCTGGCGCGCCGCGATCGCGTGCGATCCGAGGTGCGACACAGCGTGGAGTCGGACAATCCGTTCGAGGCCGTGTCGCACGAAGGGGCGGAGCGCGAGCCGTTCGATATCTTCAAACGTCTCGAGAAAGCCGAGTGGGACACGCTGATGTTTTTTTATGGTGTCATCCTTTGTGTCGGAGGACTCGGCGCCATCGGCTACCTCGAACTGCTGTCGAGCGTCGCGTACGGAGGCCTCGGTCCCACCAGCGCCAACATCGCCGTCGGCATCGTTTCGGCGGTGATCGACAACATTCCCGTCATGTTCGCCATCCTGTCAGCGCGCCCTCCCATGGATGAAGGGCAGTGGCTGCTGGTGACGCTGACTGCGGGTGTTGGAGGCTCGCTTCTCTCGGTCGGCAGCGCGGCAGGCGTAGGCCTCATGGGACAGGCGCGGGGCGTGTACACGTTCATGGCGCACCTCCGATGGAGCTGGGCGATCGCGCTCGGATACGCCGCCAGCATCTGGGTACACTTTCTGCTGAACCGTGCCCTGTTTGACGGAGTAGTGATCAAGTAGCGGCGACTCACCCGGTTTCAGCACATCGCCCGAGGCGCCAGTCGCGCCATCATACCTCCGAGTGGTGCCCCCGAGCGCGCCGAGCTACACTAAGCAGCTCAAGCACGCTCGTGTCCAGTCTCCTGCGTGGTTCGCATGCCTGTGTCCGTCCCCGCCTCCCGTGCCATTTTCGACGCGCTCAAAACGGGTGGCGTGCGGCTGGTTTCTGCACTGCCCGAAACTTGGCTGGTGCATCTGATCCGTATGGCGGAAGATGATCCCGCCATGACGCTGATTCGGCTGGCCAAGGAGGAGGAGGGCGTTGGAATCTCAGCAGGCGCGCATCTGGCGGGTGTTCGATCGGTCATGCTGATGCAGAACCATGGCTTCCTGCAGTCGATCAACGGCATCGTGTCCTGCGCGCAATTGTACCGAATTCCCTTGGTGATGCTGATCTCACATCGTGGCTGGTTCGGCGAGCGCGATCCGTGGCAGACCGAAGGGGGACTCGTCACGACTCCCGTGCTCGACGCACTGCGTATTCCGTACGATTCGCTCGATCACATCGATGAAGTACCGCATCGCATAGCCAAAGCGCTGACGCTGGCGCACGCGGCCAACCGACCCGTGGCCCTGCTGCTCGGTCGCGACCTGATGTGGGAGGAAGCATGAAGCGCATCGATGCACTCGCGGCAATTTACGATCGACTTGATTCGTGCATCGTCGTGACGATCATGGGCGCGGTGGCAGCTGAGCTGCAATCGCTCGGACACCGCCCGAACATGTTCTATCTCCAGCATGCCATGGGACTGGCGTCGTCCGTGGGGCTGGGCTTGGCGCTCAGCAAACCCGAGCGGCGCGTGGTCGTGTTGGATGGCGATGGTTCCGTCCTCATGAACCTCGGCGGTTTGACCACGCTCGCGCGCTATCGCCCGCCAAACTTGACGCACGTAATCTTTGACAACGAATCGCTCCTGTCGGTGGGCGGATTCCCGACCGCGACCGCCACGGGTAGCGACCTGGCAGCGATCGCCGCAGGTGCGGGTATTCCCCGAACCGCCACCGTGCGCGATCTCGCAGCATTCGTTCGGGAGTTCGACGCTGCGTTGGCTGTCCAGAGCCTCACCACGCTGGTCGCCAAGGTAGAAGCCATCGGCCCGTCCGCGTTTGTCACGGATCTGGGATTGCTGGAGAACCGGTTTCAGTTCGCTCGCTACGTGCGCGCGCTGTAGTCACCCCCTCTCGATTCCACGACCATGTCCCAGACACTCCTGCAGCTCGCCGCGTCGCTGTCTGATGGCAGTATTCAGGTGGTTGACCTGACCATCCCGCTCGACAGCAACACGCCGGTGATCGCGCTGCCACCGATGTTCGCGCCGTCCCCAGGACTCTCAACGCAGCTCATCTCACGGTACGACGAGCACGGACCGGGGTGGTACTGGAATACCATTACGCTTGGCGAGCACACGGGCACGCACTTTGATGCGCCGGTGCACTGGGTGACGGGCAAGGATTTGCCCGAGAACGCCACCGATTCCATTCCGCCGGGTCGATTTATCGGGCCCGCGTGCGTGATCGACGTGTCACGCGAGTGCGCCGCCAATCCTGACTTCTTGTTGACCACAGCGCACCTCGCCGCATGGGAAGCAGAACACGGACGCATACCCGACGGCGCGTGGGTGCTGTTGCGAACCGACTGGAGCAAGCGCGCCGGCGATGCGTTTCTCAATGCGGATGCCGACGGGCCCCACACGCCCGGCTTTCATCAAGAGACGTCGCAGCTCTTGGCGTACGAGCGGGGCATTCTCGGCGTAGGCGTGGAGACGATTGGTACCGACGCCGGACAGGCAGGACGCTTCACGCCACCGTTCCCGAACCACACCATCATGCACGGCGCCGGCAAGTTTGGTTTGGCGTCGCTCTGCAACCTCGACCGCCTGCCCGCCGTGGGCAGCGTGGTGATCGCCGCACCGCTCAAGCTGGTGAACGGCAGCGGCAGCCCGCTCCGCGTGATTGCGCTCGTCGATCGGTAAGGTCCTCAACTGCAGGGAGCCAAGCGATGTGGATTTCCCATGTTCCGGTGTCGGACGCGACGGGGCGGCTGCAAACGCTGTACGATCGCCTCAAAGGCCCCAACGATGACGTAGACAACATCATGCTCGCGCACAGTCTGCGACCGCATTCCTTGGAAGGTCACATGACGCTTTACAAGAACGTGCTGCATCACACCGGCAACGAGCTGCCGGCGTGGTTTCTCGAGACGTTGGGCGTCTACACCAGCTGGCTGAATAAGTGCACGTACTGTGTGGAGCATCATTTTGCGGGACTGCGACGGGTGCTCCAGGACGACCTCAAGGCCTTCGCTATTCACGCGGCGCTGTCGCGTGGTGGCGACGACGAGCTGTTCGATCCGGCACAAATTGCTGCGCTCCGCTATGCCCGTATGTTGACGCAAGCGCCGGGCGATGACGCCGCCCTGAGCAACGGTGTCGTGGCAATGCGGGACGCGGGCCTGGACGACGGCAGAATCCTGGAAATCAACCAGGTCGTGGCCTACTTCAACTACG
>JANNEV010000012.1:0-2586 GCA_031379145.1 Gemmatimonadaceae bacterium
GGCCGATCGGATCTCCGTGATCGCGTCGACGCTGCGACCTGCTTGCCAATAGTCCTGGTTGGCTCCGACGACGCTGTTTTGCTTGAGCTGGCGAAGCGAACGCAGCGCGTAGAACGTCCGAATCCAGTGCTTTGCGCGACGGTGTCGAAACATCCACCGACTCAGCGGACCGATTCGCGTGCCCAATCGGTCCACGTACGGTGTACGCAGCACCGACACCGGCACGCCGGTCAAGCGCTCGGTGAGCACCACATCGCTGGACCGCGCCTGTACGATGGCGCGCTTGTAGGCCGGATCGGCGTTGCATTCGGTGGTGGCGATGAATCGCGTACCCAGTTGCACGCCTTCGTATCCCATCGCCAACAGCGCCACGAACTGTTCGGCGCTTCCCACGCCGCCCGCTGCGACCACGGGCAGACCCAGGTCTGCGACCTCGTCGAGCAATGCCTGAGCGGTTCGCGAGCCCGTATGCCCGCCGGCTTCGCGATTCACCGCCACCAGTCCGTCCACGCCGCCGTCACGCCCTTTGAGCGCCCACTTTCGTTCGGTGATGTCGTGGTAGACCACGCCGCCCGCGGCGTGCACGCGGTCCACCACCCAACGCGGGTTCCCCAGCGAGGTGAGAAAAAAACGCACGCCCTCCTCGAGGGCTATGTCGACCCACCGCGCCATGCGATTGTGATACGTCTTGCTGGAAGCCTCGATCAACGCATTCAAACCGAATGGCTTGCCGTCCGCGAGCTGGCGAATGCGCTGCAGTCCGGCACGAAACTCATGACCGTGCACGTACGTGAGGGAGATCGGCTGCACGACGCCCAGAGCGCCTGCGCGACTCACCGCAGCAACCAGTTCCACGTTGCTGCACGGGTACATCGGTCCGCAGATCAGTGGTACGGAAACTCCGGCGTGCCGCGTGAGTGCAGTGCCGGGATGGCGGTGATCGAGGCGTAGCACGTGAGGGAGGCTGGGCGATGCGCGGTGAGGCGGGAGAGTCACGTTGCCGCGAGCGACAGCAACGCTGAGGGCGAGAGGCGCCAGCGGACCTCGCACGTCGCCACAACATCACCGGAGGCATCCATGATCGATGCCGTGACATCGAAATCGATCGTGCTCTCGAGCTGCGTCGGTGCTGTAACCGTGGTGGTCGCTACTAGCGTCCCGCGCGCTTTCTTCACGTAGGCGACGTGCAATCCTGTCACGATGCCGCGGACGCCGGGAGGCAGCGCGGTCAGAAGCGCCACTCCGCTCGTCATCTCTGCGAGGTTCACCAGCGCGACCGCGTGCACCGACGCCAGATGGTTCCTGACTGCGGGTCGATCACGTAGCTCGGCTCGGGCGTATCCGGCGCGAATCTCCTGGAACACGGCGCCGATGCTGCCCGTGTATCGGGCCGAACGGCCCACCATCCAGCTGAACAGCCGTGGTCCGAAGGGCAGGGCGGAGAGGCGCTGCCACTGTCGAAGCAGCGTCTGGCCCGGCGAACTCACAGTATTGGGCATGGGTGTGCGCCCGAGGGGAGGAGAGGCGAAGATCGCCGATGCGGCGCGACCGATGGCATGGCGCGAGGAAACCAGGCCAAGTCGGCGAGGATTAGGTTACCAGCCGTGCTCGCTGGTTGCCAATTGCCCGAACCCGGGAAAGACTCCCCCATGACCGTGCTCATCACCGGGGCCACTGGATACATCGGCGGGCGTCTCACGTCCCGTCTGGTGGAGCGTGGGGTGAAGGTGCGGCTGCTCGTGCGCGATGCACGGCGCATTCGCGGACGATGGTGGGCGCACGAAGTGGAGGTCGTCACCGGCGACTTGTTTGATGTGCCGTCCCTTGAGCGGGCGCTGGACGGCATCGATGAGGCGTACTATCTGGTGCACAGTATGACCGACGGCGCCGATTTTGCTGAGCGTGACCGGGTGGCCGCCAGAAACTTCGTGCATGCGGGACGGCACTTGCGGCACTGCATCTACCTCGGTGGGTTGGTGCCCGAATCCGCAGGGGTTTCCAAACACCTGCAGAGTCGGGGTGAAACCGGCGCGATCCTTCGTGGCGGACTCCCCACCACGGAGTTTCGGGCCGGTCCCATTGTGGGTTCGGGATCCGCCTCGTTCGAGATGGTGCGGTATCTCACCGAGCGGCTGCCGTTCATGATTGCGCCCAAATGGATCTTGAACGAGGTGCAACCGATTGCCGTCCGCGACGTGCTGACGTACCTCATGCTCGCCCGCGAACATGAGCCGGGCGGCATCGTGGAGATCGGCGGCGCGGACCGGTTGTCTTTTCGCGACATGCTGCGCGGGTATGCCGCCGTGCGCGGATTGCGCCGCACCATCATCCCGGTGCCGGTGCTGGCGCCCGCGTTGGCCGCGCTCTGGATCGACCGCATCACGCCCATTCCGCGCAGACTCGCCGAGCCGCTGGTGGAGGGCATGGCCCATCCTGTCCTGGCCAACACCGGCAAGGCCGAGGCGCTCTTCCCCGATGTTCGCCCGATGTCGTACCTCACGGCCGTTGAGCGGGCGCTGGCTCGTCTGGCGATCCGGAAGGATTTACCCGACTCGGTGCGCGTCGAGGCCGTCGAGCTGCTGGCCG
>JANNEV010000026.1:0-8958 GCA_031379145.1 Gemmatimonadaceae bacterium
GCGCCGACGGCTGTAGGGCGTGCACGCGCTCGTACCCAGCCTAACATCTGCATGTGCCAGCCGGAGTGCCAGAAGTTTCGGCGTGTGGTAGAATCATCGGTGCGGGCACTCCGCAGGCAATGCTGGTGTTAGGCCGTTGACCAAATTCCGGAAATAGATGCCGATCCCGACCTACCAAGACGCGATGCTTCCGGTGCTCAGGGCGCTGACCGGGCCAGACGCGATTAGTCGGCGTGCGCTCGCAGAGTTGATGTCCGAGCACTTCAATCTGACTGCTGACGAGAGGGCGAAGCTCTTGCCGAGCGGCAAGGCTCCCGTCATTCTGAGTCGCGTTGGCTGGGCGCTCAGCTACATGAAGCAGGCTGGTGTCGTATCCTCACCGAAGCGTGGGTGGTACGTCCTTACCGATAGAGGCCGCGAGATCTTGAAATCAGGCCTGCCCAAGCTCGACGCAGCATACCTGCAGCGCTACCCGGAGTTCATGGAGTTCCGAGCGCGCTCGAAGCCGAACGCGGGCGAGGAGGAGAATGAGGCCACCTCGCCGGCGTCGACTGTCGCAAGCCTCGCTCTGACTCCGGAGGAAGCTCTTGAGGAAGCGTACGGAAGGCTACGGCGCGATCTTGAATCTGAGCTTCTCGACACCGTCAAGACTGTCACACCACAGTTCTTCGAACGTCTCGTCATTGATCTGCTCGTACAAATGGGGTACGGCGGAAGTCGCGAGGAGGCCGCACGTGCGGTGGGAAAGTCTGGCGATGGCGGAATCGACGGCGTTATTGACGAAGACAGGCTGGGCCTCGACGTCATCTACATACAAGCCAAACGATGGGAAGGATCGGTTGGCCGCCCTGAGATCCAGAAGTTCGCTGGAGCGCTCCAGGGCCAACGAGCTAAGAAGGGCATCTTCATTACGACGTCCTACTTCACGAAGGACGCGGAGGACTACGCTCAGCGTATCGAGAGCCGTATCGTTCTCATCGACGGCCGTCGCCTTGCGTCTTTGATGTTCGATGCGAATGTTGGAGTGAGTCCGCGAGGTGCATACACGGTGAAGAGCATCGATGGGGACTACTTCGAAGAAGCATAGGTGCGCACGGCCTTACCCGCGTTGCTGCTGCCACTGCGGCCGCTGGTCAGTGACCAGAATCGAGATTGTGAAGCCGCAGTGCAGCAGAAAGCATTTTCGCTATGCCGACTCCATCGATGAATCCACTCGAGCGACTCCTGCATATTGAAGCTCGCCTCGATTCCGGTGCCATCAGTGTTGACGAGGCGTGTGCAGAACTATTCACCGGGCAGAAGCCTTGGCACACGGCTTGGTGGAAGGCCAACCGAGGACGGCTCCTTGGTACCGAGTGCGCTACATGCGGCAGCGTCGAGACGCCTCTGGTCCTCCAGCACACGTGGCAACCCATCGGCTGGCGAGATGCGTTGCGCGCGGTGGGGCCGCCGAACTGGGAATGGTGGAAGCAACAACATCCGCTGCCACACCTTGCCAAGCCGGAGCAGCCGCTAGTTGTGCGTCCCGTGTGCCCCGAATGTGGATCGATTCGTGTCCGTCCGCGCAAGCGGACGGCGGACTGGACTTGTCAAGCAGGGCAGTGCGGCGCGCCACACGAGCGCCACGAGAAATGGGCGTTCCCAGTACCCAACTACGAACTGCGTCCAGATACGAAGGCGATCAGCCATCTGAATCGCGCTGTCCGAGGCCGCTATGCAACGATGATTGAAAGCCGTTGGCAAGAGTGGCTGCAGTCCGAGTCTTCGATGGAGAACCGTCGAAATGCACTTCGCCTTTATATAGCGGAGTCCAAACGATACCTGTCCTTTAGCGACACAAAGACGCTCTGCAAGCGCTGCGCTGGCCGCGAGGACTTTCGCCATATTGACAAATCGGAGGAGAAGGCGAGGCAGGCCAGACAAAAGCAGGAATTCGCGGAGTTTGATGAGCTTGAGTAGGGATTTCAGGGGCCTCGACTGGTATCGCTCGCCGGCCTAACATCTGCATGTGCCAGCCGGAGTGCCTCCAGTTGCGGTGCGTGGTAGAATCCACGGTGCGGGCACTCCGCAGGCAATGCTGGTGTTAGACGTCAATGGAGAGTATGGTGCCAAGAAATCCGGCGCTTATCGCGAAGCTCGCTTTAGTTCGGTACATGCTGGACGTCGCCGAATCTCAGCGACAGCAGCCAGAGCCGGTATCGGGGCTTGCCATTATGACAATTCATGATGCTATCGAGCTTTTCATGAATCTCGCGTCAGAATCGGCCGGCGCCGGGAAGGTGGGCAAAGATTTCATGGCGCTGTTCGATGCGCTGGAGACATCGACCGGTACCTCATTCGTGCACAAAGAAGGAATGCGGCGCTTAAACAAGAGCCGCGTCAATGCGAAACATTATGGCACTTTCCCCTCCCGTGCAGACCTGAGTGAGTTCGCAGACCTGGCAGATTCGTTTGTGCGTGCGAACTGTGATCTACTCTTTGGACTACCTTTCGAAAGCATCTCGCTCGTTGTTCTCGTCACGACTGCTGAGCTCCGCGAATGCCTCGAATCGGCACTCGCACAGCGGGATCTCGGTGAGTTCGAGGAGGCGATGGTTCTCATTGCAGAGGCTTTCGCTCGCTTGCAGCAACTCCTCCCAGATGATCGCGATCTGATGTCGGATGTTGGACGAGTTGCGAGGCACATCACAGAGCTTTCTCCGCCCGATCGTGGATACCCAATCAACAGCGAGATTGTTCACGTCTTTGAGAGAGTAGCGAAGCGACTGTGGCTCCTTGAGCACGGAATTGACCGTCGCGAGCTTCAATTATTTACTGAGTTAGTGCCACATGTAGGGTTTGTACTTTCTGGTGATCGCTTCGTACAGTCGAAGATGCGCAAAACACCGCTCCAGCGAGAGGAGCTCGAGTTCTGCTTCGGCTTCGTACTTCGCACAATTCTTCGCGTGCAAGATGCCGAAGGAATGGCGTCTCAGGTGTTGCGCGAACGAGGGAGGCGGTCTGCGTGGGACGTCTAACATCTGCATGTGCCAGCCGGAGTGCCTCGAGTTCCGGTGAGCAGGACTACCTTGCGTGCGGGCACTCCGCAGGCAATGCTGGTGTTAGGTGGCTCTGTTCCCTGGTTTGTACGGCCGAGGCAGCGAAAGGCTCGTGGTGAATACGTGAAGCACGGTTGCGTTCGTGATTGAGCCGCATCAGAATTTCGCCAGTGCTCGAGTCCCCACGCCAAAGTCGGCATGCGTACCGCGACAGTGCGTTGCTCGGTCAGTAGTAAAACACCACGAAACCTGCGAGGACCATCTATGCCCGGCGGCAAGCTGACTGGCGAGTACTTCTTCCACACGGAGTTTCGCGGCGGTGTTGAGACGCCGGTGCCTCAAGGGCGTGACGCCGTCTGGACTACTCAGATTTGGGTTCCGAAAGGGCTTTGGTTCCTAGAGATCACCACTTACTTCCAGCTCCGCAACGTGAGCTTTCTGATGCAAGTGCAGGCCGACGGCGCCAGCTACGGTGGCGGCGGACTCCACAATCCGTCAGTGGCGTCGCTTTTGGAGACTGTGACTATCCCGCATCTCGTCGATGATGTGCCCATAACGTCCACCGGTCCACAAACGATACGCGTATCGATGCGAGGAGGCCGAGGCGGTGGCGGATTTGCGTCGACCGGAATTGCAGTTGTCGCGCGGCGGAAAGCGGTCGCGCGCGCCAGAAAAGTGACTGCCGCGGCGAGCTCGCCCGCGAAGCGCGCGAGCTCGCCGCGCAAGCGCGCCACCTAACATCTGCATGTGCCAGCCGGAGTGCCTCAAGCTGTGGTGCGTGATAGCGATCTCGGTGCGGGCACTCCGCAGGCAATGCCGGTGTTAGCGAACAGCGATCGTCGATCTATTTCGTGGATCGCGCAGGTCGGAGCACTGCGTGCGTTGAATCACTTCCGTGCGTTGGTGTCGTTGGCGTGATGGCCATCGTCGGTGCCGCATCGACGTCGTGCGTCTCGGACCGCGATGCGCGGTGGGTGGATTGGGTGCTGGGCGGAGTCGCTCGTCCCCACGTCAGTGGGTGCGCGGCGCTGGGAATCCGCGGCAGCGCGAGCCAGCGACGCTCGCCCATCGCAGCGCGAATGCGCGGGCCGGTGGCGCCGGATGCGCGCGACCGTGCACGTGACCGGGCATCCTCGCGTCGGCCGCCGCGTGCTCGGCGGGCAGCCGGTGCGCGACCGCCGCGTTCCCGCGCGGGCCACCCGTGCGCGGGGCGGTGGCTGGTGGTGCCGGCGCCGTCCGCTAACAAGGACATGAGGCTGGCAGAGTGCCAGAAGTGTGGGTGCGTGCTAGACTCATCAGGCGGGCACTCTGCAGTCTATGCCTGGTGTTAGACACCTTCCCAGCATTCGATGTAGGTTTGAGACAGGTCCCCACAGGGAGTTTTCATGCCGACGAGTCAGCTGCCTATCCATAGCGATCCTGAAATCATGGGCGGTACCGTCGTGTTCGTTGGCACACGTGTCCCCGTGCTGACGCTGCTCGACTACCTCGAGGCCGGTGATCCGCTCGACGAATTTCTTGAGAATTTTCCCAGCGTGTCGCGCGACCAAGCGATTGCGGTGCTAGAACTCGCGAAGGAGATGCTGCTCGCGCGGGCCGCGGCGGCGTGACGTCCGGCATACCCGGCCGAATCCTCTTCGACGAGTGCGTACCTCGCAAGCTGCTGCGGGAACTTCCGAACCTCGCGGCCTCGCACGCGATCACGGAAGGCTGGGCCGGACACCGGAACGGGCTGCTGATGCGCGCCATGTTGGCTGCCGGTTTTCACACGCTGGTCACCGTCGATCGGAATCTGATCTTTCAGCAAGACGTGGCCGCGAGCGGTCTCGCCGTGATCGTGCTGCATGCCAAATCGAACCGTGTGCCGGATCTTGTTCCGTTGATCCCCGCGCTCCTCACTGTGCTGCCGACAGTGCGCGCCGGTACCGTCACGCACGTCGGTGTCTAACAAGGACATGAGCCTGACGGAGTGCCAGAAGTGTGGGCGCGCGCTAGAATCATCAGGCGGGCACTCCGCAGGCTATGCCTGGTGTTAGCCAGCCGAACCACTTGTGCTCCGTTGTCGGAGACGGAAGACTCGCCGATAAAGCACAAGATCGCTCTCCAGCACTCCGATCAAGAGCACAGTGATTCCGTGCCGAGCCTTCCGGACTGCTGGTCTCAGGGCAAGACCGAAGCGAAAGCGATTGCCAACCGTCGCGAGGCGATTCGCGAGCATCTCGTGGTGCGCGACGACCCGCGGCGCGACGTCGAGGTCCACGACTTCAAGGCGAGCTGAGCGCGTGCTGCGCATTCGCGGCGTCAACCATCTGGACGTCGTCCGCGCGCTAGAAGAAGTTGGCTTCCCCATCGCTCGACTACGAAAGCACGTCGTGATGCCCGATAGCCAACGCATCGTGACCACTCCGCGGCACAACCCGGTCAACGCGTTCACGATGTGATGCCTCGCACGTGATGCCGGGCTCTCACCACGCGAGCTGTGGAGAGAGCCGGAGTCAGGAACGGCAGCCTGCTCGAGTTTGCCGCCGCGCAGGTCGAGGTCCTGCTCGCGGTCGACAGGGATTTCGCTGGTCTCACAGACGCCTGAAGCACGCGGCGACGTCAGCGACAACGTGGACGTTTCATTTCCCCGATGCTGCCGTCCAGCGGGCCGGGGTGCGCTTGCCGTGGCTGACGCTTCGTTGTATTCTCGACGTCTACGGGATCCGCGGGTACGGCATGACCGCTACGGACACGATCGCGCAACTGAACGCGTCGCTGGTCGGCCACTACGCCGTCGAGCGCGAGATTGGCGTCGGCGGGATGTCGAGGGTGTTTCTCGCTCACGACCTCAAGCACGACCGCAAGGTCGCGCTGAAGGTCCTCAAACCCGCACTCGGCGCCGTGCTCGGCGTCGAGCGGTTTCTGAGTGAGATCAAGACCACCGCGAACCTGCTGCACCCGCATATCCTCCCACTCTTCGACAGTGGGAGCGCGGACGGCCAGCTCTTTTACGTGATGCCCTTCATCACGGGCGAGACTCTGCGCACTCGCCTGACGCGCGAGACGCAACTGTCCGTGGCCGACGCCGTGCGTGTCACCTGCGAAGTGGCCCACGCACTCGAGCACGCGCACACGCGCGGGGTCGTACACCGCGACGTCAAGCCCGAGAACATCCTGATCCAGGACGGCAACGCGCTGGTGGCGGACTTCGGCATCGCACTCGCCGTGTGGAAAGCGGGTGACGACCGGCTTACTGAGGCAGGGGTCTCATTGGGCACGCCGCAGTACATGAGTCCGGAGCAGGCCATCGGTGACAGAACGATTGACGCGCGCAGCGACGTGTACTCGCTCGGCGCCGTGCTCTACGAGATGCTGGCCGGTGAGCCACCGGTGACGGGCCCCACGGCGCAGGCGATGATCGCGAAGGTGCTGACGGAGCAGCCCACGCCGCTGCGTTTGGTACGCGATGCGGTTCCCGAGGGCATCGAGGCCGCGGTGGCCAAGGCACTCGCCAAGACTCCGGCCGACCGATTCGCGAGCGCGGCGGAGTTCGCGGCAGCGCTAACCACGACAGGCGCGTCTTCGCACGGACGTACCAGCGCATCGCGATCGCGCACCGCCCGCTGGCTCGCGGCCGCTGGCGTGCTCGCCGCCGCCGGTGCCGGCTGGGCCGTTGCCGTCCCTGCACGGCGCGTGTTTTCAGCCGGCGAGCGGTCGGCAAGCGGAGCGCTGGAGACTACCGGGCAGGGCCAGTGGGTTCAGCTGACGCGGTTGGCTGAACCAGTCAGCCAACCTGCTCTTTCATCTGACGGCCGCATGCTGACGTTTGTTCGAGGCCCAGACACATTTCTCAATGTCGGAGAGATCTTCGTCAAGATGCTGCCCGACGGCGAGGTCGTGCAGCTGACGAACGACGGTTCCCGGAAGATGAGTCCGGTGTTCTCGCCGGACAATTCGCAGATCGCGTATACCACGGGAAATAGCAAGAGCGAATGGAATACTTGGGTCGTCCCGGTCAATGGCGGACAGTCGCATCTCTGGCTGCCGAACGCGTCCGGTCTCGTCTGGTCGGACAAACAGCGCATCCTATTTTCCGAAATCAAGAACGGCGATATCCACATGGCGCTCGTGGCGGCGGAGGAGAGCCGGGCTGGAGCACGGGACGTCTATGTCCCCGCGGGTGATCGCGATATGGTGCACCGGTCATACCCATCGCCCGATGGCAAGTGGGCCATCGCGGTGGAAATGGTCCGGGGCGTGTGGCAGCCCTGCCGCGTGGTGTCGATGGACGGCAACTCGCCCGGGCGTCTCGTGGGTCCGCTCGGCGCCGGATGTACGTCGGCGGCATGGTCGCCGGATGGAGAATGGATATACCTGAATTCGGCCGCGGGTGGGGCATTTCATATCTGGCGCCAGCGCTTCCCCGACGGCCGGCCCGAGCAGGTCACCGCGGGACCAACCGAGGAGGAAGGTATCGCGATGGCGCCGAACGGCCGTTCCTTCGTGACGGCAGTGGGACTGCGGCAGAGTGCGATGTGGGTGCACGATTCGCGTGGCGAGCGGCAGGTCTCCGTCGAAGGATACGGCTACGATCCTGAATTCACGCCGGACGGAAGGAGGCTCCTCTACCGGATTCTGCAGGGCGCCTCGGCAGTGGCCGACACCAGCGAGTTACGCGTGCTGGACGTGGAATCCGGGCGCAACGAGTCCTTCCTGCCGGGCGTTGCGGCAATCGGACTGCCCGGACGGGCCTACGACATCTCTCCGGACGGCCAGCTTGTTGTGGTCGCGACGCTCTACGAGGGCAGACGTCGGCTGTGGCTCGCACCGCTCGACCGGCGGTCAGCACCCAGGGTCATCCCGAATGTCGAAGGCGACATGCCGTATTTCGGGAGCAGCGGTGAAATCTTCTTTCGGGCCATGGACGGACCCGCCGCCTTCGCGTACCACGTGCATCAGGATGGAACGGGCCTGCGGAAAGTGATCGAGCGACCCATTGCAACCATCAACGGCATCTCCCGAGACGGCCAATGGCTCGTGACCAAGTTTTTCGGGGCAGCCGGCTCCAGCATTGAGGCTGTACCGCTGAGCGGCGGGTCTCCGGTCCCCATCACTTCAGGGGACGCTTCCACAGCTCATCTCAGATGGTCGGGAGACGGGAGATCGATGTTTATATCGATACTGTCGGCCGGTTTGACATCCGGACGTACCTACTCTATTCCGCTGATGCCGGGCCGCATGTTTCCCCCGATCCCGGCCGGAGGCTTTCGATCAGAAGCAGCGATCGCCGAGCTGCGGGGAGTCCGGTTGATGGGCGGTCCTGACGTCGCACCCGGTCCAACGCCAGGCGTGTACGCCTACTCGCGCCAGACGGTGCAACGAAATCTGTACCGGATCCCGATTCCGTAAACCGCTGACCGTGCGCTCGTGGGGGACGCCGGAAGGCAGCGGCGCTCAGGCACAATGCGACCGTGCCGATGTGGCGGCACTCGGTAACACAGTTGACTCGCAACCACAATACCAGACTGTTGTGTTGCCTATGTTCCCGGATTGTACCAAGTCGCTGGCTAACATCGCATGAAGCAGACGCCGCAGACTCGGGAGGTGCGCGCCAGCCACGCTGGCGCTCTATGGAACTGCGGCGCAGCTTATGCTTGGCGTTAGCGGTATCCGCCCGGGCTCCGCTTGACGCCACCGGGCGGGCATGTGAGTCTTACTGGTAAGACTCATTCCCGGAACCCCTATGGCCGACGCTGCCACCACGACCCTGTCGTCCAAAGGACAGGTCGTCATCCCAGAAGAGATTCGCGCCCGGCTTGGGCTCAAGACTGGCGCACAGTTCGTCGTGGTCGGCGACCGGGATGTGGTCATCCTCAAGGTGCTCGAGCCCCCCGCGCTGTCGGAGTTTGCCGCCCTGACGGCAACGGCGCGTCGTGCC
>JANNEV010000032.1:0-5221 GCA_031379145.1 Gemmatimonadaceae bacterium
CGCGAGCAGCGCTGTCGCGAGGGTTGCCCGCGCGAGTGACCGGCACGAGACGGCGCGCATCGCGACACCATGGGCTGCCGGCGCTCAAGGTCCCCTGGGAACCGCACGACAGTTCGCCGTCCTCGGTGCCTCCACCGTCACCAACACCGGGGCAACCACACTCTGGGGTCACCTCGGCCTGTACCCCGGCACGTCGATTACGGGACTTGGTACCGTGACCCTCAACGGCACGCTGCATCAGACCGATGCCGTCGCTCAGCAGGCACAGATTGACGCGAACAGTGCGTTCAACACCCTGGCTGGGTTGGCGTTCACGAACGACATGAGCGGTACAGACCTTGGCGGTCTCGTGCTGACACCGGGCGTCTATCGGTTTGCGTCATCGGCGCAACTCACCGGAAATCTCCAACTCGATTTCCTCGGCAATCCGAATGCGCTGTTTGTCTTTCAGATCGGCAGCACGTTGACCACCGCCAGCGGTTCGTCCGTATCGATCCTCAACGGCAATATCGGCGGCGGCGTGTACTGGCAAGTCGGCAGCGCCGCCACGCTCGGAACCAGCACCATGTTCCTCGGCAACATCATCGCCCAGTCGAGCGTGACCGCGACCACATCGGCCAGTATCATGTGCGGTCGCGCCATCGCGTTGACGGCCGCCGTGACCATGGACAACAACGTGATTGCCAATTCGTGTGTGGGTGGAGCCACCGATGACTACGGCAGCCTGGGTTTCAGTGGGGCTACCACGAGCTCAACCGTTCCCGAACCCTCAACGCTTCTCTTGCTTGGCTCCGGCGCACTCGCATTGGCAGGACTGGCGCGTCACCGTCGGCAACGCGCGGGTACCACCGGCGAGGCCTGAACGGGCGACGCCGCGACATGACCATATGCACTTGGAGCGACACATGAAACCGATATTCGCCTTGACCATGGCGACCGTGGTGCTCGCGGCTTCGCTCCAGGCGCAGACCAGGACTGCGGCGCCCAAGCCGGCGGCGATGCCCATGAAGAAGATGAAGATGGAACCGGCGCCCGCCCCGTCCAAGGACATGATGGCAATGATGATGAGCGATCACATGAAGCCCAGGACGGACGTCGCGTCCATCAGCCTGTCGCTGCGGGAGTCGCTCGACTTGACGGCGGATCAGGTGACGCGACTCACCGCACTGCGGGTGACATCGCAGGCAGAGGCGCAGCAACACATGGCGGCGCATATGGAGGGCATGCAATCGGCGGCAAAAATCAGCGAATCCGCCGCGCCGGATCTCTCCACGTATGAATCGGAGCTTCGCGCGGCCGCGAATCACATGGTGTTGGAACATCTCGGGATGGCCCGAGCGGATGCGGCTTCGCGGAACGTACTGACGCCCACGCAGCGCGACCGTCTCATGCTCGCGCGCCGCGTGATGAAGGAGATGCAGGCCGGCATGATGAAGGAGATGCGGGCCGGCATGATGCATGACGACAAGGGAACCGGGGCCGCAATCCCGCCGGGCGTGTAACGGCGTCTCACATGGCGATGGGGTTGCGGCTCTTCCCAGGCTCCGATGTTTCCGCTCCTTCTACCCCGTGCCTTGCTCGGGAGACAGCACCTGTCTGACTCTACGCTGAAGGACCCTCGACGTTTGACGACCCTTTCTGCTTGGCCCACTCGTAACGGTGACCCCCGTGGTGCGCGCCCACCTCGTGCAGACGCTCGTGGCCAGCGAACAGGTCAAGACGCCGTTTCGGGTCTCGGTCAGCAGTCAGGTCACGGGTGTGGCGAAGCGCGTTCCGGTGAACCGCTGGGCGCCTTTCGAGTGGATCGTCGCGCTGCGGTTCCTGCGGGAAGGTGGCGCTAGAGCCGCGAGGACGACGGCGTTTACACGTCGCACCATGACCGGTAGGTTGTGGCCATGACACCACGACTCCCGCTCTCTACGGTCGCACTCGCACTGCTTGTGGCCTCGTCGCTCGGCGCTCAGGCGACGTCATCCCCGTGGCCAACCTCGACCCCGTCGAAGGTCGGCCTCAACCCCGCCGTCCTCGACAGCCTCGACGCCGAGATCACCGCGGGCAAGTACGGGAACATCGACCGCATGCTGGTGATCCGTCGCGGCCAGATCGTCATGGACAAGTCGTATCCGCGCGACTACGACCGGATCTACGGCGACTCATCGCGCGCCAGCTCAGCGCTCAACAACTCGCACGACCCCACCGGTCCCTTCAACTACTTCAACCCGTGGTGGCATCCGACCTATCGTCGGGGCACGCTGCACACGCTGCAATCGGTTTCCAAGACGGTGGCCTCCGCGGTTATTGGCGTGGCGGTCACCCGTGGTGAGTTCCCCGCCCTCGACACGCCGATCCTCAAGTATTGGGATACCACCGCCGTGGCGAATCTCGATGATCGCAAGCGGCGCATCACCATCCGCCACCTGCTCACGATGACGGGCGGGTTCGACTGGAACGAAAGTATTCCGTACAGCGATCCGCGCAACACGGCCGGCGCACTGGAGGCCAGCCCCGACTGGGTCAAGTTCACCATCGACCGGCCAATGATGCGCGAGCCCGGCGCCCAGTTCAACTACAGCAGCGGCGAGAGCGCCCTCCTTGCGCACATCTTCTTCCGCGCCACCGGCGTCGACATCGAGGAATACGCCGCTCGCCATCTCTTCGCGCCCCTCGGCATCACCGAGTGGCACTGGAAGCGCACGCCGTCCGGCACGGTCGACACCGAGGGTGGCTTGTATCTCGAAGCGCGCGACCTGGCGCGGATCTGGCAGCTCTGGCTGCAGGGTGGTCGCTGGAAGGGAACGCCGATCGTGTCGGAACGTTGGGTGCGCGAATCGGTGACGCCGCAGGTGGCCACCAGCACCCGCGCTGGCGCGGCGCGCTACGGGTTCAAGTGGTGGCTGTACAGCAATCCGGTAAAGCCGGACGCCTTGATCTGGGCCGGCTCCGGCTTTGGCGGGCAGTTCCCCATGGTGTTTCCCGACCAGGAGATGGTGGTGGTCTTCAACGCGTGGAACATCAGCGGCGGACCGACCCTTCCGCTACGCGCCGTTCAGGAACGCCTGATCAAGGCGGCGAAGTAGCCGCAAATTCCAGCCGCCTGCGCGACACCCGGAACAGCCATGCAAAAGCCGGGCGCACATGTCGCACGCCCGGCTGAGACTACCTGAACCAGACTCCGCGACGCCGTTACATCACGTCAAACCGGTCCAGCTCCATCACCTTCGTCCACGCCGCCACGAACGCGTGCACGAAGTGCTCCTTGGCATCATCCTGCGCATACGCCTCGGCCAGCGCGCGCAACTGCGAATGTGAGCCGAAAATCAGATCGACGCGTGTGGCCGTCCATTTCACGTCGCCCGTCACGCGATCGCGTCCCTCGAACACGTCCTTCGCGTCTCCCTGCGGCGCCCACGTGGTTCCAATGTCCAGCAGATGCACGAAGAAGTCGTTCGTGAGCGTCTCTGGCCGATTCGTGAACACGCCGTGACGCGATTGGCCGTAGTTCGCGTTCAACACGCGCAGGCCACCCACGAGCACCGTCATCTCCGGCGCAGTGAGTGTCAGCAACTGCGCCTTGTCCACCAGCAACTCCTCGGCCGTCACGCTGTACGTCTGCTTCTGATAGTTGCGGAACCCATCCGACTGCGGCTCGAGCACGTTGTACGAATGCACATCCGTCTGCTCTTGTGCGGCATCCATACGGCCCGGCGTAAACGGCACCACGATGTCCATGCCTGCCTTCTTTGACGCAGCCTCGATGGCCGCGTTGCCCCCGAGGACAATCAGGTCGGCCATCGACACACGCTTGCCACCGGTCTGCGCATCGTTGAACGCCTTCTGCAACGTCTCGTAGATCTCGATCGCGCGGGCGAGCTTGGCCGGCTGGTTCACCTCCCACTGCTTCGCGGGCGACAGGCGAATGCGCGCGCCATTGGCACCGCCGCGCTTATCGGATCCGCGAAACGTGGACGCGGACGCCCACGCGGTGCTCACCAGTTGGCCGATGGACAGGCCGGACGCGAGGATCTGCCCCTTGAGCGCCGCGATGTCCTGCGCATCGATGAGCGGATGGTTGACCGCAGGAATCGGATCCTGCCAGATAAGCTGCTCCTGCGGAACCAGTGCGCCGAGGTAGCGTGTCGTGGGCCCCATGTCGCGGTGCGTGAGCTTGAACCACGCGCGCGCGAACGCGTCGTGCAACGCCTGGGGATCGGCGTGAAAGCGCTTGGAGATTTCGAGGTACGCCGGATCGGTGCGCAACGCCATGTCAGCCGTGGACATCATGGGCGCGTGACGCTTCGTGGGATCATGGGCGTCGGGCACGGTGGTTGCCGCAGCCGGATCGGTCGGCGTCCATTGCTGTGCGCCGGCGGGGCTCTTGGTCAGCGTCCACTCGTAGCGGAACAGCGTGTCGAAATAGCCGCTATCCCACTTGGTGGGATTGGGCGTCCACGCGCCCTCGAGACCGCTGGTGGTCGTGTCCACGCCCTTGCCGCTGCCCAGGCGATTCATCCACCCGAGTCCCTGCAGCTCGATGCTCGCGCCTTCCGGCTCCGGGCCAACGAGCGCCGTGTCGCCGGCGCCGTGAGCCTTGCCGAAGGTGTGGCCGCCAGCAATGAGCGCGACGGTCTCTTCATCGTTCATCGCCATGCGCGCAAACGTCTCCCGAATATCGCGCGCCGACGCCATGGGGTCTGGTCGGCCGTTCGGACCTTCAGGATTCACGTAAATGAGCCCCATCTGCACCGCGGCGAGCGGATGCTCCAGCTCGCGGTCGCCACTGTAACGCTGGTCGCCCAACCACTCGGCTTCCGGGCCCCAATAGATGTCCTGCTCCGGCTCCCAGACATCGGCGCGCCCGCCGGCAAAGCCGAACGGCTTGAAGCCCATGGTCTCCATACCCACATCGGCGGCAAAGATCATCAGATCCGCCCACGACAGCTTGCGACCGTACTTCTGCTTGATGGGCCACAGCAGGCGGCGGGCCTTGTCGAGATTACCGTTGTCGGGCCAGCTGTTGAGTGGCGCAAAACGCTGCGTCCCCGATGACGCGCCCCCGCGACCATCGGCCGTGCGATACGTGCCGGCGCTATGCCACGCCATGCGCACGAAAAACGGCCCGTATCGCACGGCCGATGGTCGCGGGGGCGCGTCATCGGGGACGCAGCGTTTTGCGCCACTCAACAGCTGGCCCGACAACGGTAATCTCGACAAGGCCCGCCGC
>JANNEV010000034.1:0-5561 GCA_031379145.1 Gemmatimonadaceae bacterium
GCCTCGACGTCGCCAACGAGCGCGGGCCGCATGATCTTGATGGCGCTCTTCCGCTTCATGCGCACATGCTCGGCCAGATACACCTGGCCCATGCCCCCTTCGCCAATGCGCGATACGATGCGATAGCGATCCGCGACCACCGTGCCGATCAGGTCGGCGGTCTGGCCCGGACTGACGAGCCGCGTGCCATCCTTCGCGCAGAACGCGATCCCGTCAGCATAGGCGTCGCCACAGCGGGGGCAAATGTTCGTCGGAGGCACGCGAGGGGCAGAGGGTGTGCGGCGCGGCAAGTCGCATCGGTGCTGTAAAGCTACCACGAGGGTGATTGCCCGGGGCAACACCGCTGGCCAGCATTTGCTCTGTCTGCGCTTGCCGTGAGACGATATGCGGTCGTGATCGCCCTGCTCCTCGCCGGCGGGAATCGGTACGATAGCTTCGCCTTGAGCCCTATAGCGCTGACACGATCGTGCGCGTGGTGGACGAGCCTGACGGCCTCGTGCGGATTGACGTCGAAACCACCGACGATCAACGCCCCATCCTGGGCGCTGTCCGTGCGGGGAGCGCCTTCGTCACGCAGCCGTTGCGAAACTGCAGCGTGATCGACGCTGAACCGTCGGGAGAATGTGCGCCAGCTGGTCGAACCTGTAACGCGGGCTCCAGTCATCCCGCAACCACGAGGTTTCGTGCCCGCGACATTCCTGTCGCATCAAGCGTTGGTGCTGCCGCTGAAAATGCGCTGGCCGCACCGATTCTCCGGTCTCGCGCTCTGCATCGGCAGCATGGCTCCTGATCTCGAGTTCATCGGGCGCATGACCGACGACTGGCTGTACAGCCACACACTCTCGGCGCAGTTCTGGTTCACCGTCCCGGTGACGCTTGCCCTCGTGTTTGTGGTCACCACGCTCCTGATTCCAACGCTGCTGCCCTACCTGCGCGAGGTCTCCTGGCTGCGGCTGCAGGATCTGGCTGCCCTCGCGCCGCCCCAAGGTGCGCGAGGATGGGCCAGCGCAGCGCTCTCCGCGCTGTTGGGTGGCCTCTCGCATGTGCTCCTGGACGGGATCACGCACGGCAATCACTCGGGATGGCTTGTTCCCATGCTGCCGTTCCTGCGGACGCCCGTACCGCATCTCGGCGGGGTCATCCCGTTGCACGACGCGCTGCAGTTCTGGTTCACATTGCTGCTTGCGGCGTTGAGCGTCTGCATGTGGCGGGTCATTGCGCGCGAGCGGCTGCTGTGGCGTTGGCGCGCGCTGGCGGTGCCCGCCGTTCGGCGAATGTCGCGTGCCTCGGGGATACGCTTGGCGAGCCTCTGCGCCATTGCCGCGTTGCAGGGCGGGATCTTCGGACATGCGGTACACGATCGGGCGGGGGGGCAATCAAGTGCGAAACAGTACGCGGCGGCCATCTCGTTCGGAGCGGTCGACTTTGTGTTCGTGGCGCTCGTCATCGCTGGCGTGTGCGTTCGTGCAGGTGGGCGTACTCACCTGGCCCAACGGCACCGCGAAGCGCAGCGCAGCCCGCGACCCGTCTGAGGGCGTCCCGCGATCCATTCGCTATCATTGAGCATGCGAACTCTCGCCGTCGTCGCGTCGCTCTGTGCTGGAGGCGTGCTGGCCGTTCCATCTACGTCCGGCATCGCCGTGTCCTCCCCGGACGGCGCCTATGCTCGTTCATGGCCTGATATCGGGGCGGAAACACTGGCGGTTTCTGCGCGCGGTCTTTCGGCCGATCCCGCGCCCCTGCTGCGTGCACGAACGACCGTCGTCCTCATTCCGGGTCCTGTCGGCTCCGCCTTTTCCATGCGCCACATCACGACGGCGCTGGCTGAGCAAGCCATACCGACCGTGGTCATCGATCCGCTGGGCATGGGCGCCTCCGCGCGCCCGGAGAAGGCGGACTATTCACTTACGCGGCAGGCTGCGCGCATTGCATCAGTGCTCGACACGCTGCATCTGAGTCGGGTGCTGCTCGTGGCACAGGGTACCAGCGCCACCGTGGCGCTGCATATGGCCGCGGATTCGCACGAGCGGATCGCCGGCGTGTTGTCTCTGGCTGGAGGGCCTGTTGACCATCAGGGCACCAAAGGGGTGAAACTCGCGCTCGCCTTTTCCTCCCTGCTGGACAACGCGCTGGGTCGAGCCATCGGCCGTCGGAAGTTTGTCGCCGCCATTCGCGAGCAGAGCGCGAACGACGCCTGGTGTACGCCTGCCGTGGTGCGCGAGTATCTGCGTCCATACGAACAGGACTTGCGGGGCTCGCTTCGCGCACTGCGTTCCATGAGCGAATCCGTCGAGCCCGCGCCGATCGCGTCGCGATTGGCGTCAGTGCAAGTGCCAGTCCAATTGCTCGTTGGCGACAAACGCTCGGCGAACGCGCCCACTGACGAGCAGATTCGCGTGCTGCAGCAGGGCCTCCGAGTGTTTCGCGTGGACACCGTGCGCAACGCGGGCACCCTTCTGCAGGAGGAGCGTGCGGATGCGGTGGTGCAAGCGATCACCGCACAGCTGGCGCGGATACCAGCTCCGCTATCGGCTCCGCTACCAGCTCCGCAGCAACTCCGCCGCTGACATTCGCGTGGGGCCAGGGTACGGCACCGTCGGGCCCTTGATGGTTGACCACAGGATGCGATTGAACAGCGCTTCGTCCGCCACGTCTTCGTAGCGAAGGTCGAGCTGTCGGGAACGCATTGCGCCGCGTCCACGCTCCGGGTTGCGATCCGTCAGCGGAGTGCTCGGGCGCAATGCCTCGTAGGGCCGCGCGTCCGGCTCCGTGCGCCAGATCTCACGCAGCACCCGACCATAGCGGTCAAACGGTGAAAGGGCATCGAGCGAAAGTAGCGCCTCCATGGTCGCGATCGCATCCGTGGTGTTCACAAACCGGTGGTGTACGCCACTGCGGGCCCACGGCGAAATGACCAGCATGACCGAGCGGTGGGAATCCACGTGATCGGGGCCCGACTGCGCGTCGTCTTCCAGCACGAACACGGCGGTCCGCGCCCAGAAGCGCGTGCGCGAGAGCGCTTCGATGATCCGACCGAGCGCGAGGTCGTTGTCGGCCATGTACGCCTGAGGTGTGGGCTTGCCCGCCGCCGCACCCGAGGTGTGATCGTTGGGCAGGCGAACGATCTGCAGTGCGGGCATGGTGCCCGCTGCGTTGAACTGCTGAAGCTCGGCGATCCAGACATCGGCACGATGCTGGTCACTGATGTCCATGTCGAAACCCGGAAAGTCGCGATTGGTGTTCGCCAGCAGGAACGGCTTCAGCCCGCGGTACCCAGCTGGTGCCTCGCCTCGCGCGCCCTCCGGTTTCACGAACTCACCGTAGTTGCGGAACGTGATGCCCTTGCGCTGCGCGAGGTCCCACAGATATCCGTTGGCCGGTTCTGCTGCGTCGTCATCGCCGTCGTCCATGGGCACTCGGCCGCGATTCGTCCCTTCGTAGTCGAAGCTGCGCCCGCGTCCACCGTAGTTGCTCGTCACGGTACGCTGCAAATAGTCCGTGGTGTAGGCCGCCATGCTCCAGTTGTGACCGTCTGCACTGACCTCGGCGTTGACGAAGAAGCGATCGTAGAGTCCGAACCGGTCGGCCAATGCATGATGGTTCGGCGAGTTGCTGCGCGGAAAGAACAGCAGCGTCGTATCACCATCCCCCTGCGGCATGTCGGCGAACACCTGGTCGTACGTGCGGTTCTCCTTGATGACGTAGATCACATGCTCGATGGGCGGCAGGCCACTGCGTACGGAGGGGGCGTCCCAGTTGTTCGCGCGTGCCACGCGCGCGGAGAACGTAACCAGCGATGCGTTCTCGAACATCGTCAACGGGAGTCGAGAGAGCGTGCCATTGTTCTGGGCCAGGATGTAGTTCGCACGCCGCGCTGCCGTGGTATTCCCTGTTGCATCCGGCTGCGGGAGTCCGGCATTCGAACGCGTGCCTCGCCCCTTGGCATCGACCACCAACAGCGTGTCGTCCACCAGCGCGAGCGCGGCGGGATACCAGCCGACGGGTACTCGACCAAGCAAGCTGTCGCGAGTCGTCGTGCCGACGCCTGCGGTCGCTGTGCTCAGGCTGAAGAGGGCCACAGCATTGTTGTCTCCTTCGCTGACAAACAGGCGCGTACCGTCGCGCGATAGCTGCATGGCCAGTGGCGTACTGCCCTGCCCGAGGTCGGCGGGCGTGGGATCGCGCAGCGTAGACACAACCGTGTTGGTGCGCGTATCGACAACGCTGATCGCGTCGGTGGATGCCGACGCCGCAAAGAGACGCGAGCCATCGGCATTCAGCAGCAACGTTGATGGATGGCGGCCAACGTCAATTGGTGCGGCCTGGCGAAGACGGCCGTTGCCGGCGGGCACATAGCGATGCACCTGGCGCGCACCCCAACTGGACACGTAGACCGTGCTATCGGGCGCGACGACCACCGCGTACGGATAGCGTCCGGCGCTCAGCCGTTGTACGACGGTCCGAGTCGTCACGTCGATCACGGCGAGCGAGTCGCTCAGGTTCTCTGCCACGAACAGGAGTCGGCCGTCGCGACTCATCGCAACGCCGGCGGGGTAACTTGTCCCCGCGTCGCGCGCTTTGCTCTTGGCGCGCAACACGAGCGAATCGCGCAGTCGAACGCGCGCTCCCCGCCAGTCGTACCGGTAGATCACATCGCCATTGCCGCCGGACACGTACACCGAACGCCCGTCCGTCGAGAACGTGATACCGATGAACGCCGCCGGCTGCTCCACCGTCTGCAAGACACGACCCGTGTGGCGGTCGAGCACCTGGACCCCCTGCTGACGCCATCCGTTGAGCACCAGCAGCAGGTGCGCGGAATCCGGCGACAGCACAGCGGTCAACGGAAAGTTGCCGACGTCCGTCTGCACGCCAACCGGATCGAGTCGCGCTCCGGTGGGTAGTCGCTTCGCCTCGTTTCCAGCATCTGCGTTCGACGCCGTGCCCGACGGCTGGGCCGGTTTGCAGCCCATCCACGCTCCGCTCAGCGTCAGCGCAGCGCACCAGCGCAGGATTGAGTCTCTCATGACGCGGGAATGTGCCGTGTCGTGCGGCGCGTGTCGACCAGTGTCGCCTTCCTGTGACCCGACTGGTGGACAGCGAGGGGACTGGTGGTAGACTACCTCGCTCATGCCCAGATCATCACCGCCCCCCCAGCTCGCGCGCGCCACGCCGTTGCGTCCGGCGACGTATGCCGGCATCGCCGCAGCCATCACGTCCATCGGTGCGGCACTCCTCATTCGCCTCTCGCCCGCACTGGAGTCGATCGTGGTGCCCGCGCACCTCGTGGTCACGGTCCTGTTCTATGCCACCGGCGGGGCGCTTGCGGCCAGGCTCGGTGCCGATGGCTGGCGCGCTGGCGTATTCGCCGGGCTGCTGGACGCGCTGATCGGGCACGCCATCGCCTTCCTCATCGCAGCACCACCAGACGCAGGCCGCGTGTCGCTCCCGTCTGGAGTGGACGCCACGCCGCAGGTTCTGGCCGGCGTCCAACTGTGGGGGGCCGTACTCGGCGCAGTCATTGCCATTGCGCTGGCCGCGGCTGCCGGCGCCGTCGGCGG
>JANNEV010000042.1:0-13120 GCA_031379145.1 Gemmatimonadaceae bacterium
ATGCCACGCTTCGGGTCTCCGTTCGCCAATGTCGATTCGTCAAACTTGATCGTGGTTGGCAACGGCGTCTTCGGAATCACGTAGGCGAAGTCCTTCTCGATCCGATCCTTCGGAAACGTCCAGACAGCGGGCGCAGGAGCCGCGGTCGGCGCAGCAACGGTCGGTGTGATCGATGCCACCTGCACCACGGGCGTGGTTCCCGGTGCGCTCGCCGACGACACACCGGCGGCGGTTGAGTCGACCGTAAGCGGATACACCGCCTTTCGCACCTGATGCTCACGCCACTGCGTGAACTCGTCCGGTGTCACCGTGTACACACGAAACTTCATGTTCGCATGCGATGGTCCGCAGAACTCGGCGCAGAACCCGTTCCACGCCGACGACGGCAGGTCCTTGTTCGGCGTAAACCAAAGGTAGTTCGTCCGGTTCGAAATCAGATCGCGCTTGCCACCCATCTGCGGAATCCAGAAGGAATGGAGCACGTCGAACGTCTTCAGCTGGAAGTTCACCGTCCGCCCGTTGGGCAGGTACAGTTCGTTCGCCGTCGTGATACCGTACTGCGGATACTTGAACTCCCACCACCACTGATGTCCGATGACTTCAACCTGCAGCGCGTCGGGCGCCGCCTTGGCCTGAGTCTTGAATATCGTTCGGACAGTGGGAATGGCCACAAAGATCAGAATGACCGCCGGAATGGCCGTCCAGGCAATCTCGAGCGTCGTGTTCCCGTGCACTTGTTTGGGAACCCCACCGCCGGGCCGACGACGATATCGGAAGATCGTGTACACCAGCCCGAGCTCGACCAGCACGAACACCGCCGTGCCGAGAAACAGAAGTCGATCCCACAGCGCATCGATCGCCGCGTTGTATTCCGTATTCGGATTGAACGTCGAATTCGGATAAGTCTCGCCGCAGGCCGCAAGGCCAAGAGCCATTGCGCCCACTAGCGCGAGGAGTGCCACCCGTCGCGGGCGGAACGTGCCAACCATGCCGATTCCTTTGATGAGGACGGCCTCGCAACCCGCGCGCTTCCGCGGCCTGTTGCCAAGTCGTTCGTTGGGACAGCAAAACGAAGCTAAACAGTCGTTTCGGTCGCTGGCAAGGAAACTCCAGCGGAATTCCGACGATGCAAAATCAGACATCTGACAAAGTAACTGCCAAACCACATACTCAGCGGTTTCTCCCTCTGAACTCTCCAGTCATTCAGTCGGGATTGCGTTGCCTTCCGCCGATCGTCCTATGCCTGCAAGGAGCATGACACCCGGACCAATCGCGCGCACTATGACCAATCGGTTCGGAATCGAGAATTTTGTCCGTCCCGCCTATCCCCACGCGGTGCCTCTGTTGAAGCGACCTCGTCCCGAACGGACCCTCACGCATCTGTCAATACTGGCCCGCGCGCTGCTGGGCGCGCTCCTCGTGTCGCTGACTGGCGGGTGCGGCGGCCGAGCCGGGGAAGGGGTGGGCAGGCGACTCAACGATGGCCCCAGTGAAACCACCGTCGCCCTCGGCGTTGGTGCCCTTCCGGGCCGGCCCGGTTACGAAAGCATGCTCCGCGGCCTCGAACTCGCCGTGATCAGACTGAACGAGGCCAACGGCGTGCGCTTTCGCCTCCGCCTCCCCGACTCTGGTTCCATCAGCGCCGTCGGCATTGCGGGCCAGCTTCGCGACGATGCGTCGGTCATCGGCGTCGTCGGTCACCCCGAGAGCGGCAATACGCTTGAAGCGGTGCCGGTCTACGCCGACGTCGAGCACGAGGGCGTGAACGCCGTGGTGGCCGTCTCCCCCACCGCCTCGTCGCCAAGACTCAGCGGAATCAGCCCCTGGTTCTTTCGCGTTGCGCCGAGCGACCACGACGCGGCGCGCTTTGTCGCGCAATGGGTGCGAGACTCCATGCACGCCTCGCGGGCCGCAATCATCTATCGCAATGACGCCTACGGCCGCGAATGGGCGTCAACCTTCGGCGAGTCCTTCGCCGAACGAGGCGCGAAGGTGATCGAGCGAGCGCCATACCTCAGCGGAATTATGGAATGGGAGGCCTACGCGCGTCTTATCGAGGCGCAACGTCCTGATGTGGTCCTCTTCCCCGGCGACGCGGCGGACGCACTCGCGCTGCTCCGTGCGCTGAAGGCCCGCGATGTGCGCGTGCCGTTTGTCGGGGGAGACGGCACGGAAGGCATGCAAGGGGCGCCCGAGGCAGAAGGCGCGCACTTCGTGGCGTTTTTTCGTCCGGAGCGCGCCACGAGCGCCGAGGGGCGACGTTTCCTTCAGCAATACCGCGAGCGCTACACGGCCGATCCGGACATGTTTGCCGCCCTCTCGTACGACGCCGCGTTGGCGATCGGCCGCACGGTCCAAGCCGGCGCTCGCTCGCGGCTGGCCGTCCGCGCGGCGCTCGAACAACTGGGCCGAGCCACACCATCAGTCGACGGGGCGGCAGGGGTCATCGCCTTCGATGCCAAGCATGACATCGCGGGCCGCTCCGTCGTCGTCACGACGGTGCGGAACGGCTCATGATTCCGCTGCACACCATTCGTGCGCGGTTGATTGCGGGCTTCGGCACGACCATCGGATTGCTGCTCCTGGCTGGCCTGCTGGGATGGTACGGCCTCGTACGCAGCAACGGCGAAGCCGACGCCACCGTTCGTCAGCTCGCCGATCGGTCCGAGTTCACCGAACGCTCCACCGCCACGATCCTTCGTGAACTCATCGCCGGAATGCGGTACCTCAATAGCGGCGACGACGACGACCACGCGCAATATCTCGCGCTGGTTGATCAGGCTGATCAGCTACGGCGCGACGCGATCCGTGAACAGATCCTCAGCGCCGACGAACGCCGTCGGTTGGAGAACCTCGGCGCGCTGCAGGCAACACTGGAGGTCCGGATCGCCATCACGCACGCGTGGAAAGTCGTGGGACGCGATGCCGACGTCAAACGCGTGCTGCAGCAAACCACGAAGGATATGCAGGCCATCGAAGGCGAGTTGCAGGGACTGCGCTTGGTGGCGCGATCCGGCGCCACCGATTCGATGGATCGCATGCGCGACGGTCTGTACCGCGCCGAGGCAAGCCTCGCCGTCGTCGTTACGCTCGCGTTTGGTCTGGCCGCGTTCTTCGGACTCTCGACGGCGCGCGCGGTGAATCAACCGCTGGTCGCGTTGCGCGAGGAAATGACGGCCATTGGTGCGGGTGACCTGCGACTGCCGGTGAATCGGCCAACGGGCCCGCGCCAGCCACGCGTCGCACAGGAATACGCCGACCTGATGACCGCGATGCAGCAGGCGCGAGAGCGGCTGCGGCTACTGCTCTCGCGCGTCCAGGACGAAGCGGATCAGGTCACGCTCGCCGCCAGTGAACTGAGTGCCTCGGCGTCGGCGGCGGCCGCATCGTCGCAGCACGTCACGACGGCCGTGATGGACATGTCCCACGGCGCCAGCGTACAGCTGGGCGCGCTGAATGCGGCCAGTACGACGGTGCAGCATCTGGCCGAAGCCGGCGCAACGATCGGCGAGGCGGCAGTGGAGACCGAACGTGTCGGGCGCGAGATCCGCCGGACCACGAACAGCACGCGTGATCAGGTACAAATCGCGATCGATACCCTGCTTGGCGCGCGGGAAGTCGTGATCGACTCCAAACAGGAGATGGCGGCACTTCGTGATGCCACCGCAGTCATCGACGATTTTGTCGGCGTGATCTCCGACATCGCGACACAAACCAATCTGCTCGCACTCAATGCTGCCATCGAAGCGGCACGCGCCGGGAGTGCTGGTCGTGGTTTCGCCGTGGTCGCGCAGGAAGTGCGCATGCTGGCCGAGCAGAGCGCCAATGCGGCCAACGAAGTCACGGAGAACGTGAAGCGCATTCGTGTGCGCATCGCGAGCGCATCGAGTTCGGTCGAATCCGGCACCACCCGTCTCAAGGACGTCGAGATAGTGGCCGCCGGAGTTTCCGCGGCGCTGTCCCGCATCGACGACGCCGTTGCCCAGGTTGAGGGAGCGGCCACCCGCGTCTCCAGTGCCGTGACCGCCAACCGGGCCTCGCTCGGCGCCGTGCAACGGTCGCTCACCAGCGCGCGCGACACCTCCGAAGGGCACGCGGCGGCGGCCGAAGAAGTGGCGGCCAGCACCGAGCAGACGTCGGCCTCTGCGCAAGAAGTGTCCGCAACGGCCGAGATGCTGCAGACCGCGAGCCGCCGCGTTCGCGGGCTGATCGGCGAATTCCGGACGTAGCGGCGCCGACGCGCGATGGCGGCGTTGCCGAAAGAACGCTATGTCGCCGTCGAAATCTCCCGTACCATCACACCGCGTTTGCCCAATTCGGCAAAGTACCGCTCCGGCGGCATGCACTCATCAGGCGTGTGGACGCCCGGCGGAATCACACCAGCCGCCTGCAGCTGTGACGTAATGGACAGCGTGTAGCCAGTGGTGCGCATCATGGCGGTAATTCCGAGGACAGGGTCGTAGTGGTCGACCACTTCCCAAGCTCGCGTACCTGACACATCGCCGGAGAAACCCGTGACCACGACGCGGAGCGCAACCAGGTCCGGTTTACGCTTGTGCAGCTTCTCGCCCGCCACACGAACGAACACATCGCGCGGTACCACCTGCTGGCCTTTGACCTCGACGGCCTGCGTGCTCAGCATTCCCAGGCCGCGAATGGCTTCCATCACACGCGCGTGACCGGGATAGCGCAGTGTCTTGTATTCCATGGCTCCGATGCGTGAAGCATAGCGATACACCATGGTGGACAGTCCGCCGGCCGTATGAAACGCTTCCAGCTCGCCAAGCGGCGCCGCAAATCGCACCGCCTCCAGCTCAGACAGCGCATCGACCGCAGTGGGTAGACCCTCGCGTATGACCAGGGATTGCGTGGTGTAATAGTCTACCATTCCCTCAATCGAGTATGCGATCTGATATCCGAGCGGCGGCTCCGGGACCTGCGGGAGCCCGCCCACATACATCTGCACGCGCTCCACACGATCGAACTGGTTGATGCCGTGCTGCGCAATCACGTTCACCATGCCCGGCGCCAGGCCCGTATCCGGCACGAGACTGACACGGTTGCTCACGGCCGACGCGTGCAACTGCTTCTGCGCACGAACGATCTCTGTATTGCCGCCGAGATCGGCAAAGTGCACGCCCGCGGCAACGGCCTGCTGCGCGAGGGCAAGATTGAAATAGTAGGGAATGGCACTGCACACCGCATCGCAGTGCGCAAATGCCGCGCGAACTGCCTCGGCATCACGAACATCAAGGGCAACCTGCTGCAACCGATCACCGGCATACGACTGCAGGAACGGCGGAAGCGGACCGACTTGAACGTCGGCGAGCGTCACGCGTTCCACCGTGGGATTCTGAAGCAGATCGAACGCGCACGCCGTGCCTTGCAGCCCAGCGCCGAGAACGAGCATTCGCATGTGGGTCTCCGAACGTGGGTATGAGGGAGTGAACCGGGAAGATAACCGACGATTCCCTCTGACGTCGGACCCCGCTTTCCTCCACTTCAACACACTCCTGCACGTTCCGGCCCGCGCTACATGCGCACGCGATTCCTTCCGTCGGCCTTGGCTCGATAGAGCGCGGCGTCCGCGCGGGCAAACAAGTCCTCCACCGACTCGATACGCGCGGCCGGAAACATCGCCACTCCGAGGCTCGCCGTCAGCCGCAGAGGCGGTTGCCCTTCAGCCGCACCGAACCGGTGTCCATCAATCGCCGCCCGAATGCGCTCGGCAAACTGCTGCGCGCCTTCGTCGTCAGTTTCCGGCAGCAGCATCAGGAATTCTTCGCCACCATAGCGCGCAACGATGTCACTGCCACGAATCGTTTCGCTGAGCAGCGCCGCCACGTCACGCAACACATCATCACCCACGAGATGACCGTACGTATCGTTCACCCGCTTGAAGTGATCGAGATCGATCATGAGCAGGGCGAGCGTCGAGTCATAGCGCAGGGCGCGCTCCATCTCTGCCGTAATCCGTTCGCTCAGGGCGCGCCGATTGAGCAGTTGCGTGAGCGGATCCGTGTGCGCGAGCTGTTCCAGCCGAGCATTGTCCGCCATGGTGCTTTCCACCATCTGCGCCCGTTGAATGACCGCAACCGCGGCATTGATGACGGCCTGCGCAAACTCAAGGTCTGACCGGCCGAACTTGTCCTGATCACGCGTGCGGCGCACCAGAAACACGCCGTGCTGTCCACGCTCGATGGAAAACGGAAGCGCAATCACGGAGCGAATCGGTACCTCGATGCCTTCGATCCCCCACACCTGCCGTACGTTCGCGTACAGCGGATGTGTGTCGATATCTTCGACCAACACGGGCTGACCACTGTCCAATGCGGCTCGCAACTCGGGATAGCGATCAAGCTGCACCGTGAGCTGTTGCAGCCCCGGGTTCTCGAATGCCGCGACGACGACCGCGTGTTGCTCACCGGGGTGCGCAAGCACCACGGAACAGTGCGACACCCCGAGCGCGCGTGCCGCACGACGAACGAGCAGGTGAAAGAGTTCGGAGACCGAGAGATCACCGGTGACCTCGTGCAAAATGTCCACGAGTTTCCGACGGCTGTCCGCGTCGTGCTGCGCACGAACCAACGCCTCCTCGGTCTTGGTGAGCGCGATGCGGGTGGCCCGCAGCACGGCCCCGCTCCGGAGTTGCGCCTGCACCCTCGCCAGCAGTTCCTTCGGGCGATACGGCTTGCGGATAAAGTCCGATGCGCCCAGTCCCAGCGAACGCACGGAAGACTCCTCCGGCGGCTGCGCCGACAACATGAGCACCGGAAGATCGCGCCAGCGCTCGTCGCTCTTGATGTGCTCGAGCAGCTGAAACCCATCGGCGTCGGGCATCAGGATGTCCAGCAGGAGCAGATCCGGGGTGCGCCGTTCCAGCTGCTCCAGACAGGACACGCCACCGTTGGCAGGCACGACATCGTAGCCGTTCTCCTTCAGCAACCATGTCACCGACTCCAGGACTGCGACATCGTCGTCGGCCACGAGAATGCGAGAAGAGGCCATTCCGACTCAGCTCGAGACGACGATGGTCGCCGTCCGCAGATGCGGCACACCGTCGGTGCCAATAGCCATGCAGCACTGCCGCCTTTCAACGGCAATGACGGCGGCGGGAATGCGCGAGGTGGCGATCGGGACCGTGGACATTAGCAGGGAAACGTACCGCCAAGCGAACCGAGGGGCCAGCATCGATGCTGACCCCTCGGTTTCACCGAATGCCTCGCCAAACGGCGCGCGCTCAATCGTTCAGATCAAGCTCCCCGGATGGCGTGACATCAGGATCCACGACCACTGCACCGGTCGATAGCGACGCTCCCTCCTTGTCGTCCGGCACCACACGCGCGACGGCGGACACCACGTCCTTGTCGTCCAGCGCCACCAGCTTCACACCCTGCGTGGCCCGACTCGCCACGCGGATATCGCTGACCTTGATTCGAATGGCCACGCCCTGCCTGGTCATGAGCATGAGCTCATCCTCGGGCACCACCTCCATCAGGGCAACCACGTCACCCGTTCGATCCGTACGGTTCAGCGTGAGGATGCCCTTCCCTCCGCGTTTCTGGACGCGGTACTCGTCGATGCCCGAGCACTTGCCCAAGCCCTTCTGCGTCACGACCAGCAGTGTCGACTCGCGCTTGATGACCACCATGCCGACCACAGAATCGCCCGGTCGCAGTTCAATGCCCTTCACGCCGGTGGTGTCACGTCCCATCTCACGGACATCGCTCTCATGAAAGCGCACGGACAGCGCGTGCCGTGTGGCCAGCACCACATCATTCGAACCGCTCGTCACCTGCACATCCATCAACTCGTCGCCGTCTTCGATCTTGATGGCCTTGATACCGTTGGCACGAGGGTTCGAGTACTGCGAGAGTGCCGTCTTCTTGACCGTGCCATTCTTCGTACAGAACAACAGGAACTCGGTATCCGAAAACACACGCACCGGGACGACCGCGCGAATACGCGTATCCGGCGTCACGTTGATGAGGTTGACGATTGGCTTGCCGCGGGTGTCGCGACCGGCCTCCGGCAGTTCATGCACCTTGATCCAGAAACAACGGCCATCGTCGGTGAAGATCAGGATGTACGTGTGCGTGGAAACCACGTAGAAGCGCTCCATGAAGTCGCCTTCCTTCAGATCGGCGCCCTGCTTGCCCCGTCCACCCCGACCCTGTCGGTTGTACAGCGACACGGCGGTGCGCTTCACGTAGCCCTGATGCGAGATGGTCACCACCATCTCTTCCTCGGCGATCAGATCTTCGATGGAGAACTCACCCTCGTCACTCACGATTTCAGTGCGACGATCGTCCCCATACTTCTCCACCATCTCCAGCATTTCACCCTTCATGATCGACATGCGACGGTCGCGCGAATCCAGGATGCTCCGCATCTCCGTGATGAAGACGCGTAGCTCCTTGAGTTCCTCGTCAAGCTTGTCGCGCTCCAATCCAGTCAGCTTGGCGAGGCGCAGGTTCAGAATCGCCTCGGCCTGACGCTCGGACAGCTCGAACCGTGCCTGCAGCTGGGTGCTCGCCGTCGGCGTGTCGTCAGCCGCGCGAATGAGCGCGATGACCTCGTCAATGTTGTCGACAGCGATCTTCAACCCTTCCAGGATGTGCTCGCGCTCGAGTGCCTTGTCCAGGTCAAATTGCGTCCGACGGACAATCACTTCATGACGATGCCCGATGAAATGCAGCAGGCATTCGCGCAACGTGAGCACCTTGGGAACCAGCTGCCGCGTGTGCACATCTGGTACCAGCGCCAGCATGATCACGCCAAAGGTGGACTGCATGGTCGTGTGCTTGTACAACTGATTCAGCACCACACGCGGAATCGCGTCACGCTTGAGCTCCACCACCACGCGAATGCCGTCACGGTCGGACTCATCACGCAGCGCGCTGATTCCCGTGAGCTTCTGGTCCTTCACCAGCTCGGCGATGTCGGCCACGAGCTTGGCTTTGTTCACTTGATACGGGACTTCAGTCACCACGATCTGCGAGCGCCCGCTCGATTCCTTCTCTTCGATGACCGCGCGCGCGCGCATGACGATGCGGCCGCGACCCGTATCCTGGTAGTCGGCGACACCCGCCCGTCCGTAGATGTAACCGCCGGTCGGAAAATCCGGTCCCTTCACCATGACACGCAACGCGGCGGCATCCAGGTCCGGATTGTCGATGAGAGCAATCACGGCTTCGGAGATCTCGCGCAAATTGTGCGGCGGGATGTTCGTCGCCATGCCTACCGCAATACCCGTGGACCCGTTCACCAGCAGGTTCGGCACGGTGGACGGCAATACGCGCGGCTCCTCGAGCCGATCATCGTAGTTCGGCGCGAAATCCACGGTGTTCTTGTCGATATCCGACAGCATCTCCATGGCCATGCGCATCAACCGCGACTCGGTATATCGGTATGCCGCCGCCGAGTCGCCGTCCATGGAACCGAAGTTACCCTGGCCGTCGATGAGCGGATAACGCAGCGAGAATGTCTGCACCATGCGAACGAGCGCGTCGTACACGCTGCTGTCACCGTGCGGGTGGTACTTGCCCAGCACGTCGCCAACCACGGTCGCGCACTTCTTGTACGCTCGTCCAGGCACCAGTCCCAGTTCGTTCATCGCGTACAGCACGCGACGATGCACGGGTTTGAGTCCATCGCGCACATCGGGCAGCGCCCGCGACACGATGACACTCATCGAATAGTTGATGAACGACTCCTTGATTTCCTCGTCGATGAGGCGAGGCAGGATACGTTCGCGAGCGTTCGGTGCAGTCATGGGACGTCGATGAAGGAGGTCCGGCGGCGGGCAGACAACCCGTTAAAGGTAGACGACCTACCACGCAAAATCAACGCGACAGGTCGCTCATAACTTGCTTATTGACAACAACTTACAAACGACGATCGGGCGTGTTCACGAACCCCAGCTGCGAACCACCGACAACAGGCGCCATTCGCCCGCCACGCGCCGGAACAGGTACGCGGCGCCACCGTTCCCAACGGCGCCCAGCTCCACCCCACGTTGTTCCCTCGGCCGACGGACTCCGACCAGCGCCCAATCCCGCCAGATGACCACCGGCGCCACCAGGATGTACGACAGCGCGGCGTCAGGATTCCGGCTGCCAACGGCAGTGTAGAACTCGTCACGGGCTCGCTGTTGCCCGGTTGGCCCGAAGTAAGCCTTGACTCGGATCTCCGGCGCGCCTGGAAACGCCATGGTCGAGAAGCCGGGGAGCACGAACGTCACGGTATCGCTGGCCAGCGGCGAAGGCAGGCAACCGTCACTGCGCGGATCCGCAACTTCGCCCGTCAAGCCGGCGGCGACTGCGCGGCGCGGTGTCGGATCGTCAGCATCCCAGCTCGGCCGATCGATTCCCGCCTCCCATCCGACGATCACGCGCAACAGCGACCGCGCGTCGGGCGTGTCCAGTCGTGCGCCGACGCCACGCGCAATGACGGTGGACTCCATGCGCTCCACCAGCCGCTGCACCGAGTCCTGTTGCGCCGACGCCGTATCCCGCGGAAACACTCGCAGATCACCCACATTGCAGCGATCGCCCAGATCCGCCCACCCCGCGCGTGCAAGATAGAGGCGCCGGAACTCGAGCATACGCTGCAGATAGGTCTGCGCATCGGCCTCCAGGAACGCGAGCGCCGCGGCAGCGCTGTCGCGCGGCGGCGCTGACTGGCCAGATGCTCGCGATGCAACTCCGCCGATCAAAGACATCAGGGCTGCGCCGACCAGCCCCCAGCGCATACGCCGCGCGGCCCGCTGGTCCTCAGCCCGGATCACGCCGATCGGACCGGTTCTGCGTCCTGCGGTGCAACGTGAATCTGCGCCGCGACTCCAGAGGCCGCGGGCGGCAGAACGCTCTCCCTCACTTTGCTGGCTGCCAGGTCTGCGTGAGCCGCATCGATGGCCACGTCAGAGGCCTCCTCGGAGGCCTCCTCCGACGCCTCTTCCGCGAGGTCCTCCGCTTCCTCCGCTGCGGCTTCCGCATCGATTGCGCGTCGCTCCGCACGGTACCGGTCGTACCACTGCCGCGTGACCTCCGCCGCGAGCTCGCGATTGCCGAGGCCAAACGACATCGCCAACGCCAGAGCGACAGCGCCGAAAAGAATCGCGAATGCCGTCGTTACGATGTCGGTCGCGATGCCCAACTCCTGCAGCGCCATGAAGACCGCCAGCACGATCACACCTACCCGTCCGGTACGAGCAAGCCAGGGACCGCCGTGCAGCGCACCGGCCGACGCCATGATCAGCCCGCCCACAAACCCACCCAGCACGATACCCAGGATAATGATCACGATCGCCGCGATCACACTCGGGATGTAGCTCACCAGCTCAGAAAAGACATTGGCCAGCGACTCCAGTCCGATGGCGTTCGCCGCGACCAGCAGCACGGAAAACATCACGAGCCAGAACAGCAGGTTCGCGATCACCTTGGCGGGATTCAGGTGCGAGCCGGAACGCTCGACGGCGTGCATCACCCCGCCGCGTTCGAGCATCTGGTTGAAGCGCATGCGACGGAGCAAGCGCTGGGTGCCTTTCTCGATCACCTTGGCAACGAGATACCCGGCGAACAGAATGACGAGAGCACCAAAGAGCGCGGGCACGAACTCGCCGAGCAGCGAGAAGCTCTGCTCAAGGCGTTGCGTGAACGTCGACATCGGGCCGGACTGGCCACCGCTGCTTTGCGCCGACGCTTGCGCGAGGAGCAGGGTGTCGGACAGTTGTGTGGTTGACACTGCGAAAATGACGGGCAAAAAGAGCGCCTGAAATCGGGCGCGAACGGGTCGAAACACCGAGTGCTAAGTTAGCGAGGCGTGTCGCGCTGTGCACCTGCCATGCCACTTTCACTCCCCCCTGCTCCGATCAGAGCCGCGTGCCCCGCTTGACATCAAAAATGGCGCTGCGCTTGCAGCCCGGGCACAGCAGCCACTCACGCTGCCGATGATAGCCCAGGCCGAACGAGCCGCCTCCGATGGCTCTGGTGGTCATCGCCACCGCGCAGCGCGGGCAGATCACCGGCGCCTGGGCAACCACCGCGGCCCGCAGCGCACGCTCCTCCTCGACCGAGTACCTCGCGGCGTCGGTCATGAGAACGGAACGGTCATAGCCGCACCACGACTTTACCGAACTGCTGGCCACCGGCCAGGCGCTCGAACGCATCCCGCCCTGCGGCCAGCGGCCACACCGAATCCACCGGCGGTTGCAGCGCGCCACTGCGGAAGACCTCCGTCATCGCGTCAAACTCCGCATTGCTCCCCATCGTCGACCCCATCAGTGACCATTGATTCCAGAACATGCGACGGACATCCACCTGCACGTGCGGCCCGGAGGTTCCTCCACACGTGACCAACCGACCCCGCTTGCCTAGCGCGACAAGCGACTGAGCCCAGGTGGCCTCGCCCACGGAATCGATCACGACGTCCACACCGCGCTTGCCCGTTCGCGCCCGAACCTCGCGCCCCAGGTCGGGATTCCGATGGTCGAGGAGATGGTCGGCGCCGAGGGCGGCGGCCCGGGAGAGCTTTTCCTCGCTCCCGGAGGTGACCCAGACCACGGCCCCGGCGCGCTTGGCCATCTGCAACGCCGCTTGCGCCACGCCGCCCCCGATGCCCCAAATCAGTACGCTCTCGCCCGCCTGAACACGCGCGCGCGCCGTGATCATGCGCCATGCGGTCAACGACGCCAGCGGGAACGCGGCCGCCGTTTCAAACGAGATCGATGACGGAATCGCCCGCACATTCGACGAGGGCACGACGACAAACTCGGCCAGCGTACCGGGCCGATGCTCTCCCAGGATTCCATACGAGAGGCAGAAGGGCTCATCGCCGGCCAGGCAGTACTCGCATCCACAGCCGCGCTGCACGATGCCCGGATTCAGAATCACGTGATCGCCGACCGCCACGTGCCGCACCTGCTCACCTACCGCCTCCACCTCGCCAGCTCCGTCGGAGCCCATGACCCAACCAGGCTGGATGCGAACGCCAGGGATTCCGCCGAGCACCCACAGGTCGAGCCGATTGAGCGCCGCAGCCTTCACGCGCACCCGCACGTCGTCGGCATGCGCCAGCGACGGCACTGGTACGTCCTCTCGGTACCGGAGTTGATCCAATC
>JANNEV010000075.1:0-2518 GCA_031379145.1 Gemmatimonadaceae bacterium
CCGACCTCGATCTTGAGCTGCCCTTCATGTGCTTCGTTGGGCTTTCTGATCGTGAAGAAATGGAAGTGTTCAACACGATCAACAGCAAAGCAAAAGGCCTAAGTCCAAGCCTTCTCGACTTCCACGATGCCCAGCTCACCGCCGACCTCGCTGGTGACAGGCCGGAGTTGTTCATTGCCCTGCTCTTACGCAACGAACCGTCTTCTCCCTGGTATCAGCAGCTCGATATTGGCGGCGAACGCACATCTGGCATGACGAGACGTGCGTCGCTGCGCACGGTGCAGAAGGCCGTCAAACTCTTTCTCGCACGCGCCAATCTCGCGAATAAGCAAAGCGCGGACGCTCTCGCTCAGATCGTTTTGGAGTTCTGGCAAGCTATTGAGGCCACGCTTCGCGAGCAATGGGCTCAGCCGCGCAAACATTTCCTGACCAAGGGCATCGGTGTCTACGCCCTTATGGAGCTTGCGGCCGATTTTTGTAACGAGTGTCACGACCCGCGCCTGCTCAATAAACGTTATTTCTGCGCCGTTCTGGACGACTTTGCGCCTCAGTTCGACTGGTCAAGCGCAGGGCCCCTTAAAGGACTTGGCGGAGAAAGTGGTGTGTCCAAAGCCGTCGGCCTTATCAGGGACGCCCGGTCGCGCGCACGTATGAGGCTCGTTGCAAATGGCTAACAAGAATATCCTTCTTATCGAGCCGGGCTACAAGAACAAGTATCCGCCGCTTGGGCTTATGAAGCTCGCTCAATATCATGGCCCACTCGGCAAGCGAGACAACGTTCGCTTTATCAAGGGCGAAGACAAATCTGTGCTTGGGCAAGCATGGGATCGCATTTACGTAACAACTCTGTTTTCGTTCGAGTATGCGCGCATCGCGCAGTCGGTCGATTTCGCGCTGCAAGTGGCCAACGGTCAAGCCGATAAGGTTTTTGTCGGAGGTATTGCAGCATCGCTCATGCCTGATCGCTTTGGTGCCGAACGCCGGTGGCGGGGCATCCGCTTCATCAAGGGTCTCCTTACACAGTCTCCAGCAGAATCGTTACAGCTCGACGATTTTTCCGATGAGCTTTACGCAGACGACCGCTCCGGCAAGCCCATCGAAGATCTCATCCCGGACTACAGCATCCTTGACCAGATTCCTTATCGATACCCGGTCAGCGACGCCTATTTCGCGTACACCTCGCGCGGCTGCATCCGGAAATGCTCGTTCTGCGGAGTTCCTAAACTGGAGGGTTCCCAGCGGGACACCGAATCCCTCACCGATGTCGTCAAAGGCATCGAGCGGCTATACGGTCCGAAAAAAGACCTCGTTCTTATGGACAATAACGTCGTCGCTTCCCCTCGTTTTAAGGAGATTATTGCTGAAATCCGCGACCTCGGCTTTACCCCCGGCGCAAAGCTGCGACGGCCCAATGAGCGCGTTGCCAGTTTGAGGCGCGTAGACTTCAACCAAGGCGTCGACGCGCGCATCCTTTGTAAAGACCCCATGTATCTACGCGAGCTGTCCAGTATTTCCATCAAGCCGCTTCGGATCGCTTTTGACCATCTCGGCCTGCGCCAGCCCTATGAGAAAGCCGTGCGCTACGCCCATCAATTCGGGCTGACCGAGCTTTCGAATTACATGCTCTACAATTTCAACGACAATCCGGCCGACCTCTTCGAGCGGATGCGCCTGAACGTTACGCTGAATGAGGAGCTTGGCATCCGCATCTGGTCATTCCCGATGCGCTATCAACCTACCAATCGACCCGACCGTGGACATGTCGGCGAGCGTTGGAGCCGCTATCAGTTGCGCTCCATGCAAATCATTCTGCAGGCTACGCACGGCGTTGTCAGCGGCGAGCCCGACTTCTTCAAACGCGCGTTCGGCGATACGGTGGAAGAGTTCCAGAATCTTCTGCTACTCCCCCATGACTACATATTCAATCGCGACTGGTACGAGCGCGATGGTGGACGGGCCGAACTTTCCGAGTACCGCGCAGTCGGGCGCAATTTGACGGATTCGGATCGAGCCGAACTTCTGCTGCTGCTCTCATCGTGCGATCCGCGAGACTTCGAAGGTTTGGTGAGCCTCACCCACAATCGAGCGGTTAAATCACTCCTGCCGTTCTACACTCCGAAATCGAAAACAGAGCTTTTCAAAATATGGGATCGCACGAAAACACCTGCTCTCGATCCAACTACGGGACTTGCTGACGATGAGCGCGTCGAAGATGCAGGGCTGGAAAGCGATGAGGTGCCGCTCCCCGCACTGCAAGTGAAGAGCAAAAACAAGAACACCAAGAGCAAGGCAGCAGCCTGATGCGCGCAAATCAACCTGTTGCCCAGCCGAAGCCGCTAACCTCTGATGAGTGGACATCTCCAAACGAAGAAATCAGCATTGGCAGGGACATTTTGGGGCTGCTGAGCAGTGCCATGTATGTTGATCCAATGACGATCTATCGCGAGTACATCCAGAACGCTGCCGATTCCATCGATGATGCGCGGCGGCAGGCGGTACTGGCCACGGCTGCGGCCGA
>JANNEV010000049.1:0-2274 GCA_031379145.1 Gemmatimonadaceae bacterium
GTGTTGGCCACGTCTCGGCTCTGGCGCGAGGTCACCTCGCGCGTGATGCGCGACGAATTTCCCGATGTCACGCTTGAGCATGCGCTCGTGGACTCGTTCGCCATGCAACTGCTGCAGGCCCCGTCACGGTACGACGTGGTCGTCACGGAGAATCTGTTCGGCGACATCCTGACGGACGAGGCGGCGGTGCTCGCCGGCTCCATCGGCGTGCTGCCTTCAGCATCCATCAGCGACGAGCAATCCAATGGGCACCGTCGCGGTCTGTACGAACCTATTCACGGCTCCGCGCCCGACATCGCCGGCCGTGGCATCGCCAACCCCGCTGGTGCGATTCTGAGTGCGGCCTTGCTGCTGCGCCATTCGTTCGGCCTGGACGATGAGGCGCGGTGCATCGAACGCGCGGTGAACGACGCCCTGGCCGAGGGATGGCGGACGGCGGACTGCGCACCCGCCGGGCATCGCCCCTGCTCGACGCAGGAATTCGGCGACGCTGTGTTGGCGCAGCTGGCAAGCCAGGTGGCGTAGGACGGAGCGCGGGTCGCCACCGATGGATCCGGGGGATTGACCCCGGTGGGCAGCACAGGGCTGGCTGAGGTCTTCCGACAGGCGCGCGAGACACGCAGCTTCCAGTGACCGTTCTGTTTGAGCCGCCCGACGCCTCTTGGGCGCTTCGCCGTGGGCGCTTCGCCGTGGGCGCTTCGCTGCGGGCGCCGTTCGCCCGTCCCCCCCTCAATCGCTGACCGACCATGTCTCGCCGCTTGCTCCCCGCCCTGCTCTTCGCACCGTGTGCGCTTGCTGCACAGGCAAAGCGCCCCATGACGTTCCTGGATATGCAGCAAACCCGCCAAGCCAGTGGGCAAGCGGTCAGTCCAGACGGTCAATGGATGCTGTACACGATCTCCTCACCCGATTGGAAAGAGGCCAAGCGACAGTCCGACATCTATCTCGTCAGCATGACGCGAGGCTCGGACGACACGCGCCAGCTCACCTACACCAAGGACAAGAACGAAACCGGCCCCCAGTGGGTACCGGACGGACGGTCGTTCGTGTTCGCGTCCAACCGTGACGCCGCAGCGAACGGCACGACCAATCAACTGTATCTCATGCGCCCGGACGGCGGCGAGGCCCGTCGCGTCACCGACGCGAAAGACGGTGTCGGCGCGTTTGCGTTCACGCGCGATGGGAAGTGGCTGGCCTTCGCGTCGGGGAAAGCGGATGAGCAGCAACTGTTTGTCATTCCGGTGTCCGGCATGGACAGCGCCAAGGCCACGCCGCTCACCACACACCCCACCAGCGTTCGATGGTGGAAGTTCTCCAGCGACAGTCGAACGTTGTACTACACGGCGTCGGATACGCTCGATACCGACGAGAAGAAGCGCATGGAGAAGAAGTTCGACGTGCGAATCCGGAATCAGGAAGAACCGGTGCAGCATTTGTGGTCCATGGACGTGGCCTCCAAGCGCTCCAAGCGTCTCACCAGCGGCGCGGACCTGAGTGTGGATGGCGTGTCGCTGTCGGACGACGGCAAGTGGATTGGCTATCGCGGCACGGAGAACAACCGCTACTTCCGCGGTATCAAGTCGCTGGAGAACGCCGCTGTCGTCGTCGCGGCGACCGGTGGGTCGACGAACGCGGCGCTGCATCTGCCCGCGATCGCGCATGAGGCGGGGATCGACTTCGATCTGTTTGCGGTGGCCGAGGTGTTCAAACGGACGCCGTATCTCGCCGACTTGAAGCCGGGCGGGCGGTTCGTTGCGAAGGACATGTATGAGGCCGGTGGCGTGCCCATCTTGCTTCGGACGTTGCTTGACGGCGGGTACTTGCACGGCGACTGCATCACGGTGACGGGCAAGACGCTGGCCCAGAATTTGGAACATGTGCAATTCAATTCGAGCCAAGAAGTTATTCGCCCGGTGTCGAAGCCTCTGTCGCCGACGGGCGGCGTGGTCGGTTTGCGCGGGTCGCTCGCACCGGATGGTGCCATCGTGAAAGTGGCGGGCTTGCAGCATTTGCAACATCGTGGGCCTGCACGCTGTTTCGATTGCGAGGAGGATGCGTTTGCCGCGGTGCAGGAGCGGCGCATCAAACGCGGCGATGTCATCGTCGTGCGTTACGAAGGCCCGAAGGGTGGTCCCGGCATGCGCGAGATGCTGTCCACGACTGCCGCGATCTACGGCCAAGGCGATCCTGGCGACTGCTTCCTGATCGCCACCGCGCACGTGCGGAGACTTACCATCGTGACCAGAGACGCGGCGATGGCGGCCCTTGCTGAGG
>JANNEV010000057.1:0-10039 GCA_031379145.1 Gemmatimonadaceae bacterium
CCACGGTTGCACCGCTGCCGGTGAGCACGCGGAACGAATCGCTCTGCGCCGCCAGATACTCGGCCAGCACCGGCAGATTCCCGGCGCTGTCTTTCATGCCGACCACGTTCTCGTGCTGCGCCAGGGCATGCACCGTGTCCGGCGCCAACACCACGTGCGCGTACACCGGAATGTTGTACAGAAGTACGGGCAGCGGGCTCGCATCCGCTACCGCGCGAAAATGCGCCAGCAGCGCCTCCTGGGTCATGCGCTTCAGGTAGTAATGCGGTGACACCACCAGTACGGCATCCGCGCCGGCGTTCTTTGCGTCTTTGGCGCGCGAAACGGTCTGCCGTGTGCTCTCGCTGCCCACTCCGGCCAACAGCCACCGGTCAGCAGGGACGCGTTCACGGGCGAGGGCCAGGAGCTGCCGCCGGTCCTCGTCGTCCAGCAGCGCTGATTCTCCGCTCGAACCGGCCACCAGCACGCCATCCATACCAAACGCCAAGTGCGCGTCCAGGTTGGCAGAAAACGCCGCACGATCGAGTGCGCCGTGCGAGTCGAACGTCGAGATGGCAGGCACCATGAGCCCACCCAACGGAGTAGTCGGCATCTGCCAAATCTACTGCAATCGCGCAGGCCCGCCGATACCGGCGATGCGAAATGCTGCTCGAATCGCCGTTACGAGCCGAACAGGCTCTCGAATCCGCTCCCGAATACGGTGTCTCCGGTGAACGGGCTCGGGCTCGTGACCGCGGCCTGCGCGCCGCCGCTGCTGACGATCGGTGGCAGCTGTGCGCCGGTTCCGAGCGGGTTTGGCCCAAGACCCGTGGACGCCAGCACGCGATCGCCACCTGGGGTCATTGTTGTGATTGCTGGCTGGGAGGACGTCGTACGCGATCCGACCGCGACCGTACTGCTTGCGGGCGTGCCTCGCCCGCGCATCATGCGAAACGTCAGCGCGAAATCTGCCGGTCGCGTGGATGCCGCGAGCGCCGTCTCGAACGTGACCTCTCCCTCGGTCACCAGTTCCGTCAGATGCTGGTCGAAAGTCTGCATGCCGTATTGTGACCCGTCCGCGATGTAGTCGCGAATCTCGCCGACCCGGTTCTCGGCGATCAGGTCCCGAATGGTCGGCGTCACTATCATGACTTCCGCCGCAACGGCTCGCCCCTGGCCGCTCGCCTTCGAGAGCAGGCGCTGCGAGACCACGGCCTGCAGCGACTCGGCCAATCGCATGCGCACGACCGACTGCTCATCCGGCGGAAACATCGCCATGATCCGCATGATCGTACTGCAGGCATCCGGAGTATGCAGCGTCGAAATCAGCAGGTGCCCGGTCTCCGCAGCTTTCATCGCCGTATCGATCGTTTCGGCATCGCGCATCTCCCCGATCATGATGACGTCGGGATCCTGCCGCAACGCCGCCCGCAGACCCATGCGAAAGCTGTCCGTATCCAGGCCGACTTCGCGCTGCGTGACCGAGCTTTTGAGATCCGAGTGCATGAACTCAATCGGATTCTCCAGGGTCAGAATATGCTTCTCCTGCGTGGCGTTGATGGCCTGGACGAACGCCGCCATCGTGCTGGACTTTCCGGAACCGGTCACGCCGGTGACCAGAACCATCCCGCGCTCTGCGAGGGCCACGCGATTCAATACCGCCGGCAGGCGCAACGATTGAAACGTAGGGACCTGGGCCGGAATCACCCGCAACACGATCGAGTGCGACGCGCGCTGCCGCAGAATGTTCACGCGGAAGCGCCCGATGCCCTCGGCCGACCAAGAGCAATCGTGGTCGCGCAGCGTATCAATCGTGCCACGCTCGGCGTCAGTGGACATGAAGTGCAACGCAATTGCCCGCGTCTGGTCGGCTGTCAACGCCTGCTTGGTCAGGACGATCAGCCGTCCATCCACGCGGGCCCGCACGACGTCGCCGGCCTTGATATGGACGTCGGATGCGCCCCGTTCGACCGCCGCCTTGATGATTCGCTCAATCGCCACGTCTGGTCTCGCGTGCGTGACGCTGGCAGCTGTCTAATAGCCGGCGTCGAGATCCACGACGTTACGCAGCGGCTCGCCCGATGCCCACCGTCGCCAATTGTCCTCAAATAAATCAAGGGCGCGCCCCCAGCTGCGGTGCGGCGAGACCCCCGACACGTGCGGGGTGATCAAGACGGAAGGATGTTGCCAGAACGCGTGCGCGGAGGGGAGCGGTTCGGTTTGGAACACATCCAGCACCGCTCCGCGCACCTGGCCACCGCCGATCGCGTCCAACAACGCCTCATCAACAATCAGTCCCCCACGCGCTACGTTGACGACGATTGCCCCCCGTGGGAGCAACGCGAGTCTTGCGTCATTGAGCAATCCGTTACTCTCTGCCGTGAGCGGGGCGGCGAGAACAAGCACGTCCGCCGTGACAAGTTCGGTCTCCATCATGGCAATGCCCGTCACACGAGCGAATCCTTCCGGGACGCCACGCTCAGGCCGGCGTCGAATCCCCACGCACGTGCACCCGAGCGCCGAGAAACGCCGAGCCACCGCACTGCCAATGCCACCAGCGCCAATGACCAGCACTCGGCATTCATTCAGCTCGCGCAGCACCGTCTCAGGGCTGATGAACGGTCGCTGATTCCACGTTGCTGCCACCTGTTGTCGAACGGCGAAATCCAGGCCGCGAACGAAATGCAGCACACCGGCGAGCACGGTATCCGCCATGCCCTCGGCGTACACACCAGCGCTGTTCGTGAAAACAACGCCGCTGGCCCGAAATTCCGTCGTCAGCGATCCCGTGATACCGGCCGATACGCTGTGAGCCCAACGCAAGGCCGGGGACGCCACCAGCATCTCCGGTACGACGCCGAAACCGAAGTACGCCTCGGCCGTGCGCGCCGCCTCCAGCGCGGTGGCGCTCGGGCGGTTGGTGCCACTCCCCACCGAGGTTGAAATCGCGTCTACAATCACGACCTCCCATCCAACCGGTGCCGCCGCACGGAGGCGAGCCATCGCCCACTCCGGCAATCGCATGTGTGCCGTACTGCTCATCAAATCCACCACCAACCGGCGTGGACTCATGTCCGACCCCGGTGCACCAACCCGTGCACCAACCCGTGCACCAAGCGGTCGCTCACGGCAGCGTGAGCGCGCCCAGTCCCATGCGATCGCGCACCTCGGCCATCGTGGCCTTTGCAATCCGGCCAGCCGCTGCGGCCCCGTCGGAAAGGGCATCGAGCACGCGCTGAGGCTCCGCGTCAAGCAACGCGGCACGGTTGCGAATGGGGGTCAGCTCCTGCACCATGCCCTCCAGCAACACCTTCTTGCAATCCATGCAGCCCCAGCCGGCGGTCGTGCACTGCTGCACCACGTTGGCTTGCGCAGCCTCGCTGCTGAATGCCTTGTGCATCTGGAAGATGTTGCAGAGCTCCGGAGTCCCAGGATCTGTTTTCCGCACGCGCGCCGGGTCCGTCATCGCGGGGCGCAGCTTCGCCCAGATCGCCTCATCGCTCTCCATGAGTCCCACGGTGTTGCCGAGCGACTTGGACATCTTCGCCTGCCCATCGAGCCCCATCAGGCGCCTCGTGGGCGTCAGCAGTGCCTTGGGCTCGGGGAAGAACGCCTCGCCGAAGCGTGCATTCCATTTGCGCGCGATGTCCCGGGACAATTCGAGGTGCTGCACCTGATCTTCGCCAACGGGCACGCTGTCCGCGCGATACAACAGGATGTCCGCCGCCTGCAGCACGGGGTACATCAGAATGCCCGCGGGCACGCTCTCGAGCTTGGCCGACTTCTCCTTGTATTGCGTTTGCCGCTCGAGGTCACCCACCGGTGTGAGCGTCGTGAAAATCCACGACAGTTCCGTGTGCTCCGGAACCTCCGACTGCATGAACACGCTCGCCTTGGCGGGATCGATGCCGGCCGCAAGCAGCGACTTGGCCATCTCCCACCGTCGCTCACGCAACACCTGCGGATCGTAGTTGCCGGAGATGGCGTGGTAGTCCACCACGCAGAAAATTGCGCCAGGGTGCACCTGCTGCAGGTGCACCCAATTCTTGACCGCACCGAGGTAGTTTCCTATGTGCAGTTCGCCCGAAGGCTGGATCCCGCTGAAGATACGTGCCATCCAGCAAACGTAATCCGCTTTCACTCCGCCGAGCAACGCAAGACGCATGACCGCAACTGCGAAGGAACGCCTGCGCTGGCGCGACGTGGCCGCTGGCGCCGCGTCAATGGCCACCGCGTTCATCGCGGCTGAGTCCAAGTTGCGGCACACCCTCGTCTGGGAAGAGAAGAGCGCCACGGACTTTGTCAGCCGAGTCGACCTCGGCGCCGAGGAGATCATTCGCAGCCACTTCGCACGCGAGGCGCCGGAGATCCGCATCCTGGGCGAGGAACTCGGCGGCGGCGACGCAATCGACGGGCTGGTCGCAGTCGTCGATCCGCTGGACGGCACCACCAACTTCCTGCACGGATTCCCACACTACGCCGTCTCGATCTGTGTGGCCCTGGACGGGGCACCCCAGGCCGCCGCGATCCATGACGTGTGCCGTGGCGGTCTCTACAACGGAACCCTGGGCGGCGGTGCCTTCGTCGACGACCAGCCCATTCACGTCTCCACCCTGACGTCACCGGCGCGGGCCTTGATTGGCACGGGCTTCCCGTTCAAGGATCAGTCGTTCGCCGCCCAGTATCTGGCGCAGTTTTCTTCGCTCACGCCACAAGTCGCTGGCCTCCGCCGCGCCGGGGCAGCGGCGCTCGACCTGTGCGACGTCGCCTGCGGTCGGTTCGAAGGCTTCTGGGAGCTGCTGTTGGCCCCGTGGGACCTCGCGGCGGGCATCCTGCTCGTGCGCGAAGCCGGGGGACGGGCCACCGATCTGGACGGGCGTGACGCCCCGCTCGCATACGGCCCGATCGTGGCCAGTAACGGGCACATGCATGACTGGCTGCTGCAACAGCTGGCTGTCGACTCCCACACAGCGTAGCATCCTGCAACAGTCCGCGCGACGTTGAGCACGCGCGCCCGAATTCTGCCGGTGTTCCGCCGGCATGGTGCCACGGCAGTTGCCTTCACTCCCCCGCCCCGATCCGATTTATGCCGCTTGTCGAGTGCGTGCCGAATTTCTCCGAAGGCCGCGACGCCGAAACGATCGCTGCCCTACGTGCCGCGATCGCCGAAACCGCAGGCGCTCACGTGCTCGATGTCTCCAGCGATCCCTCGCACCATCGCACCGTCATCACCTTCGTCGCATCGCTCGAGTCCGCCGCAGTCGCAGCCTTCAACGCCATGCGCGTTGCCCGCGATCGTATTGATCTGACCACGCACCGGGGCGAACATCCGCGCATCGGAGCCACCGATGTGGTGCCGTTCATTCCGCTCGACGGCGCGACCATGGACGACTGCATCGGCCTCGCACGTGAGCTGGGCGAGCGCGCGTGGAAGGAGCTCGGCATTCCGGTGTATCTCTATGAACGCGCTGCACGAACCGCTTCGCGGGAGAACCTGGCGGATGTGCGTCGCGGCGAGTTCGAGGGATTGCGCGACGACGTCCAGTCCAACCCGGCACGCCATCCCGACTACGGCGACGCACACCTGCACCCAACGGCTGGCGCTACCGCCATCGGGGCACGGCCCTTTCTCGTGGCGTACAACGTGTATTTGGGCGATGCCGCCAACGTTCCCGTCGCGAAGGAAATCGCGAAGGCGGTTCGCGGCTCGTCTGGAGGGCTTCGCTTCGTCAAGGGGCTCGGCCTTGAAGTGGACGGACAGGCGCAGGTTTCCATGAACCTCGTGGACACCGACAGGACGCCGCTGCATCGGGTATACGAGTTCGTGCGGAACGAGGCCGCTTCGCACGGCCTGCAGCCCACCTGGAGCGAGATTGTTGGGCTGGTCCCGGAGCGTGTGCTGCTCGACGCGGGCGCGCGGCATGTCCAACTCCGCGGTTTCTCCAAGCACATGCTGCTCGAACACACGGTGCGGGAGGCGATCAGTGGCGGTGAGGCACTCGAAGCTTTCGTCGCGCGAGTGGCCGAGCCGGTCCCGACACCAGGCGGAGGCAGTGTCGCGGCGCACGCCGGAGCACTCGGAGCAGCACTGACACAAATGGTGGTCGGACTCACCATCGGGAAGAAGAAGTACGCCGCAGTGGAAACGGAGATGAAGGAGCTCACGCTCCGGGCCAGCGCTTTGCGTCGTCAGCTCTCGCTGTTGGTGCAGCGCGACGCAGACGCGTACGAAGGTGTCCGGAGCGCGTACGCCATGCCCAAGGAGCCGGAGTCGGCGAACGTAGCGCGCTCAGTCGCGATCGAGCGCGCGTTGATCTTCGCTGCGGAGATCCCGCTGGAGACCGCGCGGGCTGCGGTGGAGGTCGCTTCCATCGCTGCCACGGTAGCGGAGAAGGGCAACACGAACGCCGTCTCTGACGCGGCGGTCGCCGCGCTCCTGGCTGAAGCCGCGTGCAAAGGCGCGGTGCTGAACGTGCGAATCAACTTGAGTGCTCTCGGCGCCGAATCGACGGACGCGTCTATACAGCTCAAATCAGAGGCCCGAGCGTGCCTCGACGCCGCGTCCGTGCACGCTCGCCTGGCGGAAGCCGCGGTCGAGCGATCCATGGCGCCCTCGTGACCGCCGCGTGACGATGGCCCGTCCGCCTCGACGGCGTGCAGCATGGCTCGCCCTGCTTCTTGCCACCCTGAACGCTTGTCGGCATGGAAGCGCAGCGGAGCGTCGCGCGGGGACTCCACCGTCAGAGGCCGCAGCGAGCTCGGATTCAATTGCGCAAACCGCCTGTCCAGCGTCGGCGCCGGGAACGACACGCACCAAGCAGTCGGCGAACAGGGCCGGACTTCTGCTCACGCTGAGGGTGGAGCCGCCGCCCGCAGCGGGTGCGGAGGCGACGGTGCGTATCCAAGGGGAGACAACGCGCAGCACAGTGAGCATCGATCCGCGACAGCCCGCGCGTTTCGAACTACCTCCTGGACTCTACGATCTTCGAATCGTGCTCGCTGGCTATACCAATGCAACGGCGCGCGTCACGCTCACTGCGGGCTGCACCGTACTCGTCGCGCCGTCGCTGCTCGTCCGCAGCAATCGTCGCCAGTAGCGAAGAAATACGCAGAACCGCCGCTACTTGCTCCAGGGCGGCGTGATGCCCGTGCTTCTCGCGTAGGCGATGCGCATCTTCGTTGCTTCCAAACAAGGAAGGTCTGTCAGCCGAGCAGTATCAGATTGGCAGCGTAAGAATTCGCGGCCCGTGCTCGGTGATGGCAACGGTATGCTCGAAGTGCGCGGATCGCTTGCCGTCTGCGGTGACCACAGTCCACTTGTCGCTGAGCGTACGCGTCTTTGCCGTCCCCACGTTCACCATCGGCTCGATCGCGATGGTCAGACCGGCTTGGAGCTTTTTGCCCCGCTTGGGCTTGCCGTAGTTGGGAATCTGCACTTCCTCGTGGAGGGAGTAGCCGATCCCGTGCCCAACCAGTTCACGCACGATGGAAAAGCCTTCCGCTTCCACCAGCGTTTGAATGGCGGCGCCGATGTCCCCGATGTGATTGTCGACCGTTGCCGCGGCGATGCCAACAGCCAATGCTCGCTGGGTCACATCGAGCAGCTGCGCCGTTAAATCGTCGATCGGTCCGACGGGCACGGTAATGGCCGAATCCGAGTACATCCCTTCCAGCTTCACACCGACGTCGAGCGTGACGATGTCACCGCTGTTCAGAATGCGCTTCCGCGACGGAATGCCGTGCACGATCTCCTCGTTGATCGAGATGCACGCGCTGCCTGGAAAACCATAGAGACCCTTGAACGCCGGCTCCGCACCAGGATGACGACGAATAAACGCTTCGCAGATCGTGTCGAGTTCGAGCGTGCTCACGCCCGGATGCACGGCCGCCCGCAGCTCCTGCAGGGTCGCGTGGAGGATGACCCCACCGCGCGCCATTACGTCGATTTCCCGCGCAGATTTCAACAGCGTCGTCGGTGCAGCTGACCCTGAGGTCATGATTAGTCTTGCAGCGCCTTCACGGCGCGAGCTTCCACATCATCCAGCGAACCCATGGCGTCGATGTGGACGAGCTTTGCCCCGGCGCGCTCGTACCAGGTGATCACGGGCGCCGTCTGCTCGCGATACACCCAGAGGCGCTTGCGTACCGCATCGGGTTCGTCGTCCTTGCGGCGCACCAGGACGCCCTCCGGAGCATGACCATCCACGGCACACGTCTCACCCGGTTCGCGACCGAAAAACGGACGCTGGCACTGGTCGCAGGTGGTGCGGCCGCTCAAGCGACGCACGAGCTCATCCTCGGCAATATCGAAGAGCAGAACGGCGTCCACCTTTCGATGAAGCGTCGTCAGCATCGCTTGCAGCCCTTCGGCTTGAGGAGTCGTTCGAACGACTCCATCGAGGATAACGCCTTTGGCGGCCGACGGGGCCGCCAATGCCTCTCCCATGATGCCCATGATCACGGCGTCAGGAACGAGATCTCCGCGATCCATCGCTGCCTTGGCCTCCAGACCGAGCGGCGTGCCTTCTCGCACCGCTGCTCGAAGCACGTCTCCAGTTGCGATCTTGGGAATCCCAAGGCGCTCGGCCAGCCGCTCACCCTGGGTTCCCTTCCCTGCGCCCGGAGGTCCGAGCAGTACGATGACCATTCAGTCTGACTCTGCTTGCTAGAAGCCGCCGGTCGCCTGACGTCCGCGGAAGCGGACGCGGCCTTTCTTCATGAAACCATCGTACTTCCGCAGCAGCAGGTGCTGCTGCATTTGCGCCATCGTATCCAGCGCCACACCAACCACGATCAGCAGCGATGTTCCGCCAAAGGCGAACGGCACGTTTACCAACCGAGCAATCACGATCGGCATCAGCGCAATGAACGTCAGGAAGATGGCACCCGGCAACGTAATGCGCTCCACCACGTGCTCGATGTATTCAGCCGTTTTCGCGCCCGGCTTGATGCCTGGCACGAAACCGCCCTGCTTCTTCAGGTTCTCCGCGAGGTCTACGGGATTGAAGATGATCGACGTATAGAAGTACGTGAACAGCAGAATCAGGATGGCCGAGAGTACGAAATAGAGCCAGGGGTTCGGACCCTGCGGATTGAAGTACTCCGCAATCTCCTGCGCCTTGGCGTTTCCGCTGAACTGCGCGATCGCACCAGGAATCACGATCACCGACTGCGCGAAGATGATCGGCATCACGCCGGCGGTGTTGATACGCAGCGGAATGAAATTGCGAGCGGCCTCACGCTGACGACCACGTGCCATCGTTCGCTGCGGTATCTGAATCAGCACACGGCGAGCTGCGACCGTAATGGCCACCACACCGGCGACGACGCCAACCATGACGAGCGCCAGCACGACCAACGACAGTGGAGCGATGGCCCCCGTCGTCACGAAGTTGAACGTCTGAAGAATCGCCGGCCACATCCGCTCGACAATTGAGAAGAAGATGATCAGCGACGCACCGTTGCCCAGACCACGTTCAGTGATCTGCTCACCCAGCCACATGACGAAGATCGCGCCCGTGGTCAGGAACAGCATCATCTGCACGATGAACATCGGTCCTGGACGGGACACGGCGGCCGGAAGCGACACAGTGAACAGTGCAAAGCCGTAGGCCTGCACCATCGCCAGCACCACCGTCAGATAGCGTGTGTACTGCGTCAGCTTCTTTCGTCCCTCTTCGTCCTTCTGCATCTTGTCGACGGTCGGCAACACCGCCCCGCCGATCTGAATGAAGATGCTGGCGGAGATGTACGGCATGATGCCGAGGGCGAAGACGGTGGCCCGCGAGAGGCCACCACCAACGAACAGATCGTACAGGCCGAGCAGTCCGCCGCCCTGCTGCCGTGCGAAGTAGTCGGTCAACGCCTGAACGTCGATGCCGGGCGCCGTAATGTGCGCGCCGATGCGATAAATCAGCAGACACACGAATGTGAACGTGATTTTCGCCCAGAGTTCAGGCGTCTGGTAGATGTTGGCGACAGCCTGCGCCGCCTTGTTGTTCTGCTCTGCCATTCGCCGGGGGCTCCCCCTCAGCCGTCGACGCGGCCACCGGCCGCTTCG
>JANNEV010000077.1:0-8577 GCA_031379145.1 Gemmatimonadaceae bacterium
GGAGATCAAGAACGGCAAGAAGGTGACCGTCGAGCGAAAGATCTTTCCGGGCTACGTGCTCGTGGAGATGATCGCCGGACAGGACACGTTACACGAAGTGAATGCGATTCAGGGCGTGATCAAGTTCGTCGGGAAGGAAAAGGATCCGACTCCGTTGCGCGATGATGAAGTGCGTCGCCTGCTCGGGGTCACGGATTCGGAAACCGAGTCTGCGGTCAAGGAAGAGATTCCGTTTCTGGTCGGGCAGGCCGTTGCGATCACTGAGGGCCCGTTTGCGGACTTCAACGGCACGGTGGAAGAGGTGTTGCCCGACAAGGGCAAGGTGCGAGTGTCGGTGAGCCTGTTCGGCCGCCCGACCAGCGTCGAACTCGACTACCTGCAGCTGCGCGGCTACTGAGTTTGCAGGTGTAGGTGGGACGCAGGGCAAAGTGCATCGCCCTCCCCCGTCGCCAACCACAGCGACGCAAAAGATGACGGGTGGCAGCACGACCGCTCGGGGATGGTCCCCCTGCGGAACTTGCGTTGAGGTGAGAGCATGGCAAAGAAGGTTGTTGGATTCGTCAAGCTGCAGATTCCAAGCGGCAAGGCGAACCCGGCGCCCCCCGTGGGTACGGCACTCGGCCCCCAGGGTATCAATATCATGGCATTCTGCAAAGAGTTTAACGCTCGGACGCAGGGTGGTGATATGATCATCCCGGTCGAAGTCACGATCTACGGCGACAAGTCGTTCAGCTTCATCTTGAAGACGCCGCCGGCGGCGGAACTCATCAAGAAGGAACTGGGCGTCGACAAGGGCTCGGGTCAGCCAAACAAGGTGAAGGTGGGAACGATCACGCGTGCGCAGCTCAAGAAGCTCGCGGAGATCAAGATGCCCGATCTGAATACGGAGTCCATCGATAGCGCGATCTCCATGATGGCCGGAGCGGCGCGATCCATGGGCATCACGGTCAAGGACTGAGCATGAAGAGTCATGGAAAGAAGTTTCGCGCCGCGAGTGAGCGTCGTGAAATCGCCAAGCCATACGCCGCGCCGCAGGCCATCGCGTTGGTCAAGCAGATGAGCTTTGCGAAGTTCGATGAGACGGTCGAAGTGGCCGTCCGTCTCGGCGTCGATCCGCGGCATGCGGATCAGGTCGTTCGCGGCACCGTCGTGTTGCCTGCAGGAACCGGCAAGACGATGCGCGTGCTTGTGATCGCGGCTGGCGCGAAAGTGCAGGAAGCGCTGGATGCCGGAGCCGACTTCGTCGGTACCGAGTATCTGGCCAAGATCAAGGATGGCTGGTTGGACTTCGACGTCATGATCGCCACGCCGGATCAGATGGGACAAATCGGCCAGCTCGGCCGAGTCCTTGGTCCGCGCGGTCTCATGCCGAATCCGAAGGCCGGCACGGTCACCTTTGATGTGAGCAAGGCGGTTCGCGAATCCAAGGGCGGCAAGATCGAGTTCCGCGTCGACAAGGGTGGTAACGTGCACGCGCCCATCGGCAAGGTCTCCTTCGCGCCCGACCAGTTGGAAACGAACTTTGCCGCGCTGATGGACACTCTTGTCCGCTCCAAGCCTACGGCGGCGAAGGGCGTCTACATCCGGAACGTTGCGGTCTCCAGCACCATGGGACCTGGCGTCAGTGTCGACACCACGCCGTACCGTTAAGGGGTAGACACGACCATGAAAGTCAAAGCCAAAGCCAAGAAGCACGACAAGCAGCTGCTCGTGGACAGCTTGAGCGCCAAGCTCGGCACCGCGTCGGCGCTGTACTACACGGATTTCACCGGCTTGAACGTCAAGCGCATGACGGAACTCCGTCGTCGCCTGAGTCGCGTGGGCGTGGAGTATGTCGTGATCAAGAACACGCTCGCGATTCGTGCCGTGAACGAAAGCGGTCTCGTCTCCGAGCGTTTGAAGGGCCCGACCGGGGTCGTCGTCGCGAAGGATGCCATCGCCGCGGCGAAGGTTCTCGCTGAATTCGCGAAGGAGAACGAACAGCGGCCGTCGGTGAAGGGTGGCATTTTCGAGGGCAAGCCGGTGGACGAGGGGCTGGTGAAGAAACTGGCCACGCTCCCCACCCGCGAAGAAGCGCTTTCGATTTTTGCCGGCTACATGAACAGCATTCCGATGATGTTCGCCCTCGCACTTGACGCTCGCAAGGCGCAGCTCGAAGGCTCCAACGAAGTTCCCCAGGCGTCTGCCTGATCACACGCCCCAGGCTCCCTGGGGGAAGAATACGGAGAGTACGAAGATGGCTAACACTGCCCTCAGCAAGGACGAAATCATCGACGCGATCGGCGCGATGAGCGTGATCGAGTTGTCCGAACTGATCGAGACGTTCAAGACGAAGTTCAACGTCACCATTGCCGCGGTTGCCGCGGGCGGTGGTGGTGGTGCGGCGGCTCCGGCGGCCGCGGTCGAAGAGCAGACCGAGTTCACGGTCGTGCTCAAGGAAGCCGGTGGCAAGAAGATTCAGGTCATCAAGGTCGTGCGTGAGATCACGGGACTTGGCCTCAAGGAAGCCAAGGATCTGGTCGACGGCGCGCCCAAGAGCGTGAAGGAGAACGTCTCGAAGGATGAGGCGGCTCAGCTCAAGGCCAAGCTCGAGGCCGAAGGCGCGACCGTCGAAGTGAAGTAAGGCGTCGAAACCAGGGCCGGCCTCCGCTGCGGCGGGGCCGGATTCCATGGTCCTCGATTCCCTCACTTCTCTCGACGTCACTGTGCTCCAGCCGACCTTTCGGTTTTTCTCGTCGATGTATCGCTCCGCCCCGTTGGCGTCGCTCGCGTGTTTCGCGAACGATGCCAGCGGAGACGGAGTGTTTTGCGCCTCCGGTATCTCCGGATTCGGTGCGCCCCGCTATGTGGGTGAGCCCCTACAGACATGATGAACCAGATCTCGTTCGCGAAGCTCGAGACGGGCATGGACATGCCCCACCTCCTCGACATTCAGACGCGCGCCTTCGAGTCGTTGTTACAACTCGATGCCGCACAGCTCGAGCGCGAGGATGTTGGCCTCGAGCGCGTATTCAAGGACCTGTTTCCGATTTCGGATGTCCACGAGAATTTCTCGTTGGAGTTCGTACGGTACAGTCTCGGTGAACCCAAGTACACCGTCGCCGAGTGCATCGAGCGCGATATGACATACTCGGCGCCGCTCAAGGCGACGCTGCAGCTGGTCATCTTCGAGGATACCGGTGATGGGACCAAGCGTCCCCGCAACATCATCGAAAAGGAGGTCTACCTTGGTGAGCTGCCGTTGCTCACTGAACTGGGCACCTTCGTGATCAACGGGGCCGAGCGAGTCATCGTCTCGCAGCTCCATCGGTCACCGGGCGTGGTGTTCGAGGAGTCGACGCATCCGAACGGACAGCGTCTGCTCTCGTCACGCATCATTCCGTTCCGTGGATCGTGGGTCGAGTTCACCGTGGACATCCACGACGTGATCTACGTCCACATCGACAAGAAGAAGAAGTTCCCGGCCACCGCGCTCCTTCGCGCGTTCGGCTACGGGGAGAACCGCGACATCCTGCGGCTCTTCTTCGCCGAGCGCGACCTCGATCTGCTCAAGAAGCGCGAGACGCGAAACGATCAGCGTGAAATCCTCGGCGCCATCATTGCCGAAGACATCACGCTCGACGGAGAAGCGGCCGCGGCGGATGCCCCCAAGCCCAAGACCAAGAAGGCCAAGGCCGAGCGCGAGCGGGCCGAGTCCGATCTGCTGGTGCGCGAAGGGGATGAGCTCACGGAAGAGGTGCTCAACCGCCTCGTGCGTCAGGGGCTCGAGACGGTCAAGGTCTTTGCTTCGTACACGCAGATCGACCTGCGCGATGAACAGGACGCCATCGATCGCGGCGAACGTGATGTGCGCCGTACGCTCGCCCGCGACGTCATCGACGCCGACACCGGCGAAGCGGTCGCGGAAAAAGGCGAACTGCTCACGGATGCAGTCATCAAGAAGATCCGCAAGGCAGACACCACGAAAGTCCATGTCTTCGTGTCGTCGGGCCGTGCGGAATCCACGCTGATCAAGAATACGCTGCTCAAGGACCCGACCAAGGCGGAAGAGGAAGCGCTGCGCCAGATCTATGCGCTGCTCCGTCCGGGTGATGCGCCCAATCGCGAGACTGCCAAGCAGGCGCTGGAGCGGCTGTTCTTCTCCCCCAAGCGCTATGACCTCGGCCGCGTTGGTCGCTACAAGATCAACCAGCGGCTGCGTCTGAACACGCCGATGTCCACGACCGTGCTCACGAAGGAAGACTTCGTCGAGATCATGCGTCAGCTCGTGGAGCTGCATGAAGGCCGCGGCGATGTGGATGACATTGATCAGCTGGGCAATCGCCGTATCCGCTCTGTCGGTGAACTGATCGCGAATCAGTTCTCCGTGGGCCTGTCGCGCATGGCGCGCCTGGTGAAGGAGCGCATGTCGATCAACACCGATCCCGAGAAGATTTCGCTCGATGACCTGGTGAACGCCCGGACGGTGTCGGCGGTCATTCAGGCGTTCTTCGGATCGTCGCAGCTCTCGCAATTCATGGACCAAACCAATCCGCTGGCCGAACTGACCCACAAGCGTCGGTTGTCGGCCCTCGGACCTGGTGGCCTCACCCGCGAACGGGCCGGCTTCGAAGTCCGTGACGTGCACTATTCGCAGTACGGCCGCATGTGCCCGATCGAAACGCCGGAAGGCCCGAACATCGGCCTGATCACGTCGCTGGCGTGCTTTGCGCGCGTGAACGATCTGGGTTTCATCGAGACGCCGTATCGCGTGGTCAAGGAAGGCCGACTCACCGGAGAAATCCTGTGGCTCGACGCGAACAAGGAAGAGGACGCGATCATCGCGCAGGCGAATGCCAAGCTGGATGACGACGGCAAGTTCGTCGAAGATCTGGTGCTCTGCCGCAAACGCGGTGACCTCCCGCTCACGCAGCGGGAGAACATCGACTACATGGACGTCGCGCCGGAGCAGCTGGTCTCCATCGCGTCAGCGCTCATTCCGTTCCTCGAGCACGACGACGCCAACCGCGCGTTGATGGGCTCGAACATGCAACGGCAGGCGGTACCGCTGCTCAACCCGCAGACGCCGTTCGTTGGTACCGGACTCGAAGCCACTGTTGCCGTGGACTCGGGCGCGGTGATCATCGCACGTCGCCCTGGTGTGGTTACGAGCGTGACGGCCGACGAGATCATCGTGGACGCCGGCTTAGTGGAAGGCGGCATCGAGACGGATCGCCCGCTGGCCCGCCTGACGCAGCTCGATCGGTACAAGATCAAGAAGTACTGGCGTACCAATCAGGACACGGCGATCAACCAGCGTCCGATCGTGCGCATGGGTCAGCGAGTGGCCAAGGGCGAAGTACTCGCCGACGGCGCCGCGACCGAGATGGGCCAGCTGGCCCTCGGCGCGAACGTTCGCGTGGCGTTCATGCCCTGGTATGGCCACAACTTCGAAGACGCCATCATTCTGTCCGAGCGACTGGTGAAGTTCGACGTGTACTCGTCGATCCACATCCAGGAGCTCGAACTGCACGTGCGCGACACCAAGCGCGGGCAGGAAGAAATCACGCGTGAAATCCCGAACGTCGCCGAAGAGTCACTGACCGATCTCGACGAGCGCGGCATTGTCCGCATCGGCGCGCAGGTCAAGCCGGGCGACATTCTGGTCGGCAAGATCACACCCAAGGGCGAGACCGAGCTGTCGCCGGAAGAGAAGTTGCTCACGGCCATCTTCGGCGAAAAGGCGAAGGACGTGAAGGACTCGTCCCTCAAGGTGCCGCCGGGCATGGAAGGTGTCGTCATCGACGTGAAGATCTTCTCGCGCGTCGAGGATCAGGTCGTGGAGAAGGACCGTGGCGAGCGCATCGGTGATGTGCGTCGTCAAGAAGGCGAGGAGAAGATTCGCGTCAACGAAGTGCGCGACGGCGAGATCGCCGCGCTGCTGGCTGGCGAAACGGTCTCCCTCGCGTTGCGTGCCGGCACCGTCGAAGAGGCGATTCCGGCCGGAACGGTGCTGACCAAGGAACTGCTCGAGACGATCAAGTTCGCCACGCTCGACCTCAAGACGTTCCGCGTCGAGAGCAAGAAGGCCAACGATCGCGTGCGCGAGATCATCGATGCGGGCAACGAAGAGAAGGCCCACATCGAGGAGCGTGCCGAAGAGCGCATCGACCGGATCCTGCAGCCCGACGAGTTGCCGCCGGGCGTGATCCAGCTGGTGAAGGTGTACCTCGCCGAGAAGCGCAAAATCTCGGTGGGTGACAAGATGGCCGGCCGCCACGGCAACAAGGGAATCGTTGCCCGTATCGTGCCCGAAGAAGACTTGCCGTTCATGCCCGATGGAACGCCGGTTGATATCGTGCTCAATCCGCTCGGCGTACCGTCTCGAATGAACGTTGGACAGATTCTCGAGACCCACCTCGGGTGGGCCGCGAAGCTGCTCAATTTCTACGCCAAGACGCCGGTGTTCCAGGGTGCGAACGAGCGCGAAATCGGCATGCTGATGAAGCTCGGTGGTCTCAAGTGGGCGCGGAAGACGCTCTCGCTCGGTGGTCCGGAGTCGGATGCCACGCCGCAGGACGTGCGGAATCTGCTGGCCGATGTGCGCCCCGAGCGCACCGCGCCAGACAAGGTGGAGTTGCTGCATCACGCGAGCCTGAACGATTTGGGTGCGCGCGGCATGTCAGCCGACACGAAGGCGGTCTACGCCCGAATTCGCGAGTTCCTCGCGAACGCCGCGCGGACGATGGCCGAACGTGAAATGGGCTCGTTGCAGGCCGCGTTGGCCGTCAATCGCTCGCTGGAAGGAACGCCGGAGGACGCGGCGGTCGCGGTGGCGGCCATCGAAGCGCAGCTGGCGCTCAGCCCGGCGGACACGCTCAAGCGCATCGGACTCTCGGCGCTCGCGGGCATGCTTGGACCGAAGGGTGAATCGGATGTGGAAGCGGCCGGCATGGAGCTGCTGCGTCTGGCCGGCCTGACATCCGCGGGCAAGGTGCGACTGCGCGATGGACGTACCGGTGAGGAGTTCGCCGCGCCCGTTACCGTGGGCGAGGTGTATGTGCTCAAGCTCTCGCATCTGGTGGACGACAAGATCCACGCACGGTCTATCGGACCGTACTCGTTGGTCACGCAGCAGCCGCTCGCGGGTAAGGCCCAGTTCGGCGGCCAGCGTTTCGGAGAAATGGAAGTGTGGGCCCTCGAAGCCTACGGTGCGGCACACACGCTGCAGGAAATCCTCACGGTCAAGTCGGACGACGTGAACGGCCGAAGCCGTGTCTACGAAGCGATTGTGAAGGGGCAGAATCTGCCAGAACCCGGAATCCCGGAGTCGTTCAACGTGCTCGTGAAGGAACTGCAGGCACTTGGTATCAAGGTCACGCTCGGCTCCACCGATGGTAACGGTGTGGACGTCGTCGACGGCGGCAGCAACGGTAACGGGGGGGAGGCGTAACCCATGATCGATTTCCGCAGTTCGCGCGAAGCTCGCGCATCCGCGTTTGACTACATGTCCGTGCGTATTGCCTCTCCGGAGGAAATCCGCGGACCCAAAGACCCGAAGGAACGCGAGCGGCTGGAGATGGCCGGCCTGCGCACCTGGTGGTCGTGGGGCGAAGTCACCAAGCCCGAGACCATCAACTATCGCTCGTTCAAGCCGGAGAAGGACGGCTTGTTCTGCGAGCGCATCTTCGGTCCCGTCAAGGACTGGGAATGCCATTGCGGGAAGTACAAGCGCATCCGCTATCGCGGCGTCATCTGCGATCGTTGCGGCGTTGAAGTCACGCTCAGCAAGGTGCGGCGCGAACGCATGGGGCATATCGAACTGGCGGTGCCGGTTGCGCACATCTGGTTCTTCAAGACTCTTCCGTCGCCCATGGGCAACCTGCTTGACGTCACGCTTCGTGATCTCGAGAAGGTCATCTACTACAGCAACTACATCGTCATCGACCCTGGCGCGCAGGAAGCGCGTGAGCGTCAGCTGCTCGATGAAGACGAGTACCTCGACCTGCGGCAGCGCGCCAAGGCCGAGGGTGACACCGCGTTCCACGCGGAGATCGGAGCCCCGGCCGTGCGCGAGTTGCTCAAGCGCCTGGACGTGGACAAGGTCGCCGAGGAACTCCGTGGCTCTGTCGTTGGTGAGACGTCCCAGCATCGCAAGAAGCAGATGCTCAAGCGGCTCAAGATCGTGGATGCATTCCGTCTGTCCGGCGAGGGCGGCGAAATCCGCAACCGTCCGGAGTGGATGATCCTCGACGTCATCCCCGTCATTCCGCCGGACCTTCGTCCGCTCGTGCCGCTCGATGGTGGCCGCTTCGCGACGTCGGACTTGAACGACTTGTACCGCCGCGTCATCAATCGCAACAACCGCCTCACCAAGCTCATCTCGCATCGCGCGCCCGAAGTGATTTTGCGCAACGAGAAGCGCATGCTGCAGGAAGCGGTGGACGCGCTGTTCGACAATGGCCGTCGCTCCAAGGCCATTCGTGGCCGCGGCAAGCGTCCGCTCAAGTCGCTGTCCGACATGCTCAAGGGCAAGCAGGGCCGGTTCCGTCAGAACCTGCTCGGCAAGCGCGTGGACTACTCCGGTCGCTCGGTCAT
>JANNEV010000085.1:0-2552 GCA_031379145.1 Gemmatimonadaceae bacterium
CGTAGTGATCGCGCACCAGTTGATTTTTCGGCGTCGGCACGTAGGCGCCCCGGATTTTCTTCAGGCCGCGCCCCTGGGCGACACGAGCCAGATCGTTCAGCACGAATGGCTCGACCCCACGGCGCAACACCCGGCAGCTCATCAGCCACGTGTCGATGTCCAAGGCCTCGCCGTCAACCCGTGCGATGATCACGCTGATGAGGCCGTTGTCGCCAAACCGATCGGCAAGCGAAATAGTGCGCGTTATCCAATCACCGTCCGGAAGGAGCGCGGTTAGCTCCGCCACGGAGCGACGGCGCGTCGTCAGGTTGAACTGGTTCGACCGCTGGATGAGTTGCGCGCTGCGTTCAAGCGACATGGGCGTCACGGGGCCGATTTGAGCCACCATCTCAAGCGACCGCAAGAACGTATCTAGGTCGCCGCCCGCGGCTGCCTGCACGTCCCGGCGCAGGGCGTCAGCCTGATAGAACTCCGTGCGCTTGAGATCCTCGGCCGCCACCGAGAGCACTTGGAAGTAGCGGTGCTGCTCGAGGGTGCGGACGTAGGTCGTGACATCGTCCGAGAGTTCCGGGACCGCGACCTCGGGTGCGAGTTGGCGCACGATCGCGCGCTCGGCGGGGTTGTCGTCCGCGAACACGAGCGAATCAATCCCGATGTTCAGTGCCTTGGCGATGCGGCGGAGGTTGGTCGCCTTGTCGTCCCAGTTCGCGACAAAGCACGAGATGTCGCCCCGGCGCAGCACCATCTCCGTGTGCCTGTCGAACACCTCCAAGGCCGTCGCCTCGTTGTTTTTCGAGCAAACGGCCAAGAGGATCCCTCGGTCGCGGAGGGATTTGGCGTAGGCCTGAAACTCGACGAACGCCTCGCCTTCCGGCGTTCCCTGGCCGAGCCGGATGCCGTCCAGTCCGTCGTCGCCAATGACGCCTCCCCACAATGTGTTGTCCAGATCGAGCACCAGGCATTTTTTCGCGAGCCCGAGCTGCGCTCCGACGAGCGAGGCCACACTGTGCGCGTAATCGACAAGAAACTCCGGATCACAGGGCAGCTTGGCGTGGTGAAAAAAACGTGGGTCATCCCAAAGCCAGCGTCCCCACGACGCCGCAAGATGATCGACATCATGAACAGTAACAAATGACGGCGCGGCCAGCGCAAGGGCGCGATTCATTTCGGAGATGAAGCGACCAAGTGAGCCTACGTGCGCCGGCTCGCGGTTAGCCAGCGACCGCGCAGCAGGGATCACAAAATTATTCTGAATTACTTGGCAGCCAGCGGTCCGCTGGGCCACTTTCCAGAGTGCAGTCCACTCCCCCAGTTCCACCTCAAGCAGACGCGCTTCCGTTACGGCATCGATCCCGGGATCTGGCCGCCGGCCCAAATCGCGCCGCGTCGTGGCGATCAAGAGGATTTCCGGACGAAATGCATATAGTGTGGAGGTAGGATCGATGATCTCCTGCCGGAACACACCGAAGTCACTCTCATAGAACTCCGCCTCGACGCCAGCAGCGAAAAGAAACAGGTCAAGAAGCGCGACCAGCTGAGTCGTCGTAAAGCTGCCGAGAATGGCAATTCGGAGTTTGTGACGAGCCCTGACTCGGCCTGTCAGTGTTCGGCGAAGGCGCACAAGCGCCTGCGCGGTCGTGTAGTCTAACGTCGGGACCACTGCTTGACGAAGCGCGGCCGCTGCAAGCTCAGGCTCGTCACCAACGACCGCCTGCCTCAGGGCGCTTACCAACGCCGAGAAACGCATCGTCCGATCCGAGTTGCCAGCCCCAACAAATGCAAGGGCGACTTCGGATAGCTCAATCTGTGATGGTTCTGGCAAGGTCATGACATCTCGAACGTCCGAAGGGTTGGTTTTCAATCTCGAATTTGGTGCAAGGGCTAGGAATGCTTCAAGTGGGTCCGAAGTAGGCTGGGGCGCAACGCCGAACGACCGAGATCTTTAGAATTGGAAGTAAATGAACTGTTCGTTGCGAAAGACACCGAAGAAAATCATCCTGAAAATCCACGCGAAATAAAGGGCCCACCGGGGTAGAAACGGAGCCCGGACGAGAGGGTTCGAGAGACTCATGCGCCGGTTCAATAACTGGACGGCCTCCAGAACGACGATGACGGCGATGCTGCCGGCATCTGCCGCAGCAGAAATTGCTTGGTTCTGATTTCGCCGAAGTCCCAGTTGCGCCAGAAATTCGACAGGATGTGCCCGACGTCGTGCAGCGATCCTGCCCGAAACACCACCCAGCCGATGCAGGTCAGGCCAAACGTCGTAGCGATCCGGATCGCTGTCCGCAGCGTCGAGTCGTCCGCGATGCCGACCGTCCGGAAGAACCGGTTTCGCGGCTCCTCGGTGAGGCCCCCGGCCAAAAGATAGAATCCGTTCAAGAAACCCCAGACGACATACGTCCACGCCGCGCCATGCCAGAGGCCGCTGACGCCGAACGTAACCACGATGGCAACTGCCCAACCGGAGGCGCCGCTGAATTTTTCCGCCAGCGGATCGTAGAGATAGTCGCGAAACCACGACGAGAGCGAGATGTGCCACCGCCGCCAGA
>JANNEV010000099.1:0-4856 GCA_031379145.1 Gemmatimonadaceae bacterium
GTGGCCGCGGATGGCACGCCAATGCTCCACGTCGGCGCAGGCGCTGGACCATCGGCCGTGACCAGTGTTCGCAAGCTGTCATTGGCCAGTTCGAACACCTCAATCACGGTACGAACATCGGTGCTGTCCGCCTTGCCAACAATCAGATGCCTTCCGCGCACCGAGAGCGGAAAGGTCGCCGACGTGGTATCGAATACCGTCAACTCGGCTTCATCACCGCGCGCATTCTGGTCGCGGAGCGGCGGGGTGAAATACGCGATGCCCCCCCAGGTGATGGACGCAAAGTAGACCGCGTCCGGCGCACCGAATGGCCGCCACCGTAGGCGATACTGTCCGCGCGAGTCGGTTCGTACGGAATCAATTGGACCGGCACTATCCTTGGCGACCCGATGCAGCGTGACCCACGCGTTGGTGGCGGGCCCCATGCCGGTGGAGTCGGCGTTCACGCTGGCGGGTCGTCGCACGCGGCCTTCGACGGTGCGAGCGACGACGGGCTGCGGCGGCCGCTGCGGCTGCGGCTGCGGCTGCGCGACGGAGATTGTCGGCACCTGGACCAGCAGCGCCATGACGAGCAGTCGGGCGACTGCACGGCGCGCCACGCGACGTCCGTTCAGAGAGAGCAGCACGACATGCATCAGGGAATGAACTTTCCGAAGTCTTCAGGACGCAGATTTGCGAGATACGCTTTCAGCTGTTCGGGCGTCAGGTCATGTGCCTGCGACGACAGCAACGTGGACGCCGTGCTGTCCTCGTCGGCATCCGGCGCGGACAGCAGGTCTTCCTCGGCAAAGATCGGGGCGTCCAGGCGCAAGGCGATGCTGATGCTGTCCGATGGTCGCGCGTCGACGTGCACCAGCCCCGCCGGTCCATCGATGTGCAATTCTGCGTAGTACGTGCGCTGTTGCACCCGCGTGATGGAGATGCGACGCAACGTCCCGCCGAGCGAAACGATCAGCGACTTGCAAAGATCGTGCGTCAGGGGCCGCTCGCGCTTCACATGATTCATCTGCATCACGATGGACTCCGCTTCCGGCTGTCCGATCCAGATGGGCAGCAGCCGATTCCCGTGCTTCTCGCGGAGAATGACCACGTACGAATTGGAGGCGCTGTCCAAACCAAGTCGGTCGACGATGATTTCAACCATGTGTGCTCCTCCAAGGTCAGCCGCCGCGTCAGCGCACCGCGTTAGCGCACCGCGCGCTTGAGCGCAGTCACGCGATCGGTACGCTCCCACGTGAAGTACGTCTTGGCTGATTTCCCACGCCCTTCCGTTTCGGGCGTGCGTCCGAAGTGTCCGTACGCCGCCGTCGCCTGATAAATCGGCTTGCGAAGGTCGAGATCGCGGGTAATTCCGCGAGGTGTGAGATCGAACACCTCGTTGACCGCCGCCTCGATCACCCGATCCGGAACGCTTCCGGTCCCGAAGGTCTGCACGTACACGGAAACGGGCTCCGCCACGCCGATGGCGTAGGCCACTTGCACCTCACAACGCCGGGCAAGCTTCGCCGCGACAATGTTCTTCGCGACCCAGCGCGCGGCGTAGCACGCCGAGCGATCGACCTTGGATGGATCCTTGCCGCTGAAGGCGCCGCCGCCATGGCGCCCCATGCCGCCGTAGGTGTCCACGATGATCTTGCGTCCGGTGAGACCAGCATCCCCCTGGGGGCCGCCGATGACGAAGCGGCCGGTGGGATTGATATGCGTCTTCAGCTTTCTGCTGCGGAACTCTTCCGGGATGCTATCATGAATGACATCCTCGAGAATAGCCTTTCGCAACTTGGAGTTCGCGACCTTCTCATCGTGCTGTGTGGAGATGACGACCGTGTCGACCGCGATGGGCCGATCGCCCTCGTAGACCACGCTGACCTGCGCCTTTCCGTCCGGGCGGAGCCACGGGAGCGAACCGTCCTTGCGCAGCGCCGAGAGGCGATGGGTGAGAGCATGCGCGAGCTGGATTGGCAGCGGCATCAGCTCCGTGGTCTCATCGGTGGCATAGCCGAACATCATGCCTTGGTCGCCCGCTCCCCCCGTATCCACGCCTTGCGCGATATCGACAGACTGCGCATCGATGGTGCTCATGACCGCGCAGGTCTTGTTGTCAAAGCCGAAGTTCGCGTCGGTGTACCCGATACCTTCGATGGTGCGCCGAACGATCTCGGGGAACGACACGTAGGCCGACGTGGTGATCTCACCCGCAATCACGACCAGTCCCGTCGTCACGAGGGTTTCGCACGCGACACGGGCGAGCGCATCCTTGGCCAGAATGGCGTCGAGGATCGCGTCAGAGATTTGGTCGGCGATCTTATCGGGGTGCCCCTCAGTCACTGACTCAGAGGTAAAAAGATGACGGTCGGCCACGCAACGCTCTCGGGTTAAGGGGAACAGACTGGTCTACGGTAGTTAGCTACGACAGCGCGGGCAACCCGCTTCCGGGCAACCCGCTACCTGGCGGCTCATGCAAATCCAGTTCCGATCGCAACCGGCGACGCAGCAGCGTCTCGACTTCACGAGCGGTGCCGGCCGCCAGGGCCGCATGCGCCGCCTCGGTGGCCGCAGACATGCGTACTCCGCGTATGACGCGCTTCACCTCCGCCACGCCACGCGGGGCGACACTCAGCTGCCGGATGCCGAGCCCGATCAAGGCAAACACGGCGAGCGGCTGCGATGCCATTTCGCCGCACACGCATACCTCGATACCATGCTCCGCGCCCGTGGTCTGCACCTGGGCGATGAGGCGAAGGACGGCCGGGTGCAGCGGCGTGAATCGGTGCGCCAGGTTGGCATTGCCGCGGTCCACTGCGAGCGTGTACTGCACCAGGTCGTTGGATCCAATGCTGAAGAAGTCCACATCGCGCACGAGCGTGTCGGCCGCCACCGCCGCCGCCGGCGTTTCGACCATCACGCCCAGCGGCACGTCCGCGCGAAACGGCACGTTGCGCTCGGCCAATTCGTCCATGGCCTCCTGCATGAGCTGTCGCGTCTCGCGAACTTCGTCGACGGTGACGATGAGCGGCAGCATGATGCGAAGGTCCCCGTGCACCGCCGCGCGTAGCAAGGCCCGCAGCTGCACCTTGAACACTTCACTCTCGTCGAGACACATGCGAATGGCGCGCCAGCCGAGAAACGGGTTGGCCTCCGAGGGAAACCCACCTTCCGGGAGTTTATCGCCGCCGACATCAAACGTGCGAATCGTCACCGGCCGCGACCCGAAGGCCTGGAGGACTCGCTTATACGCGCGGAACTGTTCGTCCTCATCCGGCATGTGCGCGCGACCCACGACGAGAAACTCCGTGCGCATGAGCCCTACCCCTTCGGCGCCACTCATCGCCGCGAGATCCGATTCCTCCGGAATGTCCACGTTTGCCACAATGACCACACGTTCGCCGTCACGCGTGATCGGTTCGCTGAGTGCGAGCTCGCGGACTTCGCCGGCACGCCCGACCTCGTCCGCGATGCGCTGCCGCGCCTCCGACACTTCGGCATCGGTGGGCGCAATCGTCAGCGTCCCCTCCGCGCCATCGAGGATGGCCAGTTCCCCGCCCTTCAAGTAGCTCGTGGCCTTTCGCAGACCAACGACGGCGGGCAACCCGAGCGAGCGCGCCAGAATCGCTACATGCGCCGTGGCAGTGCCAGAATCAGTCGCAATCGCGGCGATGCAGTCCCGATCGAGCTGGAGGGTGAGGGACGGCGTCAGGTCGTGCGTAACCAGAATGGCGTTCGACCCCGGCGGCACGTCGACAGGGTCGTGGTCCGGAAGGTCGAGCAATATGGAGAGCACGCGGATGTGCACGTCGGTCAAGTCACCAACGCGTTCCCGCAGCATGGGGGCGCTGTGGCGGGCGAAATGCTGACGCCATTCGAGCAGGATGAGGTCAAAGGCCTTCTCCGCGCCCAGATTCTGTGCAATGAGCGCTTCGACACTTGTGGAGAGCTCTGCGTCATCGAGGATAGAGAGCTGCACATCGAAGATGGCGGCCTCCTCCGGCCCTGCCGCCAACTCCGCACGCGACCGCAGCAGACGCAGCCGATCTCGCGCCCGTTCGAATGCGGCTCGCAGTCGCGCGACCTCCGCGTCGATCTCTCCGTCATCGATGAGCCGCTGTCGAACCTCCGGTACCTCCCAGCGCAGGAGATGGACCGGACCGACCACGATTCCGGGTGACGCAGGAATGCCGCGAAGGACCGACAGCACTACGTCTCCCCGAAGCGGTTGGCCACCAGCGCCGCCAGCGCGTCGAGTGCGGCATCGGCGTCAGCGCCGTTGGCGCGCAACAGGATCGTCGCGCCATGCTCCGCCGCCAGCATCATGACCCCCATGATGCTCTTGCCGTTGACCTCCAGATCATCGCGCGAAATGGTGATATCGCTCTGGAAACGCGAGGCGGCCTTGACCATTTCTGCGGCCGGTCGCGCGTGAAGACCGTGCTTATTGACGATTTGTACGGAGCGCTCAGCCATCAACGGACCACCGAGTAGAGGACGAAGACAGCCAACAGCATCAACACGACGCGCCACCCCTCAGCACGGCCGTGCAGACGAATGAGAAGTACCGCCATCACCGGCGTACAGCCGGCCACCACCACGTGGGCCAAGGACAGCGGCGGCCCTCCACCAAGTGCTCGGTGCGCGGCGAGCGGAAGAGCAAGTCCACCCAACACTGCCGCTGCACGTCCAATGTAGCGAGGACCATGCTGCAACACCGGATGCCCCATTGCCGCGGCCACTCGCAGCCCGTGCCGCCAACCCTGGCGAAGGGCCCAGTCACGAAGCACCAGATGCCCCAGGTTGTACAGCAGGAGAAAGCCCGACCCAACCCACAGCGGGCTGACGCCGGCCCCGTACAGGAGCAATCCGAC
>JANNEV010000114.1:0-2928 GCA_031379145.1 Gemmatimonadaceae bacterium
CCACGGTGCTGCTGGATGACGCGCCCCGCCGAGCCCGCGTCCGCGTCAGCGGACGCGATATCACGGTCGACCTCGGGTCGCATCACGGATTGCTTTTGGAAGGTCGACGCGAGGTCGAAGGTCGAGACGAACCCTGCCTCCTCAGCTATGGCACGAAGCAGTCCGACATACGCCAGCGCAGGGCGTATTCGCATCGCACGCTGCTTTCACAGGCGCGGGCGACGATGCGTCGCGCGGCGATCACGAGCGTCGATCGCGGGTTGGCGCTGCTGCCACTTCATCCGCTGATGGGGCTGACGGTGGCGATGGCCCCGCTGCTGCTTGCAGGTGCCCACATCAGCACAACGCACGTGGAGTCCGCTCGGCACACGCTCGACCGCATCGTGGACCAGGCAATCTCGGTGATCATAGGCCCCCCTGCCCACTTTGCATCGCTCGTTGATCAAGTCGAAGCAAGCGGCCGCCCGTTCACCGCGCCTGGTCTCCGGCTCTGCCTCACCGGTGGAGAGCCGGTTCCAGCCGAGCTTCAGGCCCGCTTCGCGCGTTCCTTCGGCGTTGAGCTTCTCGAGGCTCACCCACGCTGAGACGTGGGACTAGGCGGCGGGCCTCGGATCGCGCGGCGGCGACGGCCACGGCTCGAACGCCCGGACGCCGGCACGGGATGTCAGACGAGGCGCACGACGAACGAGGCCGTCTCCTGCTCGCTCCGGGACGCGGGCATCACTACCTTCCCCACTATCCTCCCCACGCACCAGGCAGAGCTTATGACGAGAGTTTTTGACGAAGACCTCTCGGGTGGCATGTCCACTCGCGCCATTCACGCTGGTCAGCGCCCAGACCCGGTGTCGGGCGCCATCATGACGCCGCTGTACCTCACGTCGACCTACGTGCAGGAGAGCATCGGAGTCAACAAAGGGTTCGAGTACGCCCGCGGAAAGAACCCGACCCGCCAGGCGTTTGAGCGGAACGTGGCCACGCTGGAAAGCGGACGACACGGTTTCGCGTTCAGCAGTGGCATGGGATGCCTCGACTCGATCATGAAGCTGTTCCGGGCCGGCGACCATATCGTCTGCGGCGAGAACGTCTACGGTGGGACCTACCGCCTGTTCGATCGAATCCTGCGTCATTTCGGTCTGTCGTTTACCTACGTGGACACCGATGATCCGCAGCGTGTCGAGGACGCGATGACGCCTTCCACCCGGGCACTGCTCGTGGAGACGCCGACGAACCCCCTCATGCGGCTGACCGACCTGACCGCCATGAGCGACATCGCCAAGCGGCACCAGGCCTTACTCATCGTGGACAACACCTTCGCTTCACCTGTCTTCCAGCGACCGCTGGAGCTCGGCGCAGACATCGTGTGGCATTCCAGTACGAAGTACCTGAACGGCCATTCCGATATGATCGGCGGCGTCGCGGTGGTTCTTGAGGATGACCTCGCTGATCGGTTGCAGTTCATTCTCAACGCGGCCGGAGCCGTCCCTGGTCCATTTGACGCGTGGCTGGCCCTGCGCGGCACAAAAACCCTCCCGCTGCGCATGCGTCAGCATGATGCCAATGGTCGTACCATCGCCGACTTCCTGCTCCAGCTGTTGGGAGAGCACCGAGTCATCTACCCGGGGCTGGCGAACCACCCGCACCATGAGCTGGCCAAGCGACAAATGAGCGGGTTCGGCGGCATGATGACGCTGGACCTCGGCAGTCTGGATGGGGCGCGCCGGTTTTTGGAAAAAGTGCGAGTCTTCTCGCTTGCCGAATCGCTGGGTGGAGTCGAAAGCCTGACCAATCATCCGTTCTCGATGACCCACGGCTCCGTCCCGGCTGACGTCAAACTGGCAATGGGGCTGACAGAGGGAATGGTACGGCTCTCGTGTGGAGTCGAGGACGTGGAAGACCTCATGGAGGATCTCGCGCAGGCCTTACCCGCGTGAACCCGGCGGAACCTTCGAGACGGTGGTGCCGTACGGCTGATTGTTGCCCGACTGCCTCCGACCTTTCGAGTCCGCCATGACCACTCGCGTTCAGCTCGCCCAGATATCCTCCGTCAGCTGGGAGCACCCGGCTGACCGCGCCGCATTGAACGCGCTTCGCGCGCTGCCCGGGTTCGACGAAGTCATCCGCCGCATCGCCGGCGCGTTTGGGGAGTTCGGTGTCCGCAACCTCTTTCTCGGAGACGCGGTTCTTGTCGGCGAGACGCAACGCCCCAAGTTGAACGACCTGTATCGGGAGGTCCTGCACACCCTGGACTGGCCACGGAACGGCCAGCCGGCGCCGCAACTGTACGTGACGCAGACGCCGATAGCCAACGCCGGCGCAGTCGGATTCGAACATCCTTTCATTGTGCTGAGCTCCGGTGTGCTCGAGCTACTTGACGATGAGGAACGGCGCTTCCTTCTGGCGCACGAGCTCGGTCACATCATGACCGGACATACGACGTATCGCACGATCGCGCAGATCGTGCTCTTCTTCGGCATGAGCGCGCTACCCGTATTGGCCAGCATCGCCCTCCTGCCGTTTCAGCTGGCCCTGCTCGAGTGGCATCGCAAGTCCGAGTTGTCCGCCGATCGTGCCGGCATGCTGGGCTCCCAGGATCAACGCGCCAGCCTGATGACCTTCCTCAAGTTGGCAGGCGGCCGAGCGCTCGACGACACGATCGATCTCGATGCGTATCTCGCCCAGGCCGCCGAGTACGAGACCAGCAACTCGACCTGGGACAGCATCATCAAGCTCCTCAACACGGCTCTGCGCGAGCATCCATTTCACACCGTGCGTGCCGGTGAACTGCAGCGCTGGGCGGCGTCCGGTTCATTCGAGGAGATACGGTCCGGCACGTATCTTCGCCGCGGCGACGAGAGCACGCTCTTAAACCAGGTTCAGTTCATGCAGCTTCTGAGTGAACTCGGCTTCATCCGCATCGGGAATCAGGCA
>JANNEV010000115.1:0-3359 GCA_031379145.1 Gemmatimonadaceae bacterium
TTGACCGGCGCATCATTGCCCATCTTCGCACCGACGGTCGCGCGTCGCTGTCGAAACTGGCCGAGGCCTTGGGGGTCGCGCGGGGAACCGTGCAGAACCGGCTGGACCGTCTTCTTGAAACGGGGGCGCTGCTTGGGTTCACCGTTCGTGTGCGCGAGGATTATGACGGGCTGAGCCTGCGCGCCGTGATGATGATCGAGGTCGTCGGAAAATCCACCACACAGGTTATCCAGAAACTGCGAGGCATCGTCGAAATACGCACCCTCCACACCACCAACGGCACCTGGGATCTGGTCGCCGATATTCACTCTGCGAACCTCTCCGATTTTGATCGCGTCTTGCGGGAAGTTCGAATGATCGACGGGGTCGCGAATAGCGAGACAAGTCTCCTTCTAAGCACTGTCTAACGCTCACGAAGGACGGTCAGTCAGAGACTGACTGAAATAGTGGTCGTGCGGCTTCAGTCGATTGTGCTTCCGTTGGCTTGCGAAGTTCAACGGAGGACGCGACGGCTTGGACGTAAACCATAGTCGGGCGGCTAGACTTAAGAGCAATATGCCGACGCTATTTCCGGTATTCTCTAAATTCGTCGCCGATTCAACTGCATGTAGCGTGCCATTTCCGATAATGCTTATTATACGCATGATGTAAGTAATTGTTTTATATGGTATTTTTGAGATTGTGGCGTCTAAACTTGGTAGCAGATGTGAAATTTCCCGGGGCCGCATATAGCAGCCCGTTTCCGCGTGTTAGGCTATATCACTTGGAGATAGCGTAGGGCTTCTGCCTGCTCCGCGACAAGCCGTTCGGCGACCAAAACCGAACCAATCTGCATGCCCCTTGGCGTGAACATCACCGTCTACTAGCTTGGCAGCAATCCAGGAGCTTTAGTCCACTTGTTTAGAATCACCGCCCGGACTGTCCTGGAGCTTGGCTCCGAGCTGATTAGCTCGGACATCATTGCTTTTTATGAGTTGATCAAGAACGGTTTCGACGCCGGAACTAAGAACGGGGTCGAGGTCCGCTTCGACATCGTGCTGCCGCGGCACTCATACCTCAAGCTACGGGATGCAATCCTTAAGTCAATTGCGGGAAAGAGCCCGCCGGGGATCCCTTTCGGTCAGCATCTAGCGGCAATTGTTGGCGAGCTTTTAGTGGACGCGGACGAAAAGCTGCGCAGCAGCTTTACCGCGGCCATAACAAAATCCACTACACTTCCCGAACTTCGCGACGCGCTCGATCGTGCCCAAGCCAAGTACAACCGCATTTCGGTTTCGGACACCGGCTCAGGCATGTCGATCACTGACCTCGAGCAGAACTTTCTCGTAATCGGGACTGCGTCCCGGAAACGCGAGGTCGAAAAAGCGATCGCAGCTGGCGCGACGAAGAGCCCTTACTTGGGGGAAAAGGGGATCGGCCGTCTCTCCGCCATGAGGCTTGGCGAATATCTTCAAGTGCGCACGGCGCGCTCTGACGACCCTCTGATGAACCGCCTCGACATCAATTGGCGCGATTTCGCACAAATAGATGCGATGCTGGACGAGGTTCCGATCAAACCGGTGGCCGGGGGGGACAAGCCGACCCCTACCTGGTCCGGTACCAAGATCATCGTCCGCGACTTGGTGGAGAACTGGACCGCGGGTCGAGTTGCGGACATGTGCGACTACGATTTCGCGCGCCTGACCGATCCTTTTGCAGACCCGGAGAGCCGGCCGCGCATCGCGATCTTTTGGAATGGCCAGCGTCAGAACATCCCTGTCATGCCGCGATCGTTGCTCGACGCAGCACACGCACGGGTCATCGGCCACTACAGGATCGAGAATGGGAAGCCCCTGCTCTCCTGCACCGTCGACATTTTCGATCTCGGATTTGCGCATCCGCCCGAGAGCGAGACGATCGTACTGCCCACGGAAGACCTTGAGGGCGTAATCATCGGCAAGGACGGTGAGATCGAGGACTCGGCGCTTGTCGAGGTTGGGCCTTTCTCATTCGAAGCCTATTGGTTCAATCGACGGCGGCTATCCCGGGTCGATACGACGGGCGAGAACATGGCCTTGCGCGACCTCCAGGAGCAGTGGTCAGGCATCCTGTTGTTCCGCGATCGCTACCGCGTCTTCCCATACGGTGAGGACGAAGATGACTGGCTCGAGCTCGACCGTCGCGCGCTCCGGCGAAGTGGGTACACCCTCAACAAGACGCAGTTCATTGGCCGAGTCGAAATCTCGCGCGCGGGCAACCCCGACCTCGTCGATCAGACCAATCGAGAGGGCCTACGGGTTACGCCGGCGCAGCTAGTGCTGCTCCGCGCCATCCGTTACGCGATCCAGGACCGGCTTGGCGGCTTCATGCAGGATGTGGAGCGTCAGTACAAAAGTCAGAAGATCGATCTCAGCGAAGCGAAAAGCCGCGTCGCGGGGCTGGAAGAGCGCGCGCGATCTTCCATAAAGCGGCTTCGTCGGGTGGCGCGGGATGAGGACCGGGAAGCTGTCGACGAACTAGAACAGACGCTGCTCGAACTGTCGGACTTCGCGGCCAACGCGCGTGCTAGGATTACGGAGGTTGAAGAGGAAAGCCGCCGCATGGTCGACATGGCGGGGGTCGGCTTGATGGTTGAGGTCGTTGCCCACGAACTGGCCCGATCCTCGGAGAACGCTCTGAAGGCGCTCGACCGCCTCCGAACAGCCGATTTGCCCGACCAAGTCCGCGCCCATCTAAACACATTGCGCGCCGAGATGCGCAGCGTCAGCAAGCGAGTGCGCATCCTCGATCCGCTCAGCGTCAGCGGCCGCCAGCGCTCGGAGGCTTTCGCGCTTGACGCCTTGATCCGGGAGCAGCTGGAGGGACACGAGGCGCAGTTCGAGCGGCACAATGTGACGGTGAAGCTAGATTTGCCGAAGCGCCCGCTCATGGTGCGCGCTGTCAAAGGGATGATTGTTCAAATCCTTGAAAACCTCATCTCCAACTCGATTTACTGGATCGAGATGCGGGTAGCGCGTGACCCGTCACTCAAGCCTGAGATACGCATCACGCTCGAGAGCGGCCCACCGACACTTACCTACGAGGACAATGGACGCGGCATTGCGCCATCGAACGTCGACAAGATCTTTCGACCGTTTTGGTCGCTCAAGGAGCGCAAGGTGCGGCGCGGCCTTGGCTTGTTCATTGCTCGCGAGGCGGCCGAGAGACACAAGGGTTCCCTCACTATTTCCGATCATGTTGATCCGACGACGGGCCGCCTCCATCGCTTCATTCTCGAGCTGCCTGGAGACAGCGAAACGTGAGCCTTGCCGAGCTGCTCAAGGAGCGCGGTATCGCGCGCGCACTAATTGTCGATGACGCATGTGATGCAGCGCCTCGGG
>JANNEV010000078.1:0-3592 GCA_031379145.1 Gemmatimonadaceae bacterium
CCTCGCTCGTGTCTCCCGCGTACGCCATCAAGCTCAAGGGTCGATACAACGTCGTCACGGGATTCCGCATCAACTCGACGGCTGACGCCGCGACGATCGCGGGGGCCGCAGATGATTGGGCCTCGTCCAGCAGCGTGCAGACGTTCACGCTGGAGCGCGACGCATATATCCGCGCGATCTACTACAAGCTCGCGTGCTCGGGCGCGGGCACTCAAGCCGTAAAAGCGGCGATCTTTGCGGACGGGTTATACCCGTTCAGTTCCGCGCGAATCGTCGCGGGCGGTGGGGCACACAGCGTAACCAGCACGACGTACGCGCTCTTCTCGCAACTCGTGGGGCCGACACTACTCAAGGCCGGGACGTATCATCTCGGCATCGTGCGCACCGGCGCGCTCGTCACTAACATCTTGTGGAATCGCAAATCGTCGCCAACGCTTTACACCGTCGGTCAATCTGGCGTGGCGGCCGGAGCCGTCGCGCCGACTCCCGGTGATGGCGATCTGTATTTCGCGATTACCGGCACCTATGCGCCGGACGCATCGGCAGCGATCAACAGCGACCAGCCGATGCTCATCGGCGACACGCTGCCCGGTGTTCGTACCGCTACGACCGTGAGCTTCGACAAGGTGCAGATTCAACCCGTCACCGCGAACTACCCGTTCGTGCATCGCACCAACGTATTCCTTGCCAGCACCTATTACCACTGCACGGCGAACATCTGGAACACCACGGCGGGCGACGCGATCCAGGTCGACAAGTGGATGACGACGACCTCGACGCTGGCCCTCGACTGCGCGAAGCGGCTCGCTGAATACACGGAGCAGGGCATCAAGCGTCCGGTGCCGCGTGCAATCATCCCGACCAACTCGTCTGACTGGATGGCACTCATCGCGGGCGCGAACTCAATCTTCTACGCCGACCCGAACATGGTCAGCACGACCATCGTTTCGACGAAGCGGGACGCGAAGGTATGACGGCGAGCGCGACGAAGCTTCCGGGGACGATCGCCAACGACGCGAGTGCCGGGACGATCGCATGGGCGAACCTGTCAAATGCGCTCGTAACCGACAACCAGTACGCGACGTGTACGTTCACAAATGGCAGCGGCGCACTCTCGCAATACCTCGAGGCGACGGCGTTTGGCTTCGCGATTCCCGGCGATGCAACGATCAAGGGCATCGTCGTCACCGTCGAGCGATCGCGTACGGTTGCTGGGTCAACGGTCGTGGGCGATGCCGGGGCGTTCCTGGTGCGCCAGGGCGTGATCGCGGATGACGGCATCAACAAAGCGCTCGGCACAACGTGGGCGACATCCGACGAAGTAGTCACATATGGCACGCCGGATGATCTATGGGGCGGACAGTGGACGCCGGCCGACATCAACGACAGCGGATTCGGGTTCGCGCTCTATGCCGTAAAGCTCCTGACCGGGACGCCGGACGGACGCATCGACGCAATCACGATCACGGTCTACTTCGAGCCAGCTAATCAGACGACGGTCGTCAAGCTGCGCGACCCCGAGCCGCCGCATGGCGAGCTGGCGACAATCCTCGCGACGGACGTGTCGTACGGCCTGATGCTGATGAAGCAGCAAACGGCGAGCTTCCGCCTGTCGCGGGCCGACCCGAACCTTGTTGACTACGCGCACCTGTTCGCGCCCGACGGCCCACCGCCGATGTTTACGATCGAGCGGCCTGACGGGCGCTACCCGTTCGTCGGGTTCCTGAAGTCGTACCGCGCCGTGACGAACGCGCCGGACATCGAGTTTACGCTCGCCGATCACGCCTGGCGCCTGGCGAACGCACGCACAAAGCGCACCGGCAGCATCAATGCGTCGAGCGGTCAGGCGATCAAGGACACGATGCGCGAGATGGAGGCACGCGGCGAGCCGCCGCTCTACATCTCCATCCAGGACATCGGCAACGGCCCGGGCGTCCAGTATGAGTACCGGGCTACGAGCGGGCTGGACTTCCTGACGCAGATGGCGCAGTTCACCGGATGGGAGTGGGGGTTCCAGTACGACATTGATCGCCTCGGCGTGAAGACGCGCATGGAATGGCGACCCGCACGCGGCCTCGATCGGCGCCATGAGGCCGTGCTCGAAGAGGGCAAGCAGATCGTCGCGGCCAACTGGACGGTCAACTACGACGCGGGCATCCGCGCCGCAGTGGTCATCGGCGCGGGTGCGACGTTCGCCACGCGCGAAGCCGTGTCGCTGTCACAGTCGGGCCGCGCCGCCGACGTCGATACGCAGGCGATCGTTGCGAAGGGCGCGGGCCTGGGCGGGGCGCGTGTGCTCATCGACACGCAGCTATCGGGCCGTGAGGCGCTGGCCGCGGCGGCGCGGCGCATGCACGACTCGCCGGACTACGTGACGCGCCAGATCGGGATCACGATCCAGGAGCCAGGAACGGATATGGAGCGCCTCGGTGTCGGTGACATCATCTCGATCCGGCTGACCGAGACGGTGCTGGGCATGCCGGTCGAACTCAACGCGCGCATCCTCGGTGTGGCGTTCGACCCGGAGTCTATGGTGCATCGCGTCGAGCTGCAGGAGGTCGCATGAACCAGAAAGACCACATCGCGATCCTGCGCTACCCGATCATGCAGACGCTGGAGCGAATGGCGTATGAGGCGCGGAAGGCAGAGCGCTCGTGATCCAGCGGCCAACCTACGACCACATCGCCGCGATCCGGCACGACCCCGCGCTCGCGCAGATACGGGCGATCCTGGCGGCCGTGGGCCGTGTGACGCGGCGGTGAGCGCGTGGAAGAGCGTCTGACATGTCCGACGCACGGCGAGCGGCCGCGCAAGGAGTGGCGGTGCATCCGCGAGAGCGTGCCGGTGGCGTCAGGCGGCACGGCGTCGATCTACGTGCAACAACGGTCGATGTGCCGGGAGTGGGCGATTGGGACTGTTGACAGACCGCCGAAAGCCCATGTTATGATGGCCGCCAGCAGCGCAGTGCGCTGACGGATACACGGCATACGAGAGCGGCGCCACCGTTCGTCCCGAAAGGGATCACGGTGGCGCCGCTCTTTTTGTTTTTCCGGCAAAGGGGGCGACCATGTCCAAGTCAGACGCAACAGAGAACGCAGTCCTGGATCACTTTCTCGGTAAGACCAACCGGGCAGTCTCGTCGGGTGCGTGCTATATCGCGCTCTGCACCGTGGTTCCTACGGATGCCAGCACGGGTTCGTCCCTCACCGAAGCGACCTATACCGGATACGCGCGGAAGCAGGTCGTCGCCGCTGAATGGAACGCGGCTGCGGCTGGCGTCTCCACGAACTCGGCGCAGCAGCAGTTCGCGGCGTGTACGGCTGGCGCATCGACGATCATCGGCTTCGCGCTCTGCGATGCGGCCAGCGCGGGCAACGTCCTGTACTGGGGCACCGTGACGTCGAAGGTCATCGACACCAGCAACACGCCGGCGACCATCGCGGCCGCTGGGCTGAACATCTCGGAGGGTTAGACATGACAGGATCAGAGGCACTCATCGCATACGGCTACGTGCAGGACGAGGACGGCATGTACCGCCGTCCGGGAAAGAAGACGCAGGAGTGGAAGCCGACCGATGGCGGGTGGCTTCGCT
>JANNEV010000155.1:0-11282 GCA_031379145.1 Gemmatimonadaceae bacterium
TGCCATGCCCGATGGCGCACCACCGCCGAAGCCACCGCCGAAACCACCGGCCCCACCGGCCCCACCGGCCCCACCGCGACCCGCTGCTGCACCGCCGGGGGCCCCGCCGCGATCACCGCCACCGCGTGGAGCGCCTCCACCGCCGCCTGCTCCAAAGAATGCGCCGCCACCGCCTCCCCCACCGCCATTTCGGTAGATCAACCGCCCTTGCGCGTCGAACGCATTGCTGCCCAGGTTCGCGCTGGCCAGCGTGTTGATGTCACTGATACGAGGCGGTGCGATGACCCGCACCACTTTCCCCTGCGCGTTCAACACGACGAACGACAGGGTGGCGGGATCGACGAGGATCGTGGAGTCGCCGAGGTACGGCAGCATGCCAGCCGGACGCTGTCCATACGGCAGCGGCGCGCCGCCCGTATCGGCGATGATCGACACCTGCTTGAGCGAGGCATCAAACCGCAGCAACTGACGACGTTGCGCATCGTTCACAAAGAAGCCGCCATCGGGTAACGCCCGAAGCATGGAGACCGCCGTGACCGATTGCGCGGTCCTGGCTTCCACGGCGCTGAGCGCACGAACGGGGATCGCCGTCTCCTGTGCGTCGGCTTTGCTCTGCACAGCGAACACGCCGACGAGCCCAGCTGCAGATGCGATCGCGAAAGGACGAGCGTGCATGAGAAGAGTGCCGGAGCGAGAAGAAAAAACCTGCGTGATTGCGCGGCGCATCAGCGGCCACCTCGACCACCACCACCACCACCACCGCCGCCGCCACCGCCGAAACCACCACCCATACCACCACCACCACCGCCACCGCCCGCGGTGCCGGAGCGAATGCCTCGTAGCGTGCGCTTATCGAGGAACCCAGCGACCTGCGTGGGCAGGATGCGGAACTGCAGCGAAGTCAGGAGCTTCTTGAGGTCAGGGGCGAACTCGATCAGCATATCAACCGTCTGCTCACGCGCATCGATGTAGCGATCGTACGCGAGGTCGCGGTCGTAGCGTTCGGGCAGATCGGCCAACAGTTTCGCGACTGGTGCCCAGATCGAATCGGACCGCAGGATGTATCGGCGATTGAGCACCACAAGGCTATCGGCCTGCCGACGCGTGAGCTTGAGCGTGTCAGCCTGCTGCAAGATCTGCTGCATCGGATTGATCAAGCCGATGTTGCCGGAACCGCGAAGCTGCTGAAGGTTGGGCTTGTTGCCCGGGCGCGTGCGACCACGATCAAGCTGTTGCAGCAGTTGCTGCCGCTCACGCGTGGGGCCGATGTCAAAGCGCAGCAACGCCGTGATGGACACCGGTGCGCGAGTGGCGTTTTGCGCCGGACGCGTGGAGCCGAAACGTTCGTTCACCTCGTAGCGGAACTTGTTGGCGGCGGGGTCGAAGCCGCGCACGAACAGCAGCTGCTGTGACGGCTGAATGAACTGGCCCCAGCCCTTCACGTTGTTGCCGTTGATGATACGATCGATACCACCAAGCGCGTTGGCGACCTGCAACGTGAGATTGGCACGCTGCGGCAGTCCGATGTTCAAGGAGTTGAACGAGATATTGAGGTTGCCGTTGGTCGTCCAGGGACCGGTGCACGAGTTGCGTCCGGCGAGCTGGCCGAGCTGGCCCCGGAGGCACGCCTGCGTTTCGCGGGTGCCGGTGGCGAGGAGATTCTGGATCCCTGCCGCCACCAACGGATCGGCGGTCTTGGCCGGATCGAACACGAACGCGCGATCGTTGCCGTAACTATCGCCGTTCACGTCGCCGGAGACGAGCGGAGTGTAGGCGACACCAGAGCGAATATTGCCGTTCCAGCTGACGCGCACCGTATTGAAGAAGTTGTACCCAAGGCTGAACTGCAGCTGGTGACGCGAGAACGTGCTGCGTGACCACTCGATGCTGCGCGGATCTCCAACTGTGCTATTGAAGCCGAGAAACTGCTCGCGCACATCAGCGAGCACATAGGAAACGCCCCACGACAGCTGCGAGTTGAACGCGATGGGACGGAGGCTGAATGTGAGCTGTTTGCTCTCCGACTCGATATCCGAGCGTTGCTGTGTGACCCGCCCGAATACGGGCACGACCCGTGCATCGCGCCAGGCGATCTGCCCCGTGAACGGAACAATGGCGGACGGGGACACATACACCGGCCGCCCAGCCTCGTTGGCGAGATTGAACCGCAGCGTGCCAGGGAAGTTCAGATCGACATTGCCGCTCTGACGCTGGTTGCGTGACCATGTGGCATCGACGGTGGCCGAGAAGCGATTCTTGAGGATGGCCCCACTCCACTGCAGGTTCGAGCGCAACGAGCGCTGCGCCGCGTAGTCGGGGCTGAACAGCGTGACGTTGGGCGTGCTATTCGAGAAGACCGTGCCGCTCGTCCCATCCGCGCACGCGCTCGGAATGAAGCTCTGGTTGACGATGTACTGGCTCCAGTTCGCAATCGGCGTCGCTCCCCCCACGCAGGTGAGCTGCTGGACGCCACTTGGGAGGCCCGTGTTGTCGATGGCGCCACCGGTGAGCTGCACGCCCGGGGTATTCTGAAAGACGCCGACGCCGCCGCGAATCACCGCCCGAGGCGCACGGACCATACCCGGCAACAGCGCCACCTGATCGGCTTCTCCGTAGGTCCAGGAAAACCCGAGCCGCGGACTCACGTAGGCCCGGCTTGGCACATCGGTGTTGTTCTGCTTGAACGCGGCATCGACCGCCGCATTGGCGGTCGGACCTTGCAGATATTTGTTGCCGTCGACGCGCAGTCCGTATTGCACCTGCAGATCACGCGAAGGCCGCCACGCGTCACCCAGTGAGACCGCACCAACGAGCTGGCTGCCTTCACGCACGCGCGGAGTCAGTTGTCGCGTAAACGACGCGGGGAGTCCGTTATCCAGCTCGACCAGCGAGTTGTACGAAAAGGAGCCGAACTGATTGAAGGTCAGGTCCTGCGCGTAGGCGTCGTGTCGGAGCTCGGTCGTGAACTTGACGCGGTGGCGATTGTCCTTGGAGAACCAGGACAGCGTGTTGGCACCGCTCACCGTACCGTTCGACGAATTGGTCAGAAACGGACTTCCGCCGAACGCCAGGCTGCTCACGGACTGCGAGCCATCGGGCAAGATGGAGTTCACGCGCACCGATCCTGCCGGCAACAGGTAGAACGGATCCGCCGTCTGCTTGCCGTTGTTGTAGCCGAGATTGGTCTCGCTGAACACGCCACCGATGCCCAGCAGGCCACTGTGCCGGAACTGTCCACCCACGCTGTAGTTGAGCGTGGTGCCTGACCGAGAGGGTGTGGCCAGCGACGTGCCGCCACCACCACCGCCAAAACCACCGCCGCCGCCACCGAAACCGGTCGCACCGGCGAATCCGCCACCGGTCGGCGAGCTGCGATTCACATTGCCGGTAAGCGTCACCGTGAACGTGTTGCCTCGCCCGGAATTGGGTTGCACGAAGTCAAAGCTGCCGAGGAACGACCCACGATCGTTGGCGCGCTGATCAGGAAATCCCGCCACATCGAACGGGACCTTCTGCCGACCGAGAATGCTGAGCAGGCGAGCCACCGAGTCCGGCGCCACACCAACCGTCTGAAATCCGAGGTCGTTGGAGCTCAACAAGGTCTGCAGATCGTTCAACCGACGGTCGAGCTGAAACGACGTGTTGTAGAATGCCTGATCGGGTTTGATGGGGCCTGATGCAGACCCGCCGAGGGAGAGAGCGGTGAACTGTTGCCCAGTGGCGACGCCGGCCTTGTCGACCCACTGCATTTGCGGCGCGTTGAGATTGGAGCTGAACGCGCGATTCATGAAGTTCGAACCCGAGCGGGTTCGCACCTGCAATTGGCCGCCGGAGAAGCCACCACGCGACACATCGTACGGCGAAGTGCTCAGCGACGTGGAAACTGCAGCGTCACGCGGCACGGAGGCATCGCCGAACTGCAGTCCGTTCAGCTGCGTGTTGTTCTGGTCCCCGCCCAGCCCGAACACGGAAAACGCGTCCGCTGCGCCATCAGCGCCGGGCAGCAGTTGCACACCCGGAATCGAGGCTGCCATCGCCGCCAGATCACCCATCTGATCGGCAGTGAGGAAGCCAGGGTCGGCCGCGACATTCTTCTCGTTGCCACTCACGTCAGACACCGTATCGGAGCGCGAGACCGCCGCGCGCTCCACAACATTGAACGACTCCAGCGTGACTGCCGACGGAGAAAGTCGCGCGTCAGCGATGAGAATCTCCTGGTCCGCCGTTCGCTTCACCTGATAGCGGCGCAGCGAGTAGCCCACCGCCGTGAACGTCACCCAGTAGTCGCCCTCGCCACCGGGGAACGAGATGATGTAGCGACCGTTCTTGTCGGTCCGCTGCATTCGACTCACATTGCCAGACAACGTGGTTGCCGTGACAATGACACCCTGAACCGGCAGCGTGTCTGGTCCCAGTACTCGTCCGCGGATGATGTCCACCTGCTGCGCAGACACAGGCGAGCCGATCAATGCGAACAGCACGGACACAGCGGCAAAGACGAATCGAAGTGTTTTCACAAAGAATTGGGACGGTGACGCGATAGTCGCAAAGCGGGCGCCGTTCCTTCGAAAAACGCCCCGAACGCGGAGCGAAACGGCCTCGTACCCCATTAGACGCGCGGACGGCGGAAATCGTTGGCCCCATAGCAGTTAGCACATCCGCCGAGCGCCTAAACCCGAACGAAATACATTGGCTCCCCGAAGAGTTCCCATCAGCGGCACTCTGGCGGCTCGAAATGAGACGGAACCAGCGGCGATGGGGCGCATGGCGAGCGGTGAGCCGGCCGCTATCTTGGCCAAATGGAAATTCTCCGAGACCCGCTCTGGAACAATATTCGGCTTGACCCCCTCGCACTCGCGTTGCTGGAGACACCGGTGTTGCAGCGGCTGCGCTACGTACGGCAGCTCGGATTGGCCTTTCTCGTCTATCCTGGAGCCACGCACTCTCGGTTCGAGCACGCGCTTGGCGCCTATCATCTGGCCGGCGTGGCGCTTCGACTGCTTGATGAGCGCGGCGCGTTGCGCGACGTATCACTGTACCAGCAGCAAGTCGCCCGGGCCGCCGCTCTGCTGCACGACGTGGGGCACTACCCGTTCTCGCATGCGCTCGAAGAAATCGGCGTGACACATCACGAGGAGGTGGCACGTCCGCTGATCCTCGAGGGTCCGGTGGCGATGGCATTGCGGCACTCCCTCGGCGCCGACGCGCCGAGCGACGTGTTCGCGCTGATCGCTGGCCGCAGCGACAGCCCACTCCAGGGGCTCATCTCCGGCTCGATCGATTTAGACAAAGTCGAGTATCTCAAGCGCGACGCGGCGATGTGCGGGGTTCCGTACGGGGAAATCGATGTCGATCGACTCCTCAACTCGCTCGTGCTGGTGTCGCACCCGGTGCACGGCGGAACCGCCGTGGGAGTTCACGAAAAAGGGCTCTCCGCGCTGGAGTCACTTCTGTTCGCCAAGTACCAGATGTACCGCAACGTGTACTGGCACCACGCGGTTCGCAGCGCCACCGCCATGTACAAACGGTTGGTGGCCGTCGCCCTCGAGGCGCAGGCCGTGGGGGCGGGCGAGGTGGCGCGCTTCACCGACGAGGGCCTGCTCGTTCGTCTTGAGGCAGCGGCGCTACCACCCGACGCCGCCGCCATGCTGGTTGGTTTGCGAAATCGACGACTGCACAAGCGCACGTATGAGTGCCCAGCTGCGACACTTGGCGACGACGTTGGCGAGTGGATCGCCAGCGACTACGCGCTCACGCGTCGCGTGGAGGATGCGCTCGCCCGGGAGCTTGGGATGGCGTCTGGCGAACTGCTGCTCGACTATCCGGCCAAGACACAGATGTTGGGGCTCGAGCTCCCGATGCTCCGCCGGGACGGCAGCGTGGAGCAGCTGACGGCGGCCGGTCGCGAGGGAGATATCAACCTCCCCCGTCTGAGCGAAGAGCTGTACAGAAGCGCACGACGACTTCGCGTCTTCACCGCGCGTCGCCTGCCGATTCCCGACGCCCAGGTGCTTGCCGTGCTGACGCTCGACGCCGATGACGTGCGCGCGCGCCTGGACGCTCCGCGAGCGTTGCTCGCGTGAACTGGCGCTACGTCGGCTGCCCGCGTTCGCACGCCACTTTCCCCGCCCGCGCGGCTTCCAGCATCTCGACAGCCTCAGTCGCAATGCCCTGTCCGCGATTCCTGGCATAAAAAGCGCGAATGCCGGCGTGCAGCGAATCGCTGCTGACGGTGGTTCGAACGCCGTGCGCCCAGTGTCGAATCTCGCGCGGGAGTTCAACGATGCAGCCGCGATCCGCTCCCTCTGCGTCAAGCAGCACGATGGTGGGCGTCGCCGGCCGACCGTCCATCGAACGGTGCGCCTCCTGCACGGAACGCCCCTGCTTGGGTAGCACGATGCGTAGTTCCAGACCCGGCACCAGCTCAGCCAGCTTCGCCAGATATGGCACGGAGTTCATCGAGTCGCCGCATGCGTCGATCGCAATGACCAGGAACCTCCACTGCCCACCAACCGCGCGAGCGCGGGCAAGCAGTGCGTCATCCACTCGGGCGCTGTCCGCCATCCGAAGCCACCCCTCCCGACGCGCCTTCGCCGCGTTCAGGAAGTCCGGGAACGACTGCCCGGAGGCGAAGAACTCCAGCAAGGTGGTGTCGGCACCGGCCATGTGAAACACTGGTGCGGCGACCGGGCACAGCCGCGTCTCCGCCCACGGCAAGGCCGGACCTGTTGCGTGCATCGGTGCAGCTGGGAGCAACGCCGCGAACGCGAGTTCCAGTGCGAGTGCGAACGAAAGGGACATGTGCTACTCCTTGGAACGCCCGTGCGCCTCGGCCAGCTTTCGACCGATCGCGCGATAAAAGGCGCCGTCGAGCGGTTTCTCGTCGGCGTCGAGGGCGAGCGCACAGCGCTCGATGGCGTACAGAATGTTGCCGAGGTAGAGCTCGGCGACCGCTCCAACTGTGTCGGGCGCCGCTTGCGACGACGAACTCGACGACGAACGTGACGACGCGTCGGCTGATGCTGGCTCGTCAGGCACGGGCAACGGCGGCCGTCTCGCCGGTGTTTCCGGTCAGGCCACTGTACACCTGCTGCACGTGAACCACGATCGCGGTGATGTTGTCCAGGCCGCCGCGACGGTTCGCCTCGGTGATCATGGCGTCCACCATTCGGCCCGGAGTGCCGCGGGTTTCGAGGATCTTCTTGAGCTGGGGGTCCTCGACCATGCCGGTCAGCCCATCTGATGCAATCACGTACAGATCGCCATTGCGCAGCTCACCGTTCATCACATCCGCCTCGACGACGGCATTGGCCCCGACGCAGCGTGTGATGACGTTGCTGTACGGATGGTAGCGCGCCTGCTCCGGCGTCAGGAAACCGGCATCCACCTGCTCCTGCACGTAGGAGTGATCCTTCGTGACCTGGCGAAAGACGCCGTCACGCAGCAGGTAAATGCGGGAGTCACCAATGTGCCCGATGATCCACTTTCCTCCACCCATCATGAGGCAGGAGGCCGTCGTGCCCATCCCTTGCTTGTCCGCCTCGACAATCGTCCGTTCGTAAATCGCGCGATTGGCGGACTTCAGGGCGTCGCCCATGCGCGCGAGCGGCTCCACGCCGTCGAGCTCACGCACGGCGGTGAGCTCACGCGCGACAATCTGCACCGCCATCTCGCTGGCGACTTCTCCGGCAGCGTGACCGCCCATGCCATCCGCGACAATGAACAGACCACGTTCCTGATCCGCGTCCGCGTAGAGGCTATCCTCGTTGCCTGCGCGAATGCGCCCGACGTCTGTGCCGGCGGCGACCGAAAGCTGCACGATGGTTGGGAGAGGCTCAGTACCGAGAGGGAAACTGTATGGAAGGACGAAGCTACCCGGGAGTCGCGCCCGTTGGCAAGCGCACGGACGCCTCGGAGTGGATCCGCGGGCGCATTCCGTTCAAATCGGCTGTTTCGGTCTCGGCATCGCCGGCCTGCAGACGAAACAGCCGATCGTAGAGGCCGCCCCGCGTCACGAGCGCCGAGTGGGTGCCCCGTTCGACCACGTCGCCGTGGTGCAGTACCAGGATCTCATCGGCGGTGACAATCGTGCTCAAGCGGTGCGCAATGGCGATGGTCGTGCGCCCTCGCATCAGCTCCGCGACCGCGAGCTGGATCGTCGCCTCAATCTCCGAATCCACTGCACTAGTCGCCTCGTCGAGCACCAGCAATGCCGGATCGGCGGCAACGGCTCGGGCGAACGAGAGCAGTTGCCGCTCACCAAAGCTGACGCCCGCACCGCGCTCGGCCAGCTCATGTTGCCACCCCCCCGGCAGTCGGCGAATCACTCGATCGGCACCTACGCGGGCCGCGGCGCGTTCGAGCGTCGCGTCATCGATGGGCGCGCCAAGTCGCAGGTTCGACGCGACATCACCGGCAAAGAGAAAGATGTCCTGCTGCACGTAGCCAATGAGCGCGCGCAGGACATCCACCGGCATGTCTCGAATGTCGGTGCCGTTCACACGAATCTGCCCGCGTTGCGGCTCGTAGAAGCGCAGCAAGAGACTGACGATCGTGGTCTTGCCCGCACCCGTGTGTCCGACCAACGCAATCGTCTCGCCGGGACGCGCCGAGAAGGTGACGCCGCGCAATACCCAGCGTGTGGACTCCGGGGCTGGGCCATCGGACGGTTGCGATGGCGCACCATTGACCGCCGCGCGATCCAACCCGCGATCCAACGCGCGATCCAACGCGCGATCAAGCGCGACGTCGTCGCTCACGCCTCCCTGTACCGGATAGGCAAACCATACGTCGTCGAAGGTCACCGTAACCCCCTCGGCGCGAAGTGCCGCCACGCGCTGGGCGTGATCGGCCGTCGGCGTCAGCCCAGCGGCCTCGGGGGTATCGAGCAAGCTAAAAATTCGCTCTGACGCAGCCATCGCTGCCTGGAGAATGTTGTATTTCTCCGACAGATCCTGGAGCGGTTGAAAGAATCGCCGCACCAGTTGCAGAAACGCGGCGACCGTCCCCACGCTCAAGGCGCCGCTTCCCACGCGCAATCCCCCCGCCACCAGCAAGCTGGCCAATGCCAGCGTGGTGAGGAATTCAATGACCGGGAAGTACAGCGCGTACACCGTCACCGACTTGAGGTGTGCATCAAGGTGTGCCGAATTCAACGCGTTGAATCGGCGCAGTTCGGTCTGCTCCCGTCCAAACAGCTGGACGATCCGTATTCCCGCCAGCCGCTCCTGCACGAACGCATTGAGTCGGGCCAAACGCGTCCGAATATCGCGATAGCTGCCGCGCACGCTCGACTGGAACACGCGGGACGCGAGCAGAATGAAGGGAATCACCGTGAACGACGCGAGCGCCAGCCGCCAATCCACCGCCAGCATGACTCCGCTGATGGCGAGCAAGGTGAAGAGGTCACCAAGTCCGGCCACCACTCCGGACGTGAACAGTTCGTTGAGCGCTTCCACGTCACTCGTGACCCGCGTGACCAGCCGTCCCACCGGTGTTCGGTCGAAGTAGGCAATGGGCAGGCGCTGCAAGCGACCGAACAGCTCCGCGCGCAGATCGCGCATCACGCGCTGCCCCAGCAGGTTGGTGAACATGGTCTCGCCGTAGGCGCACCCGAACTGCACCACGAGCATCAGCGCATACAGGAGCGCAGCGTTCACCAACAGCGCCGCGTTCTTCGTCGGCAGCGCCCGGTCGATGACCCAGCGGGTGAGCAACGGGCCCGCGAGCTGCATCCCCGCCTCCAGGGCGATGAGCAGCAGCGCCCCAACCACCAGCGGTCGGTACGGGCGGACGTATCGGAGCAGTCGGCGCACCAGGCGGGCATCGTACGCCTTGCCCAGCGCCTCATCGTCGGGAATCGAAGCAGCCATTCTTCCTGAATCTAAACGTCACGCCCGATAGTTTTCCCGTCATGAAGGAACGCATTCGCATCCGGGGCGCCCGGCAGCACAACCTGAAGGGCTTTGACCTCGACATCCCTCGCCGTGCCATCACGGTGGTGACGGGGGTTTCGGGCTCGGGCAAGTCGTCGCTGGCGTTCGATACGCTGTACGCCGAAGGGCAGCGGCGTTACGTCGAGTCCCTGTCGGCGTATGCCAGACAGTTTCTGGACCGGATGGAGAAACCGCTCGTTGATTCCATCGAGGGCATCTCGCCCGCGGTGGCGATCGAGCAGAAAAACCCCACGCGCACGTCCCGGTCCACCGTGGGGACCGCGACCGAGATCTACGACTACCTGCGCCTGCTCTGGGCGCGTGTGGGTCGCACAATGTGTCGCGTGTGCGGCCGAGAGCTCCGCCCGGACACGGTGCAATCGGTGACCGATGCAGCGATGTCGCTCCCCGCCGGTACGCGCTTCGCGGTGGCGTGCCCGCTGATCCGATCACGCGCTGTGAAGCATGGGGTGATCGAGGAGAACATGCGCCACCGCGGTTTCGTGCGTGTCGCCATTGCGGAACGGTTGTTGCACCTGGACGATCTCGCCGCGCAGGGTATCGATCTTGCGACGGCTCCGGACGCACTCATCGTCATCGATCGCCTGGTCATCGAACCGGATGCACGCACCCGGATTGCGGACGCCGTACAAGTGGCGTTCTCGGAGGGCGACGGAGACGCGGTGTTGCTCTTCCCTGCTCCCCTCATGCCGCCGCTGGCGTTGCGCAACTCGGAGTCGCCGGGCGAGGTGACGCGCCTCAAGTTCACCGAGCGTTTCGAGTGCCCCAACGACGGCACGCGCGCGCCCTTGCCGACGCCGCAACTCTTTTCGTTCAACAATCCGCGCGGAGCGTGTGCCACCTGCAATGGATTTGGCGCAACGCTCACGTATGATGAAGGACTGATCGTACCCAATCACGAGAGGTCATTGCGTGAGGGCGCGATTGATCCGTGGACTGCGCCACGGTACGAAAAAGAGCGCCGGGCGGTCATTGAGTTCGCGCGCAGTATCGGCGTGTCACCCGATTCCGCCTGGAGCACGCTGCCCAAGGCCGCGCGCGAGCAGCTCTTGCGTGGAAAAGCCAAAGGTTACCTGGGCATCTTCCCGTTTCTCGATCGGCTCGAGGACAAGAAATACAAGCAGTACATCCGGATTTTCCTGCGGAAGTACCAGGGCGCGCACGAATGCCCCGACTGCGGCGGCACGAAGCTGCAGCCTGATGCCCTGCAGGTTCGGGTGGACGGTCGAACGATCGCCGAGGTGGCCCAACTACCCGTGCGCGACCTGCTGACCTGGGTGAACGCGCTGGCCTTGAGCGGTGCCGACGCGCAGATCGCCGAAGCCG
>JANNEV010000158.1:0-24341 GCA_031379145.1 Gemmatimonadaceae bacterium
CTGACCGGACACCGCGTGTATTGAACGCCCTCGATCGCATGAAGGCACTCGCACGGCAAATGCGCGATGCATTGGCACGCGGTGACGTGGATGCCTTGGCCGCCCACGTGGACGAGCATTGGGTGCATCAACGATCGCTGCACCCGCAGATCACCACTCCCCGCATCGACCAGCTCGAAGTCGATGCAAGAGGTGCCGGTGCAACCGCGGTCAAGGCGCTCGGCGCTTCTGGCGGCGGCTGCGTGATCGTCTTCACGCCGCTTCAGGCGACGGCAGCCGTGTCTCGCGCCGTTTCGGCCTGGGGAGATCTCCTGCCGTGGCGGGTGGACACGACCGGGGCCACGATTGCACGTCATGAGCCGTCGTCTGACGGCGTCATGGGGTGACCGTTGGCTGCGCGACACGGTATGCTCCGACAGCCCACTCATCTCCGTGTCCTCACGATTCCCCATTGATCCCATCGCGCTGACGGAAGCGCTCGTCGCCATTGACTCCCGCAATCCGAGCCTCGTGCCCGGTGCGCCGGGGGAAATGGAGTGTGCGCATTTTTTGGCGGATGTCCTGAGTGACTGGGGATTCGCCGTCTCGCTCGATGAAGTGGCGCCTGGTCGCCCGAATGTGGTGGCGCGGATCGGGCCCACTGGAAAGTCACCGCTGGTGTTGAACGGACACCTCGATGTGGTCGGCGTGGACGGCATGCAACACGCGCCGTTTTCGGCAGGCTCGCGGAACGGCAGCGTCTACGGCCGCGGCTCCAGTGACATGAAAGGTGGTATCGCCGCGATGTGCGTGGCCGCCGCGCGCGCGTCCGTGCACGGCACACTCGCCAGCGAGATCATCATCGCCGCCGTGTGCGATGAAGAATTTGAATCGCTCGGTACGCGCGCACTGCTCGCGCGCGGCTTGCGCGCCAGTGGCGCCATTGTCACCGAGCCCACCAGACTGGCCGTCTGTCCGGCGCACAAGGGCTTCGCGTGGATCGAGGTCACATTCCGTGGTGTCGCAGCGCACGGCAGCCGTTACGACGTCGGCGTTGACGCCATTCTGCATGCCGGGATGCTGTTGGCCGCACTCGACCGCTTCGAAACGGACGTGCTCGCCCCGCGACGACACCCACTACTCGGACGACCCTCGCTGCACGCCGCGACCATCAAGGGTGGCAGCGGGTGGTCCACCTACGCGGAGCAGTGCGTGCTGCACATCGAACGCCGCACTATCCCCGGCGAATCAGATGCGATGGTGCTGCAGGAGATTCAGTCGCTGTGCGATACGCTTGCGCAGACGCGCCCGAGCATGGATGCCCGCCTCTCCCTCGCGTGCGCGCAGCCACCCAGCGACTTGGCTCTCGACGCGCAGCTCACCACCACGGTGATGCGCGCAGTGGGCAAGCAAGGAATGGTCGAATCGATCGAGGGTCTGGCCTGCTGGACCGATGCCGCGCTGTTCAACGAGGCGGGCATTCCGGCGCTGTGCTTTGGACCAGGCGATATTGCACGGGCCCACTCCGCGGAAGAGTGGGTGGAACATCAACAGATCGAACGCGCGACCGCCGTGCTCGAACAGGTGTGCGCGACGTGGGGACGTTAACGGGACACGTATGAACATGTCGGTACGGGACTACGATCGATTGGAGCGTGCGATTGTCGATGGACAGCGAACGTCGTTTTGGCGGCGCGGTACGGAGTATCTCGTGATTCCGGAACGGCTGCGACTCGCTGGCGGCCGCGAGGTCATCATTGCTCGCCATCCGTCCACCGGACAACGGCTGGAGCTCTTCCTCGATGAACTCGACGCGATCGAGTTGGTGCGATGACCGCGAGGCATCCCGTCGTCGCGGTGTACGCGGACGAATCGTGCCTCGGCAACGGCAAGGCCGGCGACACGCCGGGAGGTTTCGGCGCGCTGATCGAGTTCCGCCGCTCGGATGGCACGCTGCAGCGCTTCGATTTGTGGGCGAGCGAACGCAACACCACGAACAACCGGATGGCACTCCGTTCGGTCAGCGACACCGTGCGCGCACTCTCTCGGAAGGGAAACGCGCTCTCCATCCACTTCACCACGGATTCGCGGTACATCGTGGACGGCATGACGTCGTGGGTCCGCGGATGGATTGCGCGGGGATGGAAGCGGAAGGAAGGGGCGGTGGAGAACCTGGAACTCTGGCAGAGCGCGGTTGAGGCCATTGCGCCGCACGATTGCATGTGGGCGTGGGTGAAAGGACATGCGGGGCACCCGCAGAACGAATACGCGAACCACCTGGCGACTCGTGCCGCGGCGCAACAGGATGCGAGCCAAGGGCTTATCGCGTCCGCCTTCGACGACTGGCTGGAGACGGTTCCCGTCCGACCCGGAAAGCAGCAGCCGAGCGTGGCTGCCTTTCCTGATCCGGCACGATTCGTGGCCGCTCCGGCGCTGCGCGACGGGGCGTTACGCGCGCCCCAGATGGAGCGTCGTGAGGGGTAGGTCCACCGGCGCGGTGGGCGGCCTTTTCCCACTGCCTCATGTTCAAATTCCTCCTCGTCCTCAGTGTCGGCATTGCCATCGGCTACGGCTACGGATGGAAGGACGCACACGTGCATGACTTGCACGTCGTCGAGCGACTGATCGGGCAAATCGGTGGCGCAAGCCGATCGTTGGTCAGCGGGGATATCGACGCGCAGATGGAAAAGGCCGAGAAGCGGTGACCGGCGGCGATCGCGCAATGGATGATCTGGACCGCCTGGCGTTTCGCCTGGTGCGCACGATCCGACAGCATCACCCTGAGCTGATCGATCACGGCTTCTCCTTGAGTGACCTCGAAGTACGGCTGCTGCCGTTCCGGGAGGCCCGCCGGGAGATGGCCGACGGAGGTGTGGATGCCTGGGAGCGCACCGTGTTGCGCCTGCTCGGCGGAGAACGGGAGTACGTTCGCGCTGACGATCAGCTGCGGCGGGCCTGCCTCCACGCGCTGACGCTTCCGTCGCCCACTCTGGCCTTGGTCCGCAGCTGGTCCGGGGCTTTGTTAGCGCTCGGTGAGGCTGCGTCCGGTGTCGGTTTGGAACGACTGAGCGGCGCGGTTGACGCGCAGCGCCGCACGACGGGCGCCGCCCCGGCTGATCGTCTTCTGACACCGCTCGCCGACGGCACGTCTCCACCACCGGATGAGCAGCTTCGTGACGGCGCTACCGCTCGGGGGCGCGCTGCGTTTCCCTGCTGCCGGTACTGCGGCGGGCGGCTGCCCAGGGATCGCGGGGTTACCTTCTGCCCTCATTGCGGGCTGGACCAGACCAAACGGCAGTGTCCGGCGTGCAGCACCGAGATCGAGGCCGCTTGGCGGTTCTGTGCGACCTGCGGTCGAAGCGCTGACCTGCCCGACGCAGATCGCGTGGAGAAGCGTCTGGCCAGCTAGGGGGTACTGATCTTCTTGCCGCGGTGGAACCTGCCTCTTGGCCGCTACCTCCAACCGCTGTTCCCAAGTGATCTTGTACCGCATGGCTTACTTGTTGAAGTTCAGGGGGGTCGTCGCACTACTGCTGCTGTCAGCCTGTGCGCACCCAATTCCCGTGGCGGACCCGGAACCTTCGAGCGCGCCGCCGTCGTCCCGCGCGCCTGCCAGCGCGCCTGCCAGCGCGCCTGCCAGCGCACCTCCTCGCGCACCTACCCGCGTGTCAACGCGCTCCCGACCTCAGGCGCGGCCGGAATCCGACGTGGCGGCGTTGCCGTATCAGCCCGCCCGCTGGCCCATCAAAACATCCGCCCACGTGGACCTGTGGCTCCATGCGTTCGCGCTCGTGAGCGACGATACCACACGGGTGCCGCTGTACCGGCGTGGCTACCGAGACTCGCTCACGGTAACAAAGAACCGAGCCAACACGCTGACGTCGCTGGATGTGAATCGCGGCACGCTGGCCAAGCGACTGGCGGCATCTCCGAGTTACCTGCAGGCGCAGTTTCTCCCGTTCGAGTACGCATCGTGGGACGCATTGCGCAATGCGGCTGAGCGCTTCTTCCTGGAAGCATCCGATACCCGACGCGCACCAGACCGCTCCGGAGGTGCGACCTCGTTCGCGGCGATGTTTCCGACGGCGGCCGACCGGGAGTGGCTTCGGTTGTTCGTGACCGGCGTGCAGGACGAGCAGCAACGATTCTTCGGCGCAGAGCACGTCCGTCTGGTGCGTACACGACATGCTGTCATCACGGCGGTGGATTCGTTGTGGCAAGGGGTGTACCGCGCCCGGTTCGACCGCTTCCTGAACAACAGCGGGCAACGCTCCGGTGACATCGTCCTTTCGATCCCACTCGGGGGTGAAGGGCGCACCGGAACCGGACGGGAGCGGCAAACCGTGGTCGCGGTCCCGTTCCCGGGCCGTGTCGAGGACGCGCGAGATGCCATTCTTGTCCTCGCGCATGAATTGACGGGTGCTTTGGTAAGCGGCGTTATTGCCGACAACACGACACCGGCTGAACAGCGCTCCGGCGCCGCAGGCCAATACGTTTCGCTCGGGCAGGTTCGCGCGGGTGCGATGCTGTTGGAGCGCATTGCGCCGGAGTTGCTGGACGCGTACATGCGATTCTACCTGGCGCAGTCGGGAGCGAACACTGGGCCTGGACCAATGAAGACTACATTTGCAGCGGCGTTCGACATCCCGATCCCGATTCGCGACAGCATCGCGCGACAACTCGACATTGTGCTGGGTGGCATCTGATGGCTGACGAGCCGGCAATTCCCCGCGACGCGCTCGAGCGCGTGCTGGCGCGTGCGACGGAACTTCAGAGCACCACTGGAGAACCGTCGGAAGCAATTTCTCAGAGCCGCTTGCTGGAAGTGGCGCGAGAAGTGGGCATCGATGCGCAGCATCTCAAGCAGGCACTGGCCGAGGAGCGCGCACGCGTCGCATTCGATTCACCCGACGGCGGCCCGGTGTTGAACGCTCTGGGTACCGCCGCGGTCGACGGTCAGCGCGTCGTCCCCGGCAGTGCGGCCGAAGTGCAATCCCGCTTGGAAGCGTGGCTGCCCCGCATGGAGGGACTGGGGGTCCGACGAAAGACGTCAGCCAGTACCAGTTGGGAGCCACGGCGCGATCCACTAGGGAATGCCCTTCGGGCGCTCGGTGCTGGCGGGCGACGATTCGACCTGGTGCGTGCGGATCAGGTCATCGCTGCCGTCACGCCGATTGATGACACCCGGAGCGTCGTACGATTCGACGTCGAGCTGAGCGGCATGCGGCGGACGCAACGCAATCTGATGCTCGGCGTCGGCGTGTTGCTCAATGGCTTGGTGTTCGCCACCGTGTCCGTGCCGGTGCTGTTTCTGGCCTCCGGCAATCCGAACGCATCCGGTTTGCAAGTCGGCCTTGTTGCGCTGGGCGCCGTGCAGACTGGGGTCGGGTACGCGATCTGGCGCGCGCTGCGCAACGGCTATCGTCGCGCGGTGTCCCGCGTGCAGCTTCGCGTCGAGCAGTTACTCGATGACTTGGAGCAGGGCGGCATGCAGCCGCCGCCTTCGGTCATGGGACAGGTGGCCAACGCGCTGCTGGGGGCCGCCACCAAGCGCTAGTACGACTAGGCGATCGCGAGTTCGAACGCGCGTCGACGTACGCGCTCCACCAGCCGACGCACGGCCCAATTGCTCATGACCAGCATGGAGCCGGTCATGAGCAGGGACTTCACTTCCTTGCGCGAAATCTTCACTGAGCCGCCAGGCTTGAGCATGGCGGTGCTCTGCACGAGGTCACGCAGCGTCGCGTAGGCCAGCAACAACGGCAGAATGCAGAAGAGGCGGATCGCGATCGCCCGGCGCGGAATGAGCAGCAGATAGTTCCGGGCTTCCTCGAGGTCGTGCCACGCCAGTTGGATCAATTGCGAGAGCGCCTCGCGGTTACTGGCCACCAGCTCCGGCGCGAGGATACGGCTCTGCGTGCTGCCATGCAGCCGGAGCAACTCCTCGGGGATATACACCGAGTTCTCTTTCTCCGCGTCCACGGCCACGTCCTTCAGGATGTTCACCGTCTGGAGCGCCTCGGCGAAGGCCCGGCAGCGTTCACGCAGTATCTCGTAGCGGCGCACACCAATGCTGGCGGAGTGCTCGTGCCAGAGATCGGTGAGCATGTAGCCGACCGTGCCCGCCACGTAGTAGCAGTACTCCTTGTACTCCTCCACCGTCTGAATGCGAATGCCATCGGGGTACAGGAGCACGAACTTCCGCATGCCCACCGCCATCTCGGCAACCCACTTTCGCACGACCGCGCGCGTCTTGAGCGGCAGCGCGGCGAAGTGGCTCAGCACCAGATCAGCGTTGCGCGTCAGCGTGATGTGCGCCAGATCGCCCTGCAGGACCGTCACGCTGTCCAGGAATCGCCGCAGCGCGGAAGGATCATCGAAGCCGGCAAGAAAATCATCGAACATCACCGCCTTGATCTGCGGATCGATTCCCGGCGCATCTTCGACCGTGTCCGCGATCCGACACAACAGATAGGCATCAAGTACCGCCTGCCCGAGGGCCCCCGGCAACACCTTGATGCCAAGCGCGAAGGTGCGCGAAACCGCCGGCAGAATCGCGGTGCAAAAGCCTGCGGCGTCACGGTGTTCAAGCGCGCCGGTGATCCTGGGGTCGAGAGCCATGGCACACAACATACGAGCCGTTTGTGGTCCATGTCATACTTGGGGCCAACAACGACCCCCGCGCCACCTCCAACGTACGACGAGCGCTTGTCCATCGCGCCCCCCCTGGCGAGACTCTGCCATGGCCGATTCCCGTTCCCACGACCGCCCGCCCGCCTTTCGCGGTGTCTTCCGGTCGGACCTGCTGGCCCGAGGGCTTTATGCCGAGGGAGCCGGTATTGCGCGATGCCTGCCCGCGGCGGTGGCCGTGCCGGCCGATCATGATGACGCGCGAACGCTCGTGCAATGGGCCAAGACGGCAGGGCATTCGCTGGTGCCGCGAGGATCCGGCAGCGGCATGGCCGCCGGAGCGGTGGGCCCCGGTATCGTGGTCGATCTCAGTCGGTTCAATGAGATCGGCGCGGTCGACGTCGCGACCCAACGCATTCGTGTCGGCACAGGAGCACTCCGCGGCGCGATCGATGCGGCCGCGCGCACGGTTGGCCTTCGTTTCCCGGTTGACCCGTCCAGCGGGGCGTTCTGCACGATTGGCGGCATGGTGGGCGCCAATGCAGCGGGTGCACGCACGCTCAAGTACGGCGCAACTCGACCGTGGGTGACCGGCTTGCATTGCATTTTCGACGATGGACAGTCGGCGTGGATACGGCGCACGGCGCCGCCGCCATCACACCTTCCGGCCGTCACCCGTTTGACCTCGGTGATCGAGGACCTTCGCACGCACGCCACACGAGCGTCTCTGTCGCACGCTGGTGTACGAAAGGAATCCTCCGGGTACGGCGTGGCCGCCGCGCTGGCACCCGACGGCCATTTGCTCGATCTCCTCGTTGGAAGCGAAGGCACACTGGCGCTATTCACTGAGGTCGAGCTCGCGCTTATCCCCGTGGCCGGCCAGACGGCGACGGTATTGGCGACGTTCCCGTCGCTGGAAGCGGCAACGCACTGCGCCATGGATGCCCGTGCTGCGGGCGCCAGCGCTTGCGAGCTGCTGGATCGCACCTTTCTGGACATTGCCAGTTCCGGCGGCCCGACTGGCATCGCGCCAGGGGCCGAGGCCGTGCTGCTCATCGAGGTGGAAGGTGAGGATCGCACGATGGCACGGGATGCAGTGGCGCAGATCCGTAGCTACTGTCGATCGCACGGAGCGACGGCAGTCAATACGGCCGAGGATCCACAAGAGGAGCACGCCCTGTGGGCGCTCCGGCACGCCGCCAGTCCGATTCTCGCGCGACTGGCTCCGCGCCTGCGGTCCATGCAGTTCATCGAAGACGGGTGCGTGCCGCCGGCGCAGTACCCCGCGTACGTTCGCGGCATCAGAGCGCTCCTGGACCGCCACAAGGTCGCCGGCGTGATTTTTGGCCACGCCGGAGATGCACACGCGCACGTGAATCCGCTGGTCGATGTCTCTCGGGCCGACTGGCGTTCCACGGTCGGCGCCCTGTTGTACGAAGCCTGCGCACTCACGTCAGCGCTGGGCGGGACGCTGGCGGGTGAACACGGCGATGGTCGCCTGCGGGCACCGCTCCTGTCGACGGTGTGGAGCGTCGAAGCATTGGCGGCCTTCGCCAACGTCAAGGCGGCCGGCGATCCATCGGGCGTACTCAATCCGGGATGCAAGGTGGCGCGGCCCGGCGACGAAGCGTTTGGGGAACTGCGCCACGATCCGGAGGCGGCGCCGATTGATCCACGAGCCCGGCTGGCGCTCGACCGCATCGAGCGCGATCGCGCCTGGCACCGCTTTCGATTGGACGACGCGACAGGGTGAGCGGCGCGCAGACCGACTATTTTTCCCCGACTCCTCCACGGCATCCCCTTCCCAACCGCTCGCCATGCCACTCGCCGACCGCGCCATCCTGCTCGCTCCGACCATCACCGTACTGTCTCGCCCGCAGTTCACGGAACCGGCGCACATGCCGGTGCAATGGCTCGGTGACTCCACCGACGGTGAGCGACTGGCGGAGTTCGCTGGGCGGCTGTGTTACATGAGCCAGCGGAATCCGGCGGGACGCGACACGCGCGAGTATCTGGAGAACATCAAGAAGCAGGGGCACGGCAGCGTGTTGGAACACGCGAATTACTCGCTGCTGATTGAAGGAGTGAGCCGCTCGTTGACGCACGAGTTGGTGCGACATCGTGCCGGCTTCGCGTATTCGCAGCTCTCGCAGCGCTACGTCGACGAAAGCGAGGCGTGTTTCGTCATGCCGCCAGCCATGATTGGCGATGACGCGCTGGAAACCGCCTGGCGATCGCAGGTCAACGCCGCGCAGGAGAGCTATGTGGCACTCGTGAGTGCGCTGATGACGCGCTACTCGTGGGTGGATGACAAGGTGCACCGTCGCAAGATGGCGCGCGAAGCAGCACGCGGCGTGCTGCCGAACAGCACCGAAACCAAGATCGTGGTCACGGGCAATGCGCGCGCGTGGCGCACGATGCTGGAATTGCGGTCCAGCGAAGGTGCGGAACAGGAGATCCGGCGCATGGCCATCGCGGTGCTGCGCGTGTTGCAGGCAGAGGCCCCGGCGTTCTTCAGCGACATAGAGATTTATGAAGCAACCGATCGTCGTGAGGCCGCCCGCATCGGGTATCACAAGGTCTGAACTTCATGGAGGGGCGCGCCTTGGAACACTGCGCGCCACGCGTGTGACAGTCGGTGACGGGCATCAGAGAGCCCGCGTCTGCAAGGTGAGCTAGCACTCCCTTTTCCAGACGCGTACCATGTGCCCCACCTTTCCGCGCCCGATTCGACGACGAACTGCGCCCGGCTTCTCGCTCTTCGAGTTGCTGATCGCCATTGTGGTCATTGGCATCATGGCGGCGCTCGTGCTTCCGAAGGTGCGCGTGGACAACGCACAGGTTGACGCGGCGGCTCGCACCCTCGGCATGTCGCTGATGGTGGCGCAACGCGATGCCGCAGCACGACAGCACAACGTCCTGCTGCTGTTCGACACCGCAGCCCACAGTGTGGTGAGCGTCTGGGATGCCAACAACAATCGGAAAAAAGACGCGGGCGAGAAAACGCGCCCCTTTCTCTTGCCGGACCGCGTGCTGCTCGGGAGGCCGTCCACCGTAGCGGCGCTGGGCACGGCCACCGCCAGCGTGCCCACGATGCTATCCACGGACAACAAGCCGATGCTGGTGCTCCAACGCAACGGCAGCGTGGATCGAACCGTGACGCTGTACCTCTCCACCATGCGCGCCATGAGCGGCGGCAGCAACGCGGACACGCGCGCCGTGGTGGTCGCGCGCGCCACCGCGCGTCCGGAGTGGTATGCGTGGACCGGCACCGCCTGGAGGCATGGACAGTGACGCCCGAAACCATGCCCGCTTCGACATCGCGGCGTTCGCGCACCGGCTTCACGCTCATCGAGGTCATGATCTCCCTCGTGATTCTGGCGGGCGTGGTGCTGGCGATGGGACTCAGCACCACCACGCTGTCACGGTCCGTTCGCGATTCGGACATCCGCAATCGTGCGCAGTCCGTCGCCGACATGCAGATCGGTCGGGCACGCGCGTGGCCCACCTACGCGTCACTGTCGCTGCTTTCCGAAGCACGGTATAACGGCACAAACAACGGCCTGACATCCAGTACCACGGTCGCGGTCGATACCACCGGCGGCATGAACTTTACGAAGGTCACCGTCCGGGTGACGGCGGTGGTCTCGAGCAACCTGCCCTCCCCGGTCAGTCGATCCATCACCATTGCAGCCCCATGATCATGCCCACAGCATCGGCTCGCGCCCGGCGCGGTTTCACGTTGGCGGAAGTGATGGTTGCCCTGGTGGTCTTCGGGATCGTCATGAGTTCCGCATTCGGCTTTCTGCTGGCGCAGGGCAAGGGGTTCCGCGCCCTGGCCGCACGGTCTGCGTCCATTCAGAACGGACGGTTCGGCCGTGACATCATGCGGCAGGAACTTCGGACCGCGGGAACGAACGTGACGGACAACCAGCCCATCGTCGTGTTTGCCAACGACAGCGTCTTTGCGTTCAACAGCGATCTCACCTCCAACGATGCCGATTCCGCGAGATTCACCGGCGCCGTCTATGTGGATGAGTACGCGACCGCGGCGGAAGTGAGTGCTATCAGGCTGTCCAACGCGATTTCAATTCCGGGCTCATCGCCCTCGTTCAACTATCCGCTGGCCGACTACGCGAGCGTTGCCGGCACCGCCGGCGACGCAGAGCTGGTCATCTTTCGCTTCACGCGCGACACCTCCTCAACGAATGCGGCAGACTACATGCTGCTGCGGCAGGTCAACACCGGCGTGCCGGAGATCATCGCCACCGGACTGCGCAAGTCGCCCTCCATTCCGTTCTTTCGCTACTGGTACGATCCCACGCGCTATGACGTGACACAGACGTCCCTCGACACGGTACCTCGCGCGTGGTTGCCGCTGTCGAAGTCCGTTGCACTCCGCGGCGTAACGCCCGACACCGGCACGGCGGCGTCCACGCGCATCGATCAGTTGCGCGGTGTTGAAGTCACGTACGAGGCAACCGCGCCCACCGCAGCAACGCGAAACATCGTGCGATACACCGTTCCCATGCCCAACACCGCCGTGGCACGGCAGGCGCGCGCGTGTGGCCGTCCGCCGTTGGCGCCAAGTTCGGCCGCCGCCGCCTGGAGTGTGGACAGCAACGCGGTACTGCTGACGTGGAATCGCTCCATCGACGACGGTGCGGGTGAGACTGACGCTGTCCGGTATGTACTGTGGCGCCGCATCACGGGAGCCGCGGTGTGGGGCGAGCCGCTGGCCACGATCGGCGTCGTGGGAGGGACCGTCACCTACACCTATAAAGACGGTGGGGTGGATCGCGGACTCGGCCGGTCGTATCAGTACGGCCTGGCCGTGCAGGACTGCACACCCAATCTCTCAACCATGGCCGCGTCAGGCTCGGTGGTGGTCCCATGACGCGGACACGCTCAACGGCACCGTACCGGAAACTCGTCCGTCCGCGCCGGGGCTTCGCATTGGTGGCGGTGCTGCTCATTGCCATGGTCGCCACCGTTGTCGCGCTGGCCTCGGCCATGACAGCAATGTCCGGCAAGCTGGTGCAGTCGGGTTCGGATCGCGCGGCGATGGTGGACGACGCCGCAATCTCGGCGCTCGAATGGGAGCGGTCGCGACTGAACGCCCGACGGGACACGGTACCAATGGACGGATACCTGACCGTGGAAGACGGCGTCTCCATTGAAGGCGGATTGCGACGATCCATCTGGGTTTCAAGACTCGGCAACTCCGATTCGCTGAAAAGTGTCGGTGAATTCGGCGTGCAGGCCGAAGTTGTGGCGCGAACCACCGATGGATTCGGCAATGTGGCCATCCGACGCGCACAGCTCTTTCAGGAATCGTTCGCGCGCTACGCCAGCTTTACGGATCAGGCACGCTCCACGGCCGGATGGCTGCTCTATTGGGCGCTGGGAGCGCAGGCGCAGGGGCCTGTGCACAGCAACGACACCATTTACGTCTGGACCGGATCAACGCCGTCCCCGCAGGCCACATTTCATGACGTCGTGACCACCGCGCGCGTGGTGAAGAACAGCACCTTCGCACTCTTCAAGAAGGGGCCGCCCACGGAGAAGATCGCCGTCATCCCGATGCCCACGACCGCCGACCTGAACGTGCTGAAGAACATCGCGACTCGGGCCGGATATGTGTTCACGCCCAACGTGACGACCGGCGACTCGGCCTTGGCCACCATGCGCATCGAGTTCGTGGCCGTCGACGCCGATGGCGATGGGAACACCACGGGTCCGGACGACGGCTACTTCCGCGTCTACCAGCTCAACGCCGCGCTCAAGTACGGTGCAGGCTTCACGCTCGCTCGTCCACCCGTACCCCCAACGGCCGCCTCGGGCGCACCCGTCCCATCGGGTTCCACCGTTCCGCTGGACAGCGTCCTGTACGCGTTCAACTGCGGCGTCGTCACTGTTGTGGGCGGCCGACAAGCCACTCCCGTCAAGTTCGGCGAAATCGCACACGTGGCTGGCGGTACCTACCAGAATCGGATGCAGAACAAGGTCGCCGCCTTCGACCACATCGATTCGCGCTGCTTTCTCGGTGGTGACGAACGCCTGTCACCAACCGGGGTGTTTCAACCGGTGGACACGGCCGGCTACTGGATGCTGCGCACGTCGGGAAGCGTACCGGCCAGCGTGGCCGCCCGCGCCGACGGCGCCTACCTCTGGCCGTTGAGCGCCGCCTACAATCCGAACTTTCGAGGCGTTGTTTTTGCCGAGGGGAAAGTGGCGGTGAGCGGCGTGGTTCGCGGCCGGGTGACGGTGGCCTCGAGAAACAACATGGTGATTGCCCACAACATCACGCAGGCCACCAGCCCTGGCATCACGACCGGAGCGTGTCGTGCCGATGACGACGTGGTCGGGCTGTTCTCCGGCGAGTACGTCATGTATGCCGATAACACACTGGCCACGCCGCAGTGGCGGCGAACCAACGCCAACGGCAACGCCTGGACGTGGCCTCGCAAGGAGTTTGACCCCTCGGCCAACCGTCCGGATGTGGCCATCCACGCGTCTGTCCTCGCGCTCCGGTCAGTCGCCGCAGAAAACGCATCACCACCCGCGGGGCTCGCGGCGAACCGCTTCGTGACGCGCGGCACCACCCGGCTCATCGGCGGCACCATCGAGTCGCGCACCGGGCAAACCGGTACCATGAGCGGCACGAATCTGCACGGGTACTACGACGACCTCTCGTTCAATCGCTGCCTGCTGCAGTTCCCGCCGCCGTATTTTCCCACGACGGGACGCTGGACACGTAGCCAGTACTATGAGGTGAACCCGCAGGGATTCAATCCCGCAACCTGGTTTACGGGTCGGTAGCCGGAGAACCATGCGAACACCATCGAGGTCTCTCGTGCAGCACGCCACGGGAGACCTCGATGTCGTACCGGGGGCGCTCAGGCCTCTGCGAACTCCACCTCACGCGCTCGCGCAGCGACGATGCGTTGCGCGGTCTCGCCGGGCACCTGTTCATAGCTGCTGAATCGCTGCGAGAAACTGCCGTGCCCGTGGGTGAGCGAGAACAGCTGGGTGGCGTACAGATGCAGCTCGGTCCGCGGCACCACCGCGCGAACCGTTGTGCGACGATCTCCACTCTCGGTACCCAGGATATGTCCGCGCCGAGCAGAGAGATCACCAAGCACGTCGCCGAGGAAGGCATCCGGGACGACGATCTGCAGCAGGTCGACCGGCTCCAATAACACCGGTCGGCACTTGGGTACGACCGTCCGGAAGGCCAGTATGCCGGCCATCTTGAACGACATCTCGTTGGAATCGACCGAGTGGGTGGATCCGTCGTAGAGTTCAACGCGTACGTCAACCAGTGGGAAGCCGGCCAGTACGCCGCGTGCGGCCGCTTCCTGCACACCTCGATCAACCGCCGGGATGTACTTGGACGGAATCACACCACCAACGATCCGGTCGTCAAAGAGATAGCCTTCGCCACGCGGCATGGGGCCGATGCGGAGCCAGCAGTCACCAAACTGCCCGCGACCCCCGGTCTGTTTCTTGTGTCGGCCCTGCCCTTCAGCGCGGGCGGACACCGTCTCGCGGAACGCAATTTTCGGTGGCGCCAGCTCCGCCAGCACGCCGAACTTCCGCTTCAGCAGCGACACCGCCACGTCCAGATGACGCTCGCCGAGACCGCCCACGATGGTCTCGTGCGTCTCCGGGTCATAGTGCACGGCGAAAGTAGGATCTTCGTCATGCAGACGGTGGAGCCCCAGCTGCAACTTGTCTTCGTCACCCCTCGTCGCCGCGCGGACCGCGAAGTGCACGAGGGGCTCCGGGAAGTCGATTGCCGCGAGCCGGATCGGATGCTCACGCGTGGACAGCGTGTCGTTCGTGTGCGTGTTGCGGAGCTTGGCCACGCATCCGATATCCCCCGAGTGCAGGGTTTCCACCTCGACTCGCTCGCGACCGCACGGAACGGACAGGTGGCCCAGCTTCTCGCCGCCGTCTCGCGTGGCGTTGTAGACCTCCTGTCCAGCCCGCAGCTTGCCGGACAAGAGCCGGAAATAGCTGACCTCACCCACGTGAGGCTCCGACACGGTCTTGAATACCTGAGCGGCGAGCGGTCCGTCGTCACGCGCGTGCAGTTGAACGCTGTGGTCGCCCTCCGCGCCAGTGAGTGCGTGGATTTCTTCCATATCGAAGGCATTCGGCATCAGCTGCACCAACTCCGTCAGCAGGGCGCGCACCCCGATCATGCTCTCCGATGACACGCAGAACAGCGGGAAAAGATCCATGCGCTTCATCGCCTCTTTCATTCCACTGATCGCGGCGTCGCGATCGATCTCGCCGCCGTCGAGATACCGTTCCAGCAGCGTATCGTCGGTCGCACTGATCGCCTCAATGAGGGCTTGCCGGTAGCGCGTGAACGTTTCGACGCATTCGGGCGGGACATCCGCCTCCACGAACTCGCCCTTGGCACCCGCCGTGTACATGTAGGCGCGCTGAGTGAACAGGTTGATAACGCCGCGGAAACCGGGCCCCGAGCCGATGGGGATCTCCACCGGAATGACCTTGGCGGTCAACCGGGTCGTGATCTGCTCGTAAATGCGGTCGAAGTCCGCGTATTCCTTGTCCATCATCGAGACCACGAACAACACCGGATCCTGTCGGTCCAGCGCCAACTGGAACATGCGTTCGGTGCCCACCTCCACGCCGGAGGCGGCGCCGATCACACACAGCGCGCCGTCGGCCGCGGCGAGTCCGGCCAGGGCATCGCCATGAAAGTCCGCCGAGCCGGGTGTGTCGATGAAGTTGATCTTACTGTCCATCCACTCGGCGTACGCGCAGCCGAGCGCAATCGAGTAGCCGCGCGCAATCTCCTCTGGGAGATGGTCGGTGAGCGCGGTGCCTGCGTGAACCGTTCCGTGTCGCCGACCGGAGCCGGCGACGAAACAGAGGGCATCCACAAGACTGGTCTTGCCGCCGCCGCCGTGGCCGACCACGGCGATGTTTCGGATGCCGGCGCTATCGTACTCCCGCATTGTGCCTCCTGGGCGCGGCGCGATCGCCGCGCGGTGCATGGCCCAGAACCGTCAGGTCGGGGAAACGCGCCTCCTGACCAGGCGAGCATGGCACCGATCGTGGCCGCCGTCAATGCGGGGAGTCCCCGACACGGCCCGCTGAGTTGCCGGTGCCGGTTCACCCAAGGCTGCCCTGAAAACAGCGGAGGCCGCGATCAGGGATCGCGGCCTCCGGGTTACGACTCGAACGAAGAAAGGAATCGTTAGTCGCCCTCCATCTCGAACGAAAACGCGTCGGCTTCGCGGAGCGAATCGAGCCAGTTCTCCACGCCGAGTTCGTCACGCAACATCTCACCCGACCCACCACCGTGCATCACGGGCTGGTTGGCCGAGAAGCTGAAGCTCAGTGCTCGTTCGGTTCCTTCGGGCCAGTCGGACATGCCGAGGCCAGCCGCGACGCGCCGAATCGTTGCGCCGTACTCTCCCAACAACTCGGTTGCTCTGGCCTCAAGCGCCAGAAACGGGACGTCGAGATCACGCGTGATCAGTCGACCAGTAACCCCATCCCGCCACGCCGAATCTCCTACCGCCCCACGGTCCGGCCACACGCCGATATGCCGCACGACACCCGTCTGCGGAACTTCCTGTCGCTCACTCTCGACGGCGGCGGCAAGCGCCAACGCAAGAGACTGCGCGTCTGCCGCACCGTACAGCGTGACTACTTCACGCCGAGAGCGCGTTCCGAACGGAAGCACCGGGATCGAATTCACGTGCGCCAGCACCGGCGAATCACTCGGACGGGCCTCGAGTCGAACGAGGACGTCCATTGCATACCTCCTGAGGAAAAAGGGAACTGCGGATTGGATGATCTGCGCTGCCGTGCGCCGTCCACGTGCAAGACGGTTCACCCAATGAACTGCAACGTAGACGGTTCATCGACGCTGCGAGTGTGATGTACATCGCACAGAGGGTCGCGATTCAGTCACACTCCTTCAAAGCCCTACCCGTAACAGGTCGTTCCCGTCACGCTACGTACCCGTCTGATCAGGCCTGAGTTTCCGCAGACTCGAGCCATACGGTGCCCCAGAGCGCAAAGAGCAATGCCACGCTGATGGGAACCACACCAACCGCGCCGGACGTCACCGAATGTCCGATGCGAGCGAGCGGAGGCAATACCGTCATCGCCAGCGCGGCGTACAGCGCAGCGCAGCAGAGCGCCGCGAATGCCCGACGACCACCGCCACGTGGACGCAGGCTCACAGCCCCGCAGAGCGTTCCCCACAGCGCGGATATGAGGAGATGATGGACATAGCCGAGCGCCACCGAAGTCAGCGGCGCGGGAGTGCCGGCCACACCCACGTGATCGAGCAGGCCGCGTCCGACCAGTCGAAACACCCGGCTCACTTCACCGTCCCGCAGCCCCAGCCCGATCAGCGCGCCGCCGGTCGCGATGGTTGACAGGGCACCGGCCGAAAGGGCACGATCGACGAGCGTCCTCGCAGGACTGATTTCTGGCATGGCGAAAGCAATCGAGGTCCGCACGGCGACTCAAGGTGTCCCCCACCACGACGCCTGTCTCCGACGCGTTAACATGCATAGAACCGGCACGTCCAACCGGGTGACCTCTGCAATGAGCGTTTTCATGAGCACATCCATGCCACTTCCCGTTCGTCGCGCCGTCGCCGCTCTCCTGCTCGCGACGGCCGCGGCGTGCGCTGGTCGAACTGGCGGGTCCTCGCTCGATGCATCCGCCGGCAGTCGACTGTCGGGCGGTCCGATCGCGACGCGGGAGCAGACAGCGGATCAGCAAGTGCATCACGTGTTGAACCGGGTCGCCTTCGGCGCCCGCCCGCAAGACGTGGCCCTCGTGCGGGCGATCGGCGTAGACCAGTGGATCGCCAGACAGCTGGAACCGGAACGCATCCCGGATGCCTCGACCATCGCGTTCCTGGCGCAGTTCAAGACACTGGGCCAGACAGGCGAACAGCTCATGATCGACTATCCGCCTCCTGGCGCGGCGCTGGCTCGACTGCGCGCACAGGGCGGAACGGTGTCTGCGGCCGACTCGATGAAGCTGGCCGAGCAAGGGCGCCAGTCGTACGCCTTTCTCGGTGAGATCGCCTCCAGCCGAGTGGCGCGCGCGGTCATGTCCGAGCGGCAGCTGCAGGAGGTGATGGTCGACTTCTGGGAGAATCACTTCAACGTGTTCGCGGGCAAGGATCGCACGCGCTACTTCCTGCAGGAGTACGACGCCAACACCATCCGTCCGAACGTGCTCGGCAAGTTCCGCACGCTGCTGGGCGCGGTGGCCCAGAGTCCGGCGATGCTGTACTACCTGGACAACTGGCAGAGCGTGGCAGACAGCGGACAACCCACTCTCGGGTCGGCACGTCGGGTGGCGCAGCGACCGGGAGCGCAGGCGCGACGCGGAAACACGGCCAGCAGCGGTGCGCTTCGCGCCGGCCGCGCCACGGCGGGTATGACGATGGGAGACCTGCTGGATCGCGGACTGCTGCCCGAGGCCCAACAGAAGCGGTTGCGTGCCCTGCCAGCGGAGCGCCTCGCCGAAGTGCGGGCGCTGACGCCAGCCCAGGCGCAAGAGCGACTCGCGCAATTCGCTCAGGCTGCCACCAATCGGCGTCGCGGGTTGAACGAGAACTACGCCCGGGAGCTGATGGAACTGCACACCCTCGGCGTGGACGGCGGCTATACCCAGCATGATGTCACCGAAGTGGCACGCGCGCTCACCGGCTGGACCATTGCCCGCGGAGCGAATGGCGGCGACTTCACCTTCCGCGGCGAGTCGCACGATGCGGGGGCGAAGACCATTCTCGGCGTCCCGTTTCCCGCCGGTCGAGGTCAAGAGGAAGGGGAAGCCGTGTTGGACATGCTCGCACGCAGTCCACGGACGGCGACGTTCATCGCCACCAAGTTGGCTCGGCGTTTCGTGAGCGATACGCCTCCCGCTGCGCTCGTGGAGCGAGCCGCGGCGACCTTCCGACGCACGGACGGAGATGTGCGCGAAACGCTACGCACCATCCTGACCAGCCCCGAGTTCTTTGCTACGTCGGCTTACCGAGCCAAGGTCAAGTCACCGTTCGAGCTGGTGACGAGCACGTTGCGCGCCATGCAGGCAGCGCCGGACGCAACGCCGCGCACGGCGCAATTCGTCAGTCGCCTTGGGCAGCCCATCTTCGGGCACCAGGCGCCAAATGGGTACCCGGAAACGGGCGACTCCTGGATGAACACGGGCTCCATCCTCAACCGCATCAACTTCGGGCTCGCAGCTGCCTCTGGCCGTGTACCGGGTGTGCGGCTGGCCAACTGGCCAGCCACAACACAACTCGCGGCAGTGCCGCGAGAACAGCAGGTGGATGGCGTGATCCAGGAGCTCTTTGGCGGCGCGGTGTCCTCGGACACGCGGCAGGTGCTGCTCACGGGCACCAACCCGTTTCTGCAGGCGCGTGCCGCCACGGACACGATGCGCATTGACACCGACGACGACCCAGCGATGGTCAGCGCCATGGACACGCGCAATCGCAGCGACCTTGATGCGCGAGCGGGAAAAACCAGACAACGTGAGACTCGACGCACGATAGAGCAGCAGCAGAAGGCGGCGGGCCGCGAGGCCATCAAGCCGACGCGCGCTGCGACCCTGACGCAGGCCATCGGCACGTTGCCGCCGATGGTCGGCTTCGCCCAAATCGTCGGGCTGGCCCTCGGCGCCCCCGAATTTCAGCGCCGCTAGACGTGCGCGTCAGGAGCCATCGATGAAACGTCGCGTTTTCCTCAAGTCAGGTGCGCTGTCACTGGTCACCCTGGGACTCTCACCCAGCTTTTTGCGCCGCACTGCGTTCGCCGCTGACCTTCCGCGTCTGGCCCGTGGCAAGACGTTGATCGTGCTCTTTCAACGCGGCGCAGCTGACGCGCTCAACGTGGTGGTCCCGTTTGGTGATGCGGCATACTACCGAGCACGCCCTCAGTTGGCGATCGCTGCGCCCGCGCGTGGCGCGGGTGCGAACGGCGCCATCGACCTGGACGGCTTCTTCGGCTTGCATCCGTCGTTGTCGCCGTTCAAAGCGTTGTGGGATCGCAAGATGCTTGCGCCAATCCACGCGGTGGGCAGTCCAAGTTCCACGCGCTCGCACTTTGACGCGCAGGACTACATGGAAACCGGAACCCCCGATGTGAAAGGCACGACCGATGGCTGGTTGAATCGGTACCTCGCCACCCACGGGACGTGCGAGCAGTGCACACCGGCGGCGTCGGTGCCGTTTCGTGCCGTGGCCATGACCGCGCAGACACCGCGCATCCTGGGTGGTGCTGCCCCAACCGTCGCGATGAACTCCATTGACGAGTTCTCGATTCGGACCAATGGAGGTGGGTCGGAACAACGGCTTGAGGCGCTCTATCGAACGGGAAACGCCGATCTCGTGCACGGCAGTGGTGCCGAGATGTTCGAGGCGCTCAAGGTGCTGCGCGCCGCCAACCCGCAGCAGTACCGGGCCGCCGCCGGCGTCACGTATCCACGTTCTCCGTTCGGTCAGCACCTGCTGCAGATCGCGCAGCTCATCAAGTCCGATGTCGGGCTCGAGGTGGCGTTTGCCGACGTGGGTGGATGGGATACGCACGTAAATCAGGGTGGCGCCCAGGGGCAGCTGGCCACGCGCCTGACGGACTTCTCGCAGAGCATCGCCGCACTGGTCGCGGATCTGGGCGACCGTATGGACAACACAGTGATCCTGACGATGTCGGAGTTCGGTCGCACCGCGCGACAGAACGGCACCGGCGGCACTGACCACGGACATGCTGGTGCGATGTTCGTCATCGGCGGTGCGCTGCGCGGTGCACAGAAGGTGCACGGTCGGTGGCCGGGTCTGGCACCGGAGCAGCTCAACGAAGGGCGTGACCTCGCGCTCACGACTGACTTTCGTGCGGTCTTTGGCGAAATCGCCACCAAACATCTGGGTGCGAAGCAACTCGACCGCGTCTTCCCCGGTTACTCCGGGCTCGGGCAGGATTGGTTGGGCGTGCTCTAGCGGATAGCGCGGCTCCCGCACAGCGCGACTGAGCGGATCCCGTTTACTCGCGTCGCGCACGCTCCTCATTTGCGCGACGAAGCTCTGCCTTCAATTCGGCGACGATGCGCCGTGAGATCGTTCGCCCGTCGTCGCCGCGCTCGATGGCACCGATCATCGCGTCGAGCGCAGCACTCAGGTCACGCCCGTTGATGGTCAGACCATCGCGGCTGCGATTCCGGCGAGCCGGTGCCGGTCGCGGCGGCGGCGGCGCTGGTGGCGAAGGAATCGAATAGTCCGGACGCGCGAAGACGTCGTCATCGTCCCGGTCAACCTGATCGAGATACGCTACACGCTCGCTCTCGGAACAGCGCGCCACAGGGGCCGTGCCCACGCGAAACCAGGCCCGTCGAGACTCACCACACCACTCGCCAGCCAACTGACCGGATGCGAGGTCAATCTGCCGACTCTCGACGCCGACGGGCACGCGCCATGCGCTGTCGCGCTCCGGACTTTGCCATCCGTCGCGCATGAAACGGGCCCACACTGGAGCGGCCAGTCGACCACCCGTGGCCGCAGCGCCCAGCGCACGCGGTTCGTCGGACCCGAACCAAACGGCTGCGACGATCGATGGCGTATATCCGACGAACCAGACATCCGTACCATCGTTGGTCGTGCCGGTTTTGCCTGCGACCGGCCCCCGAAGACCGGCTGTGCGAACGCCACGACCGGTGCCATCATCCACCACTCCCCGCAGCAACGACGTCACGAGAAATGCATCGACCGAGTCAAGTGCGCGCGGCATTGCGACGAGCGGATGCTGCCACAGGACGCGCCCAAACACGTCTTCGACGCGCTCAATGGCAAACGGTGTGACCCGTGCGCCACCATTCGAGAAGGGCGCATACGCGGCGGTCAGCTCAAGCGGCGTCACCGCTCCGGCGCCGAGCGCCAGCGCAGGCACGTTGGGAAGATCACTGACAATGCCCTGGGCGTGCGCGAGCGCGACGATCCGCCGCATGCCGACCTGACGACTGATGCGAACCGTGGCCGCATTCGAGGAGCGCGCCAGCGCCTCCTGCATGGTGATCGAACCCGCGTACTCATCGCCGAAGTTGGCGGGACTCCAGAGATCGTTTCCGATGGCGATCTCCACCGGCTCATCCTGCACCATGGTCGCGGGCGTGAAGCCCTGCTGCAGCGCCGCCGCGTACACGAATGGCTTGAACGCGGAGCCCGGCTGTCGATGCGCCTTCAGGGCCCGATTGTAGCCACGCCGTTCTACACGACGTCCGCCAACCATCGCACGCAATGCTCCGGTGACCGGATCAAGCGCGACGAGCGCGCCCTGCGTCCGCTCGCTTGCGCTCATCCACTCGCTTCGCTCCTCGTCCACTTTCGCCGCACCGCTCGCCACCGCGCGTTCAGCAGCCACCTGGGCGCGCAGGTCGAATGTGCTGCGGACGCGCAGCTGCCCATCGTTCAGCGTGGCGGGAATGACACCGGCTTTTCGCAGGGAGTCCAACGTGCCCCGTACCGTTTCCACGGCCCAGGAATCAGCCACGCGCGGCGACCACTCCGAGCGCGGCACGCGCACCGGCGTCGCGCGCGCGACGGCGATCTGCGCGGCACTCGCAACACCCTCCTCTTGCAGGACCGTCAACACGACCGCGCGACGCGCTGTGGCACGTGCGCGATCTCGCCGAGGCGAATATCCGCTGGGCGCCTTTGGCAGGCCGGCCAGGAGCGCCGCCTCGGCGAGCGTGATTGCACGCACTCCCTTGCCGAAGAGGTCGCGGCTGGCCCCTTCGACGCCGTACACGCCGTTCCCGAGATAAATCGCGTTCAGGTATCGCTCGAGAATCTCGTCCTTCGTGAGGGCCCGCTCGAGCAGCGTGGCGTAGCGTACCTCCAGCAGCTTGCGACCCCAGCTGCGTTCCGCCGCCCGATGGCTCAGGAACACGTTGCGTGCCAATTGCATGGTGATGGTACTCGCTCCCTCCCGCACACCGCCGGCGCGCACATTGCTGAGAGCTGCGCGCCCGACGCCGCGCCAATCGATGCCGTGATGCGTTCGAAAGCGACGATCTTCCACGGCGATGAACGCGGACTGTACCTGCTTTGGCACACGCACGATCGCCACGTTGACGCGCTTGACGGGCGAAAGGGGTGCGATGATGGCCCCGGATCGGTCCAGCAGCATGCCTCCTTCGGTAGGCTGCCAGGCCCGCAGCTCTGCCACCGAGGGGCAGCCGTCGTAGCCGCACGTGTACCACCAGGAGCCAACGAATCCAGCGCTGACTGCTCCGAATGCGAGTGCGCCCGCGAGCACGCGCGAACGGCGCGCCCGAAGGCGCCGGATTGCCTCGAGCATTGGCCTGATTCGGAGGACGCCAGCGATTCCGGCCGCGGCGGCCGCAAACGGCGCGCTGACACGGCCCCAGAACGACACCGATCGGAGCGGGTCCGCGTCAGGAAGACGGGCCTGATCTGGGACTGGATCATTAGGTTTCACGTCCATCATCGTTCTCCAGGATCCGGTCTTTCCGATGTTGATTGCACGTACCTCCGAATCGTCCTCTCGTCGCGCACTGCAGTCCCGCCCTCGCGCCCCGCATCCCGCTGACGTCCGTCGACAGCGTGCGCTGGCTTGGACACCAGCACGCCGGCTTTCCGTTGCATTGCTGCTGGCGCTGACGGCCATCGTGTCCACGCCCGCTCACGCAGTCGTACGTTGGGTGCCGCCATCTGGTGCCAAGGCCCGCGGCAGGGCCGACTCGCGTGGTCCACGTGCCGCCGTTGGTGCCCCAAACGAACTGGGGCGCATCCCGATCCTGGAGTGGCATCAGGTCGTGGAGGCCGACGGCACCTACAAGGTGTCGCGCGAACGATTCCGCGCGGAGCTGCAGCTGCTGCACGCGCGAGGCTACGTCCCGATTTCCCTTGCCGACTTGCTCGATGGTCCGATCGATTTGCCGGCTGGAAAATCACCTGTGCTCTTTACGTTCGACGATGCGTCGCCGAGTCAATTCCGCTACGTGGAGCGCGGCGGCGCGTTGGTCGTTGACCCAACGAGCGCCGTCGGTATTCTCCTGGCGTTCATAAAGACCCATCCGGATTGGAGACCCAAGGGCGTGTTCTGCGTGCTACCCGCCGCGCAGGCTGGTCACGCGTTCTTCGGGGAGAAGGGCATTGACGGCCAGCAGAGCGCGTGGCGTTTTCCGAAGCTGCAGTTTCTCGTGGCGCAGGGATTCGAGCTGTGCAACCACACGCTCTGGCACGCGCAGCTGAAGAAGTACAGCGATCAAGTGGTGCAGGAGCAGTTCGCGCGCGGCGCGCTGGCCATTGATTCTGCCGTGCCCCGCTACCGTATTCGAGGCATGGCACTGCCGTATGGCATTTGGCCCAGGAACCGCTCGCTGGCGTACGACGGCGTCTGGCGCGACCCGAAGAGCAAGCGCGACGTTCGCTACCACCACGACGCAGTCTTCCAGGTAGCGGGCGGACCCGCGCGAAGCCCACATGATCCGGCCTTCGACGCGAAGAAGCTGCCGCGCGTGCCACTGCAGGGCGGGACATCGCTCGTGCGCACGCTCGACGCAATGGACAAGCCCGGCCCGCTTGCACGATACGTGTCAGACGGGAACCCGCGGGTCATCGCCCGCGGGGCGCCCGAGCGCGCCGGCCGAAGTTGTTGTTGCGGAGTGTGGGGTGGGCGCGGGCGGGGGGGGCACGCAGG
>JANNEV010000168.1:0-3465 GCA_031379145.1 Gemmatimonadaceae bacterium
TCGGCGGCGTGACGGTGACCGCGCGAATACTCGGGAGCACGGTGACGGCAGCGGTGGCGCGCACGAGTGTATCCGCGACCGCGACTGCGGTGATGACCGCGATACCGTTGGAAACTCCGGTGACGACGCCTGTGGCACTCACGGTGGCAATTCCTGCGGCACTGGTACGCCAGGTCACCGCGGTGCTCAGACCGGCGTCCATGCGAACCGTGGGTACCAGCGTGCGCACGTCTCCAGCTACGATGCTGACGGTTGTGGGGGCGACGGTCACACTGCGCTGTGCCGACACGACCACCGTGGCCGTGGCGCTGAAACGCGAATCGGCGGACGAGGTGGCGCGAACGGTTGCGGTACCTACGCTCACGCCCGTCACGACCCCGGATGTGCTCACGGACGCGATGGCGGGATTGTCACTGGCCCAAACCACCGTGGTGGACAGCCCTGCGTCGGCGTTGACGGCGGCGGTCAGTGTTTGTGCATCACCCACGCGGATCGACGCGTTGACCGGCGTCACGACAACACTGCGAACGCCGAGCACCTGCACCTGCACGGGGGCGCTGACGCCGCCGGACGTTGCCGTCACTGTTGTGCTGCCCGATCCGACCGCCGTGATCGTGGCACTGGTGCCCGTGGCTGTGACGGTGGCCACCGAAGGTGCGCTGCTGAGCCAGGACACTGTGCTGCCTCCCAGCGTATTTCCCTTGCCGTCCCGGACCGTCGCTGTCACCTGGGCGGTCGTGGTCGACGGCGACAATGAAACCGAGCTGGGCGACAACGCAATGCTCGCAGCCGGAGCTGGCCCATTGTCGCTGCAACCGGCAAGCGCGAAGCCGAGTGCCAGTGCGCCAATGCTCGGGAATCGGTGTGAAGCGAGACGGGACGTCAGGGCTGTAGAGGAGGGCATATTCGTCAGCTCACTGGGCGCGGCGCGGTCATGGCCGCCGGATTGAGAAGGTCTTCCAATTGTGCTCGCGTGAGGAGTTCTCGCTCCAACACCAATTCGAACACGCCGCGTCCGTCGTCGAGCGCAGTCCGTGCAATGTCCGTCGCGGCTTCGTACCCGATGACCGGGACCAGCGCCGTCACGATGCCGATGGATTGCTCCACGAACATGCGCATGCGGTCGGCGTTGGCGGTGATCCCGACGACGCACCGTTCGCGCAGCACGAGACAAGCGTTGCGCATGATATCGATACTGTGCAGCAGCCGATACGCAATCACGGGTTCGAAGGCGTTCAGCTGCAGTTGCCCAGCCTCGGCGGCCATGGTGACCGTCACATCACCACCAATGACGTCGAAGCACACTTGATTCACGACCTCCGGAATGACCGGATTCACTTTCCCGGGCATGATCGAGGAGCCGGGCTGCATCGGCGGCAAGTTGATCTCACCGAAGCCGCACCGTGGGCCGGAGGAGAGCAGGCGCAGGTCGTTGCAGATCTTGGAGAGCTTGGTAGACGTGCGCTTGAGGATGCCCGACATCTGCACGAACGCCCCCGTGTCACTGGTGGCCTCCACCAGATCCGGCGCCGTGATCACGGGGACCCCCGTGATCTCGGCGAGCTTGGTCGCCGCCATCTCGGCGTATCCTGGCGGCGCGTTGATGCCCGTGCCGATCGCGGTGGCGCCGAGGTTGATTTCCCGAATCAACGACTGTGCTTCGGCAAGGCGATCGACATCTTCGCGCAGCGTGTTGGCAAAGGCCGTGAACTCCTGACCCAACGTCATGGGCACGGCGTCCTGCATTTGCGTGCGCCCCATCTTCAGGAGCGGGGCAAATTCCTTCCCCTTTGCACCAAACGCATCGGCGAGTCGAGCAAGCTCGAGACAGAACACGCCAAGGCTTTTGTGGAGCGCGACCCGGACGGCGGTGGGATAGACGTCGTTGGTGGATTGGCTCAGGTTGACGTGACTGTTGGGCGAAATCGTGTCGTAGTCACCGCGTGATTCGTTGAGCAGTTCCAGCGCGCGATTGGCGATGACTTCGTTGGCGTTCATGTTCGTGGACGTGCCCGCGCCACCTTGAATCACGTCCACCAAGAAATGTTCGTGGTGGCGACCAGCGCGGATCTCGCGCGCGGCCCGGACGATGGCGTCGCCGATTTCCCGATCGAGCAGCCCGAGTTCCAGATTCGTGAGCGTTGCCGCCTCCTTGACGGCAGCCAACGATTCGATGAGGACAGGGTACTCGCGCAGCGGAATCCCGGTGATCGGGAAGTTCTCCAGCGCGCGGAGGGTCTGGACGCCGTACAACGCCTCGAAGGGTACTTCGCGTTCGCCGAGGAGGTCCTTCTCGGTGCGTGTCCGATGCCCACCGAATCCGAGCGTGCGTCCGCGGCCAACGAGCGTGGCGTCGGCGCGACGCAGTCGATCCGAGATGGTGCGAGCGGCGCGCGCCACGAGCGCTGCGTACAGCTGCGGTGCCTCGCGGGTGAGGTCATCCAGCTGCGCGCGCGTCATGAGGAGCCCCATGCCCGGCATGATGACTCGCGCGGTGGTGCCGTGTCGCGTGTCATCCAGCAGCAGTCCTTCGCCGATCACATCGCCGGCCCCCATGGTCACCAGTCGAACGCTGCGGCCGTCCGACGCTTTCTCAACCGCCACGGCTCCGGAGATCAGGATCGCGAATTGCGTTCGCTCATCGCCCTCCTGAAAGAGCGTCGCGTCGGGCAGCAGCTCCAACGGCGTCATGTGTCGGGACAGCTTCCAGAGATGCGAGTCGTTGAACCCCTCGAGGAATCGCGTCGCGCGCAGGGCGTCGGCGATCTCGGCGGGGGAGTTGAGGGGAATGGGAATAGCAAACGTGCGCGTCGTGCGCATCATCGAAGAGGCAGGAGACATGACTCGTCAGGAGGGCAGAAAGGCACCGATGAGCGACCCGGGTGGGCCGCTCCCGAAATAGTGGCGTGCTGGACCGTACTCTCGCTAGCATCCAGTCGTGGTGATATGGTGTACGTGCTCGCCGGAAGTCCCCTGGTTTCCTTGTGGTTGCCAAGCTGGAGCGTGCCCTGTGTCTGTGTCCCGTCGTGATTTCATCGAGCGCTCCACGGCGTTGGCGGCCGCGGGGTTTCTTCCACGGTTGTCTACCCCGCCAGTAGACGTTCGCGCCATTCCGACGTTGGGGGAAGCCGCAACTGCATCTCCGGTCACCATGTTGCGTGGACGCCCCATGGTGATTGCGTCGGCCAACGGCTTGCGTGGCGTGAAGGTGGCGTACGATCAGGTTACCGCTGGCGGCGATCCGTTGGACGCGGTCATCGCCGGGGTGAGCATTCAGGAACTCGACCCGAATGATCAGAGCGTTGGCCTTGGCGGGCTCCCCAATGAGGATGGCATCGTGCAGCTCGATGCGTCGTGCATGCACGGCCCGACGCGCCGGGCAGGGTCGGTCAGCTGCATTGAAGACATCGCCACCCCCAGTTTGGTGGCCAAGGCGGTCATGGACTACACCGATCACCACCTGCT
>JANNEV010000188.1:0-4316 GCA_031379145.1 Gemmatimonadaceae bacterium
GGTAGTCAGGCAACTGCGTGAGCGGCCGATCGCGAGGAAAATGTTCCCTGGGCCACCATTCCGGCGATGCGCCGCGATCGTGGTTGCCGGTGAGCTGCCACGACCCTGCCGTCGCCGCAAACGGATGATCGATCGCCGCGCTGTCGGGCCCCGTCTGAATGCGCCCCGGCGCGTATTCGTACGTGGTGTACGGGGGCTGTTCATCGGAGCTATGGTATCGGAGCCAGCTGGAGTGGCCGACATCTTCGGCCTTGCCACCCCACACCGATGCGCTGGGCCACCCGTACCGCACGAGCATCCGGGTCACGGCGTCGGAGCCACGCGCCAACTGCCAGAAGAATCGACCGTCCGTGGGGAACGCGGCGTGCAGGAGCCGCTGGACGAGACGCTCATCGTGCGCCACGCGCCGTTCATTCCCGATGTCGCCTAGCAAGGGGTCGGCGAGCCACCAATAGCGTTCGGCGAAAGCGGTGCGCTCCTCGCACGTAGGCTGCAGCGTCGGCGGCGTGTCCACATCAGTACCCAACAGCGGACGGAGGTCTGCCCACTGACAACGCACAAGTTCCGGCATACGGGTGCGCGCCGCAGCGAAGCTCGAGTCGGCCGCCTGCCACGTTCCGGTTCGAGCCTGCACATAGCCACGCAGTGCGAGACACCACCAGCTGTCGGACGCACACGATTGCAACGCCTGCTGCACTCTGTCCGCATAGGCCGGATCGCTGTGCGCTTCATCGAGAAGAAATCGGACATGTTGTCCAATCAGAAAGGCATCGGTCGGCGCACGGTCCAGCGCTTGCCGGAGCATCGATAGCAGCACACGACGAGCCGCCGTAACTCCCGCACGGTACTTCGGTGCGATCATCGCATCCATATCGCGAGCTTCGTCCAGGCCCTCCACGTCGTCAAACAGCGACCAGGTTGGGCACACACTGAATGCCGTACGCTCGGCTCCAATGTTGGAGTATCCTTTCGCCAGGGGCCGTGACGATTCACCAATGTTGGCCACTCCCACGCGATGACAGTGGCGATAGGCCGATCGTGCATTCCAGTTTGAACGCAACAGTGGTGGGTGACGCCGCTGCGCATCGCTGCCCCAACGCTCCCCGTGACTGTCCATCCAGGCTCTTTGCCAGATGGCGAAGAGATTATCGGCCGCCTTCTGGAGGCTGTCGGTACCACTGGGTGTCGAGGCTATGCCGGCGCGCGCGGACAACGCCGAGTGCGCGCGTTGCGCGGGGCCCCATGCGCGGGGCCAGAACGGCAACGACGCCATTACGAGCAAATGGCGGAAGCGGGCGACAGGAACACTCATGGTACGGTCGAGAGTAGGGACAACACCGTGCCAAGACAAGGATCCCTCACCCAATCCTCCCGCGCTACGCGAACAGCTCTCGATCCCGGATCTTTCGCGGGTCGGTGTAGTCAGCGTCGAACCACGGCACATCCTTCGCGCGTCGCGGTGGCTTTGCCAGCGTGAGCGACCGCTTGGCCTGCTTTGCGGTACGCTGCGACACACGAAAGTGATAGTGATCGAAGATCCGTAACGCTTCCACCATATACGACACCGCGACTCGGCGGTCCCGTATCACCAGCAGGTTCTCTCCGTTCTTGCGATCGGCTGGCAACGAGAAGTTGTAGGACCCCAGATACACGCGGGCGCTGGGCTTGTCGAAGTCGATCACCACAAACTTGTGATGCATGCGATTGCCACCGCCCCCAGCCGGCTCCTTGTTGAACGGTGCCGGGACATTTTCACTGAGTGCCGCCGCAAAGACCGGCGCGATGTTTCCGTTCGGCATCTGCAGATCAATACCGCCAACCTTCTTATCCGAGATGCCATACACGAAGATGCCAGGCTTCTTCGAGACCTGCTTCAACGTTTCCTTGATGATGCCCGGCGTGATTGACAGAAACGCGAGTGAATAGAACAGGCTCGACGTGGTCTTGGCGATGTCATCGCCAATGCTATCGAGCAACGCATTCGCCGCCGAGTGCGGTGAAAATGCAACCTTGGCATTGATGTCTTTCAGGCCGAGCCCAACCAACTTGGCCGAGTCTGAGTCAGGAAATCCCGCTGCGTCATCGAAGTAGGTGTCGAACGCCGCGAGCGCGAGCTTCACGGCCTGCTTCCCTTCCACAACCAGCGCGTTGTTCGCCTGCACGTAGAGCCCGCGCCAACTCAGGTTCGTGGACCCGAAAACCACCTTCCTGGTAGTCGGCCCATTGACGATGATCATCTTGTTGTGCTGCAGGCTCTTCATGTGCTGACGTTTGACGTTCCCTGCTCCAGCCGACTTCTTGAGACGCGTCGCCGATTGCGTTTCCGCTGAGCCTGCGGTGCCATGTTCCGCGCTGTCGTCAATGATGATTCTCAGCTTCCTTTTCAACTTCGTCAGCCGGCCGACCACTTCCGGCTCGCTCAGGTCGTACGCGACCACCCGCACCTCCGCCTGTTCGGCGATGGCGGTATCGAGCAGATCGAGGATGGTTTCACGCGCCTCAAAGCCCATCCACGCCAGCGCCTCATCCTTCTTGGGATGGGTGGGCTTGAACGTCAGTCCGGCTTTGGCCGTGGCCGGAATCAACGTATTGATCTTGCCGAACTTCTCGAACCGATCCACGAAGGCCTGCGACGACACGAACCCTCTCGTGAAGGCAACGTTCAGTTGCCCCGGGTAGGTCTCACGACGTAACGCGATTTCGGCCTCCTGCGGCTCGCCCTGACTGAGCCGGTCTTCCTCATCCATGAAAATCGGCGTCACGCGATAGACGAATCCCCCCTCGAGGTTCGCATTCCGCGGAAAGTGTACCCAACGGAACTTCTGAATCGGTGACACGAGTGTCGACAGCTGAATTGGATCATCGTCGGCCGCGCGACCGTCAAAGCTGAGGCGATTTCGCAACGGGAAAAAAGCGTTTCCACCCGGCGGTTTCGACTCAATGGCGAAGCCCACAAAATCACTTGGTGGCTTCCCGACCTTCCAGTTCATCGCGATCAGACACATCCCGTCACCGCGATGGAGCTTGAGCGTGAACAGCGCCTTCGCGTTCGTGCCGCGCACCTGAAAATCGGACATAGCCATAGGTCCTCCGCATTGATGTGCCAACGGCACTGAAAGCCGCCCGACTCGGTCGCCCTTGCGACAAACGTTGCTGCAAAATCCGCCGTCCGCAATACGCCGGTCCGTACCGATGACGTGCGTGGCGACGCGGTCGGTCCGCGGATCAGTCCGCCTTCAGCAGCACCCGGATATCGCTCCAGTAGTAGCGGCCGGCAGGAATCCGTTGCCCATCCGGAGCGTCACGCAATCCGTCGCCCACACGCACGCCGCCGAGGGCGTCGTAAAAGCGGCGCGCCCCGGTGTTCGTATCGTACACCCACAGATGCAGCGCGCAGGACCAATCGCGTCGAATGATCTCCTGGCAGACTGCCACAAACAGGTGGCGTCCAACACCGTGCCGAGTTACTCGTGCGGAAACATGGATGTTCTCGAGCAGATTCCCGTACGACGGATCGCTGGGACGAGAGACGTACGCAAAGGCCGCCGAGTGCGAATCCGCGTCCACCATCAAACCGAAGGCGTTCTCGTCAGCCGATCGCAGTCGACTTGCCCAGACATCGCGGCGATCGGCGTCGATCGCCGTGGCCAGGTATGACTCGGAGAGAACATGGCGATACGCCACGCGCCAACTCGCGGCGTGAAGTTGGGCCACGGCGTCGGCATCGTCGAGGGACATCACCCGCAGGGAAAGGCGCAGCGTACGATCGGGTTAGGGAAGCGCTGCCAAAATAGTGCGATCTTGCTCGGCTGATGCAAGATCCGAGCGATCGCTCGCCATGCATCAGCTGGACGTCAGGGACCCGACACGGGGGCAGCGGGGGGACAGCCTGTGCTGCACCCACGGCTTCGCGACTACAGCAACCGCAGCTCGATCGCGCGCGCGACGGCGGCCGTACGCGAGCATACGCGGAGCCGCTCATAGATGGACCGCAGATGCGTCTTGGTGGTGGATATGCTCACCCCCATCGCCGCGCTCACGTCACGGTCGGACAGCCCCTTGCCGACCAGTTGCAGCACCTGCCGTTGGCGCAGCGTGAGCGCGGCCGGAGGGTGGCTTCCCGGAGTGACTTGCATGGCGTCGAGCACACGCGCCGCGTGCGATCCCGCCACCGGATGTCCCACCGCGCGGTGGAGCAGCCGAAGTCGATGCGACGATCCGTCGGTGTACACGCGCACAAAGCTTCCCACATCGCCAGCCACCAGCGCCTCCGACCAGACCTCGTCTGCCGCGGCCGACGCTCCCGTAGCCTCAAG
>JANNEV010000231.1:0-4690 GCA_031379145.1 Gemmatimonadaceae bacterium
CGCGGCCACCGGCCGCGTCGATATTTGGTTTTGCCGAGGCGCTGAGCTTCACACCGCGGACCGTGAATGCGCGCGGCACTTCGCCGTTTGCGAGCAGCTTTGCCGGGCCATGTCCGCTGCGAATCAAGCCCGCAGCGACCAACGCGTCCGTTGTGACCTCATCACCCGTCAACTGCGCAAGATCGTTCAAGCGGACTTCCTGCGCGTACTCCTTGAACGGGTTGGTGAACCCGCGCTTCGGAATGCGGCGCGTAATGGGCATCTGTCCGCCTTCGAAATGCGGCTTGCCGCCACCGGGACCGCCGTGGCCGGAGCGCGCCATGGAACCCTTGTGACCCTTGCCGGACGTTTTGCCCGTGCCCGAGCCGGGACCACGACCAATACGCTTCCGATTGCGGTGCGAACCTGGCGCCGGCGCCAGGTTGTGCAGCCCGATCTTCTCGACGCCTTCGGCGCCTGAATTGTTCGCCACGTGCTTACTCCTCCACCGGCGTCACCGACACCAGGTGACGAACGTGCTTGAGCTGACCGCGCAGCGAGGCGGAATCCTGCTGCACGACGCTCGCCTGATGATGCCTGAGTCCGATCGCTTCAAGCGTACGACGCATCCGCCACGAGTGACCGATTGCGCTGCGCACCTGAGTGACCAATACCTTGCCGTCCGTCGGCGCCTGCAACTTCGGCGTCTTGGCCGGCCCCTTGGACGGATGCCAAACGAATGTGCGCGGCATCAGGCCACCCCGGCCGCCGTGACGGCAGCCTTGCGAAGGTCAGGAACTTCCGAGCGCGACTTCGCGCGGGACCGGTAGCCGATCTGCGAGACGTCCACGCCGCGCTCCTTGGCCGCCTGCTCCACGGTAATGAGGTGCGTGAGGCCGTCGAGCGCAGCCAGCACCATATTGTGCGGGTTGGTCGAGCCCAACGACTTCGTCAAAATGTCGTGCACGCCAGCGCACTCGAGAATGGCGCGAACCGCACCACCAGCGATGACGCCGGCACCCGGCGCGGCAGGCTTCATCAACACCTTGCCGGCGCCATGCTTGCCAACGACTTCATGCGGAATAGTGGACCCAGTCAACGGGATGGTCACCATGTTCCGGCGCGCCGCGTCCACGGCCTTGCGGACCGCTTCGGAGACTTCGTTCGCCTTGCCCGTGGCAAAACCGACCTTCCCTTGCCCGTCGCCCACCGCAACCAGCGCGTTGAACGAGAAGCGACGTCCACCCTTCACCACCTTTGCAACGCGATTGATCGCGATCACGTTTTCTACCAGATCGCTCTGTTCACGATCCTGACCGGGACGACCGCCTTCCCCGCCACGCCCGCGACCGTCGCGACCACCCGGGCCGCCACCCTCGCCACCGGGGCCGCGTCCACGATTACCACCGGGTCCACCGGGAGCGCCACCAGGGCCTCCGGGGCCACGTCCACGGCCACCGCCCGGGCCACCTCGACCGCCGCCTGGGCCGCCGCGCCCGCGACCGCCTGGACCACCACCGCTACGGGCGCTGCCACCTGGCGCGCCACCCTGACCTGTTGCGTTTGCCATATCAGAACTCCAGGCCGCCCTCTCGGGCGCCATCGGCCACGGCCTTCACTCGGCCATGGTACTGGTAACCGGCGCGGTCGAACACGACCTTTGCGATGCCTGCCGCCTTCGCCTTCTCGGCGACCGACTTGCCAACGGCCAACGCGCGCTCGGACTTCGTGCCACTCATCCCTTCGTCGCCAACGGTCATCAGCGTCTTCTGCGTGATGTCGTCCACGATCTGGGCGTAGATGTGCTTCAACGAGCGGAACACGACGAGCCGCGGACGCTCCGCCGTTCCGTTCACTGCCTTGCGCACGCGCAGGTGACGACGCGCGCGCCGCTCCGCATTCGTACGAGGGATTGCGATCTTGGCCACTACTTGCCTCCTGCCTTGCCGGCCTTACGCCGAACGACTTCGCCTTTGTACTTGACGCCCTTGCCCTTGTACGGCTCCGGCTTCCGGAAGCTGCGGATCTCGGCGGCGACCTGCCCGACGAGTTCCTTGCTCTGACCATCCACGAGCACTGTCGTCGGATTCGGCGCAGAAATCTTCACGCCAGCCGGCGACTTGTACTCGATCGTGTGCGAGAAACCGAGCGAGAGCAACACGCCGTACGGCTTCACCTCGGCCTTGTAGCCAACACCACTGATCTCCAACGTCTTCTGGAAGCCAGCCGTGACGCCTTCGACCATGTTGGCCACCAACGTCCGGGACAACCCATGCAACGCCTTGTGCTTCTCCTCGTCGGACGGACGGCGCACATGCAATTCAGCGCCCTCCTGCACGACGGAAATATCCACGGGGAGCGTGCGGGAGAGTTCACCCTTGGGGCCCTTCACGCTGACCGTATTTCCCTTGATCGCCACACTGACCCCGGCCGGAACCGGGATGGGGCGCTTGCCGATACGTGACATATGGGCGGTCCTTACCAGACGAGGGCGAGCAATTCGCCCCCGGTGTTGGTGGCCCGCGCCGTCCGTCCGGACATGATCCCCTTCGACGTGCTGAGAATCGCCATGCCCAAACCGTTGCGCACGCGCGGAATCTCCATCGCGCCGACATACTTGCGCAGCCCGGGCGTCGAGACACGCTTGGCTTCGCGAATCACCGACTGGCCGCCGTGGGCGTACTTCAGAATGACGCGCAACGCATGCTTGCCATCTTCCAGTTCAACCGTACGGTAGTCCTGGATGAAGTTGTTCTCCTTCAGAATGCGCGCGATCTCAACCTTGATCTTCGAAAGCGGCATGTCGACGCGGCGATGCTTCGACGCGCACGCATTGCGCAGTCGGGTCAGCATGTCCGCGATGGGATCGTTCATACTCATAACGTCTTGACGCTCCTATGGTATCCGCGCGAGGCAGACCTTTAGGAATGAAAAAGGACCCACCCGGTACCAGCCACCGGGTGGTAGGGTGTACTACCAGCTCGCCTTGCGTACGCCGGGGATCAGGCCATTCAAGGCCATGTCCCGAAGCGCAATGCGGCTCAGTCCAAAGGTACGCAGAAACGCACGCGGACGCCCGCTCATGCTGCAACGATTCCGGACACGCGTCGCCGACGAATCCCGTGGCATCTTATGCAACGCATTGATGGCCACGAGCTTCTCTTCCTGTGTGCTCTTCGGATTCTGGATCACGGCCTTGAGTGCGGCGCGCTTGGTCGCGAAACGGGCGACCAGTTCCTTGCGCTGCGCATTGCGGGCCAACTTGCTCGTCTTTGCCATGGACTCGGTTCTCGGTAAGTGAGCGTCAGGCCGCGACTGCGGCAGCCGCAGGCTGCGCCACCTTCGGCGTAACCGGCTTGTCATCGCCCTTGAACGGCATGCCCAGCTGATGCAACAGGGCGAACGCATGCTCGTCCTTCGCGGCCGACGTCACGAACGTGATGTCCATGCCGTGCAGCTGCTCGATGGCCTCGTAGCTGATCTCCGGGAAGATCGTCTGCTCCTTGATGCCCATCGTGTAGTTGCCGCGTCCGTCGAACGACTTCGTACCCAAACCGCGGAAGTCGCGGATACGCGGGCACGACACCGTCACGAAACGATCGAGGAACTCCCACATGCGCGCGCCACGCATCGTGACCGATGCGCCGATCTCCTGACCCTCACGCAGCCCGAAGTTCGAGATCGACTTCTTCGCCTTGCGACGGACCGGCTTCTGTCCGGTGATCAGTGCGAGCTCCTCGACCACCACGTCGAGCACCTTGGGCTGACGCACCGCCTCGCCCACGCCGCAGTTGATCACGATCTTTTCCAGCGTCGGAATCTCGTGCACGTTCGAGAAGCCGAACTGCTTCCCCAACGCGGCACGCACCGTCGCTTCGTAGTACGTCTTGAGCCGAGGGGCGGCAACGGGCAGACCCGCGCCAGCATGCTCCAGCTTGGTGAAGTCTGCCGCCGCACGTGGCTGACCGGCCTTGCCGGACTTCCCACCCTTGCCGCCACCCTTCGCCGCACCAGCGCCACTCTTGGTCGCACCGCCCTTCGCCGCGCCACCCTTGCCACCTGCTGCCTTGCCGCCGGACTTCGCGCCGGCCTTGTCCTTGGTCGCCATCGTCTATGCTCCGGGGGTCAACGTGCGCGGGGGATGACTTCGCCGCTCTTCACGCCGACACGCTCCTTAGTGCCGTCGGTGTCGATGCGCGCCTTCACGCGCGTCGGCTTACCAGTCTTGGAATCGAGCAACATCACATTCGACGCGTGGAACGGAGCCGCCATCTCGATAATGCCGCTCTGCTCTTCCGCAGTGCGCGCCTTGCGGTGCTTCTTCACGATGTTGATGCCTTCCACCTTGATGCGGCCGGTCTTGGGGTAGACCATCAGGACCTTCCCCTCCTTGCCCTTGTCGTCGCCACGCATCACGCGAACCGTATCACCCTTGGTGACGTGAATCGCTTCGCGCGACGCCTTCAGCGCATGACGGCCGCGACCAAGCCGCTGGCCCCGATCGGTCTTGTAGTACTTGTGTACACGCATCTTAGATGACCTCTGGCGCCAGCGACACGATCTTCATATAACGCTTCTCGCGGAGCTCGCGCGCCACGGGACCAAAGATGCGCGTCGCCTTCGGCTCGCCCTTGTCGTCAATGATCACGACGGCGTTCTCGTCGAAGCGGATATAGCTGCCGTCCTTCCGGCGCGTTTCCTTCACCGTGCG
>JANNEV010000282.1:0-1628 GCA_031379145.1 Gemmatimonadaceae bacterium
CGCCCCGTCGTGGTGTTGGTGGCCTTCGGGATGATCGATTCGGCCGGTCGATCCGCGAATGTATATCAGGCCAACACCGTAGCGGTCTTGGCCAAGATTCGCGAAAGGCTCCCCGACGTCGAGTTCATTCTAGTGGCGTCCATGCGCGGCAATCGAGATTGGACCAGACTCAAACAGGAGCTTTTCCCAGAGTATCGCGACGCGCTGGCCAAGCTCTGCGGACCGGGCGTCGCACTCGCCGATCTGACTTCGATTTGGACCGGCTTCCTCGAACTGAAGAAGGACTGGGACCAATCCGGCAACGGCGTGAATCATCCGAACGATTTCGGGCACCGCGTTTACGCGCAGGTCATCACGACGCTGCTCGATCCGCGCGGCGAGCCGTCTGCTGCCATCGAACCGCCGAAGACGATCGAAGCTGGGCCGCTCAAGTTGATCGAGCAGCGGTTGCTCGGCAACTACACCTACTCGTATGCCTGCGCGGCGTTCGATCTCGATGGAGATGGCGATCTCGATCTGACCAGCTCCGATGCCGAGCCAAACAGCAATCTGTATCTGCTGCTCAACGACGGCAAGGGGGGCTTCAAGCACTCGTTCGTTCAAAAGTACGCGGGGCTGAGCGATCAGCCGATTCGCATGGAGCGGCACGCGATCGGCGACATCAACCGGGACGGCCGGCCCGACATCGTGATCGTGGACAATCTTCTGTCGGACATCCGCTGGTTTGAGAATCCCGGCAAGGAGGCGATTGCCCAGCCGTGGGAGCGGCACCGCGTCGCTCAGCCGAGGGAAGTCCCCGGTTCGTATGACGTCGCGCTGGCGGACCTCGACGCCGACGGTGATCTCGACGTGGCTTCGTCGAGTTGGAATGGCCAACGGTTCGATTGGTTCGAGAACGTCGGCAGTCCGGGCAACGGCGACAAATGGATGCGACACGAAATCGCCGAGAAGTTTGGCGAGACGCGGACGATCGCCATCGCCGACTTCAATCGCGACGGCAAGCCCGATCTGCTGGGCACGGCGCGGACGACGAATCAAATCGTCTGGTTCGCGAACGCCGGCAAACCCGCAACCGAAGCGTGGGCGAAGACAATCATTGACGACAAGACGATCGGGCCGATGCACGGACACCCGACCGACATCGACGGGGATGGCGATCTCGACGTGCTGATGGCGTTTGGACTCGCGGCCAGCTCACCCGATTCGCATCAAGTCGCATGGTACGAGAATGTCGGGAAGCCGGGCCTTGGTACCGAATGGAAAAAACATCTGATCGCCGGCGGCTTAAATCACGGCTTCGAGGCGGTGGCCGGAGACCTCGACGGTGACGGCGATCAAGACGTCGTCGCGACCGGTTGGAGTTCGTCGGGACAGCTCGTGTGGTTCGAGAACACCGGCGATCCGAAGCTCGACTGGAAGCGGCACTCGATCAAGCAGAATTGGTCAAACGCCGTGACCGTGATTCTCGCCGACCTCGACAAAGACGGCCGTCTGGACATCGTCGCCTGCGCCGAACGGGGAGCCAACGAACTCCGCTGGTGGCGCAATGGCGGACGTACCCGATAACGTCGCGGCTGCGCAGTCTCAGTAATCCGCGATGGACCCATCGGGATTTCGCCCGCGCGTCG
>JANNEV010000318.1:0-1784 GCA_031379145.1 Gemmatimonadaceae bacterium
ACCAACGGATTCGGGGGGCGGGGCGGGGGAGATGCACTCGTTCCCCTGTCTCTGACCGCAGGCCGCCGACGATCAGGCAGGTAGGGGCCGATTCCGCGCTGCCCATCCCATCCGGTGGCTCCGTCTACCAGACGCGGACGGTTAGCCACGCGCCGCTCCGGACCGGCATAGGGCGCGGCACTGGGAATCTCTGAGATGGGCGGGCTACTCGAAGTCGAATCGGATGAAATCATGAATACTCGTACCGGCCAAAGTGCGCCTCCGGTCGCAATCGCGCAAACCGCACCCGGAAACTGTCAGGCAGGCCAACCACCCGCCCCAATCAACGGGACGAAGCGGACGGGTACGATGTCACGAAGCTCGAGCCGGTCTCCGTTCTTGATGCAGAGCGTAAGCATCTGCTCTTCCCTTCCGCCGAGCGGGATGAGCAACCTCCCGCCGTCGGCGAGCTGCGATTCCAGCGCGGGCGGAACGTGCGGTGCCCCCGCACTCACGACGATGGCATGATACGGCGCATACTCTCGCCAGCCAAGCGTGCCATCTCCGAGCGAGAGCGACACGTTTCGTACATTCGCACTGGCCAGTACCGCGCGTGCCGAGTCGAGGAGCGATGCGTGACGCTCGACCGAAAAGACCTGCGCAGCCAGTGCCGCAAGAAGGGCAGTTTGATAGGCTGACCCCGTGCCAATCTCGAGGACCCGCTCGGTCCCCGTGAGCGAGAGCTGCTCCACCGCGCGGGCGTGCACGTACGGCTGCGAGATGGTCTGTCCGTTTCCGATCGGAAGGGACGAGTCCGCGTACGCGCGGTGCCGGACCGTCGGCGGAACGAACAGGTGGCGCGGTACCTGATCGATCGCGCGCAAGAGCGCGAGATCCTTGATGCCACGCTCCTGCAGCATTTCCACCAGCCGCCGACGGGCGCCACGGAACTCCGGCTCTACGGCGCCTGCCACCAATCCGCCGACGCATCGAGCACCGCTTGATGCGTGAGATCAAGGTGCAATGGCGTCACCGACACATACCCGTCGTGCACGGCGCGGAAGTCCGAGTCCGGCGGACCACTCCACTCCACAGATCCGCCGCCAATCCACAGGATTTCACGCCCCCAGGGGTCGGTCATCTTGGCGATCGAATCGCTGAAGACTCGTCGGCCGAGGCGCGTGAGCTTGATGCCCTTCACCTGATCCGCCGCAACGTTCGGCAGATTGACGTTGAGCAGCGTGTCCGCGGGGAATCTGGCGAGGCTGGTCAGGCGCGCCAGCAACGATGTCAGCATCTCCACCTGCGTATCGAGCAGCGCATCGGCTCGCTGCACGCTTCCGGCGAACGACACTGCGATCGACGGAATGCCCAGCGCCAGCCCTTCCATGGCGGCGGCTACCGTACCCGAATACAGCACGTCTTCGCCCATGTTCGGGCCGTGGTTGATTCCGCTGATCACGAAGTCGGGGCGCGAGTCGAGTAGCTCCTCGCACGCGATCATCACGCAGTCGGTCGGCGTTCCGTCGATCTGCCAACGTCGCTCGCCCAGCCGCACCGGCCGCAACGGATGATGCAGCGTCAGTGAATGGCTGGTCGCGCTCTGTTCGCGGTCTGGCGCAACGACAGAGAGTTCGCCGAGCGACTCGCACGCCCGCTCGAGCACACCGAGTCCTTTCGCGAGAATTCCGTCGTCGTTGCTCAGAAGAATGTGCATAGGGAGAGAATATGGGCTACACGGGACCGGCAGAAACCAGCAGGTGCGTGTCGAGCAGCGCAGTCAGCGCCGCCAGGTCACGCTCAAT
>JANNEV010000349.1:0-18094 GCA_031379145.1 Gemmatimonadaceae bacterium
CGGCGGTCACCGCCACGAACGCGAGTGTGCGCCTGTTGCCACCCTGCGCCGCCGCCAGTTTCGCCGTCTCAATAAGGGTCGCCGCACCCGATGCGTTGTCCATCGCGCCGTTGAAGATGCTGTCACCAGTCAGCACCGGACCCTTGAACGTGCCGACATGATCACTGTGGGCCGAAAAAACGACGATTTCGTTTCGAAGTTTCGGGTCGGTTCCCGGCAGTATCCCCACCACGTTGGGTGAGCTCAGTGTCTGTCGCACCGTTGGGATGCTCGCGCGCAGCCGCACCGTGAGCACACCACCCGTCAACTTCTCGCCACGCTTGGCTCGCGCCACCACGCTATCCCACACGATTCCACTGCCGGCAAAAAGCCGTGCCATCAACGCCGGATTTGCGGTGCCGCTCAACCGCTGGCCACGCGCATCGTCCAGCGTGGTATCCGCCAACGACACCGTCGACCCGGAGCGATCCGACGCGTTGTCGGCCCACGCGTTTCCGGCGGCCACACTGATCAGGCCCACTGCGCCAGCGCGCTGCATCGCCGTCCAACGTGAACGTGACGCATGCGCCTGCAACGACGCCGAGAGGCCGCTCGGCACCCCGTTGACATGCAGCACGATCTTACCACGCAGATCGAGCCCAGCCAGCTCGTCCACGCCAGCCTGCGGCACCGAAAGCCCGTAACCCACGAAGACGATCGGGGCCTCCACATCGCCCGTGGATGGGCGCGCCGTGAGTCGCAGATCTCGACCCAGCGCCAGCGGGGACCACGTATCCTGTTCGCGAAGCGCCAGCGTGGCACGCTCCGCGTCAATGCGCACATTCACGAAGCCGATGCGCTGGAAGAACCCATCGGTCCCCGCGGGCTTGAGCCCGGCAAGACGAAACTGGTCGGCAATGTAGCGGACAGCGCTCTCGTGACCGGGGCTGCCGGTGTCGCGACCCTTGAGTGAGTCATCGGCGAGCACCTGCACATGGCGCCACCACGCGTCGGCCGCACCCTGGGCGGGGAGGGCAGTCGGCAGCAACGAAGTTGTCAGCGCGCAAGCTAGCCCGAGCGCGACCACTCGAGTGATCGCGCCGGTGAGCCGAGTCCGGCTCCGAGTGTCAGTGTGAATTTTCATATCCGGAATTGGGGCCGATGTGGCGTGACCCGCAAGGTCACACCCGCAGCACCCATTCCCACACAATCCACACGAACTCCACCCCCCGCCGTCTAGCCGTTGCCCCGCGGGCGCTCCGCCGCTCGCGTCTGCCAACCCACCAACTGTTGGCCCACTGGAAGTTCACGGACCCGTACTCCCGTCGCGGCAAAAATCGCGTTTGCAATGGCGCCACCAGCGGGTGGCACGCCTGGCTCGCCGATGCCTCCCGGCAACGCTTCGCTGGGTACCAGGTGCACGTCGACCACGTGTGGCGCTGCGCGCATCCGCGTGACCGCGTAGTCGCGGTAGTTGGACTGCACCACCTTGCCGCCGGCAAACGAAATCTCGCTGGAGAGTACGTTGCTCATGGCCATGATCAGCGCGCCCTCCATTTGCGCTTTGGCACGATCCGGGTTGGCAATGAAACCCGCATCGACTGCCACCGTCGTTCGCGGCACCAGCACGGTGCCGTCCGGCGTGACTTCCACTTCCACCACCATCGCAACGTACGTCAGAAAACTGCGATGGATCGCGATTCCGCGTCCCTTGCCACGCGGCAGCGCGGCACCGCGCCACCCGCTCTTGTCGATGACCATTTCGACGACGCGTCGAGCCCGCGCGGAATCCAGCGGGTGATCCGCCCACGTCGCGCCATAGTTGCTCGCCGGCGCCACCAATCCCGCCTTCGACAAGTCCACCACGCGATCACGACCAATCAACGACAACAGGAAATCCGCCGGGTTCTGGCCGGCCGCGTGCGCCAGTTCATCAACAAACGAACCGATGGCAAACCCGTGATGAATAGCGTTCACACTGCGGTACCAGCCAATGCGCGTGTGTGCGACGGCCGGACAGACCTCGACACTCATGTTGGGAATGTCGAACGGTATGTCGCTCGCACCGTTGGTGAGCTCGTCCGGCTCGGCGCCGGCGACGTTCGGCGCGAACGTTGCACTGATGGAAGGATACGCCGACCGATGCAGCCAAGACGTGACCTTCCCGCGCGCGTCGAGCCCGGCATCGAGACGGTGCGCCGCCACCGAGTGCAGATAGGAATTCCGCAGGTCATCCTCACGCGTCCACTGCACCCGTACGGGTGCCCCAACCTCTCGCGAGAGATACGCCGCTTCGCAGACGAAATCCGGCTTTGACTTTCGCCCGAATCCGCCACCCAGCAACGTGACATGCACGGTCACGTTCGCGACATCGAGCTTCAGATACTCGGCCACCGTCTTGCGCGCGTCCATTGGTGATTGCGTGGGCGCCCACACCTCCGCCTTTCCGTTGGCCACCTGCGCCAGCGCCGCCACCGGTTCCATCTGCGCGTGGGACAAATGCGGCATGTAGTACTCGGCGGTCACGCGCTTGCTGGCGGTGCTGAGCGCCTGCGTCACGTTGCCGTTCGTGCGTCCGGCTTTCCCCGGTTTGCGCACTGCCGCCAGCAACGAAGCCTTGTAGGTCTTGCTGTCGTAGGTGGCGTTGGGGCCGTGATCCCACACGATCTTGAGCGCGTCGCGTCCCTTCATGGCTGCCCAAGTGCTCTTCGCAACCACCGCGACGCCACCCAACGGCATGTAGGCGCCCGGCATCTTCGATTCAGGAATACGCAGTACACGTTCCACGCCTGGCACCTTGAGCGCGAGACTATCGTCGACGCTCACCACTTTCCCACCCCACACGGGCGGGCGACTGATCACGGCCACTTTCATGCCGGGCAACGTCATGTCCGCACCATACATCGCGGTGCCTGTGGTCATCGGCACCAGGTCGACGGACGTCATGGCTTTCCCTTCCCACCTGCGCTCGCTCGGCGATTTGACCCGCACGCGCTCCTTCGCGGGCATCGCCATGCCGCGCGCCGTGGCAACGAGCGCGCCAAACGTCTTTGTGCGACCACTCGCGCTGTGAACAACCTCGCCGTTGCGTGCCTTCACCTCGCCAGCCGCCACACCCCACTCCTTTGCGGCCGCGTCTTCCAGTAACGCACGGACGGTGGCACCAGCCTCGCGATACTTGGACAGGAAATCACGAACGCTGGTGGACCCATCGGTGTTCTGACTACCGTATTTGGGCTCGTCACCCAGAGCCTGCTCCACTCGGCACTTCGACCAATCCGCTTCCATCTCATCGGCGATGATCATCGGCATGGTGGTGCGAATGCCTTGCCCCATCTCCGAGCGATGACAGACGATGGTCACGATGCCGTCTTCACCAACGCGCACGTACACGTGCGGCTCCCACGGGTCGGCTTCTGGCGCATCCGGCGCCCCCTCGGCGGCGAGCCGTCGAACACCAAGCGTGCTCGCCACAACAAGCAACCCGCCCGCGCCCAGCAACTTGAGCACGTCGCGACGGTGAGTGAGCACGGCACGCGGTGCGGTGTCCTGATCGGCCGCAACGTTGAGCGCATCGGGTGCGGCAGGCGCCGACGAAGACGACAGCCACGGCAATCGTGATGACGCGCTCATGGCAGTTTCTCCGCGGCAGCCTTGATGGCCGCTCGAATGCGTGGATACGTGCCGCAGCGGCAAATGTGCCCGTTCATCGCCGCGTCAATCTCGTTGTCGCCGGGCTTGGCATTACGTGCAAGCAATCCGGCCGCCTGCATGATCTGTCCACTTTGGCAGAATCCGCACTGCGGCACATCGATGTTACGCCAGGCCACCTGCAGTGGATGCTCTCCGGAAGGGTGGAGCCCTTCGATGGTCGTGACGGCCGCGCCAGCGAGCGTTTGCATGCGTCGCTGGCACGCTCGCACCGGCGTGCCATTCACGTGCACCGTACAGGCACCGCACTGCGATATACCGCAGCCATACTTTGTTCCGGTTAACGCGAGGTCGTCACGCAGAAACCAGAGCAACGGCATCATCGGGTCGCCATCGAATGTGCGACGCTGTCCGTTGACCGTGAGGACAACTGGTGCGGAAATCGCATCCGTCCGCGGAGCATCCGCATCGTATGCGAGGGCAGGACCTGCATCAGTCGTACGTGCGTCAGTGGTCACCGATGGCTCCGGCGTGAGGTGGAGACTACGTGAAACACGATCGAATCCGTATTCATTGCGGCTTCGCCGTCCAGAATGGATCCGCTGTCGGAAGTGCCTGCGTCTTGATGTCTGGCAGCAGCGGCTGCAGCCAGCGCACCAACTCGTCGGACCCCGCCTGCTCAGAGGGCACGTGGCCCAACACGATGAGCGCCTTCTTGCGTCCTTGGGAAATGAGGTCCGCGACGTACGGAATGGTCTCCCATTCACGCGCCTCGCCGATAATGACCACCTCAACATCATCGCGCACAAGTGCCGAACGTTGCGCCTCAAAACCAGCAGAGCCGGGCAGACACGCAATCTGGGTCACCTTGAGCGCACGATCTCCTACCACGCGCACGGAGTGCGCATTCAGTTTCCTGGCCAGTGTCGACGCCAGCGCACCCACAGTGGTAGGCGGAAGCGCAATTGCCAGCTGACCGGGCTGCTGCAGATACTGTTCCCATCCGAGTGCACGAAACACGCCCTTCCGCACCGGATCCTCGGCACGAGCCGGGAAGTGCCAGTGATCATGCAGCCGAAAGACCACCAGATGATGCTCGCGAATGTAGGCGCGCTTGGCCGCGGTGGCCGGATCACGCAACAACTCGAGGTTGGTGAGCTTGTCTTCGTGCGAGTAAAAGGTGGGCTCGTGCGTGATGATCAGATTCAGCCCCGCGACCACCGCGCGCTGCAGCACATCCATGGTAGCCATCATGGTCACGGCAATACCGGTGACGGGCGTGTCGGGGTCCCCATCCTTGAAGCTGTCGATGCCCGAGTCGGACCAGCTGCCCTTGAGCTCCGACTTGATACGATCCATCACCTGTCTGGCGGTCATCGCCGTCGACGAGACACGTGCCGCAGTATCGCGTGCCGCAATATCGCGTGACGCGGTTTCGCGTGACTCCGCCGAGCCCGCGACGCGTTGCTGAGCGACCGCGGGCACAGTCGCGATCGAGCTCCCCAGCGCCGTCACGACCATCAGCAGCCGTCGCATCGCCTACGCCGGCCCTAGCGCGACCGGCGTGTCGGGCGCACTTCCCCACTCGGTCCAGCTACCATCAAAAACCGCCGCGTTGGGCACGCCCAAGACGTGCAGTGCCAGCACCACCGCGCAGGCCGTTACTCCCGTTCCGCAGCTCGCCACGATCGGTTGGGCAAGGTCGAGCCCGGCGCTGGCAACGATCGCTCGCAGTGCATTGGTGTCGCGAAGCGTGCCATCGGAATTCACGAGGGCTGCATAGTGCACATTGACGCTGCCCGGAATGTGCCCACTGCGCACACCCACGCGGGGCTCGGCCTCCGTCCCCTGAAAACGCCCAGGCGACCGCGCATCCACCACCTGCGCCGCATGCGTCGCAAGATTCGCCTGCATCGCGCGGAGGTCACGCACTCGCGTCGCATCGAGCTTGGCGTGAAACGTTGCAGGCACAACGTTCGCCACATCCGTCGTTACGGCGCGTCCCTCGGCGCGCCACTTCAGCAAACCGCCGTCCAGCACCGATACACGCTCGTGCCCAAACGTGCGGAGCATCCACCACAGTCGCGGCGCACTGAAATTCTGCCCTGAGCTGTCGTACACGACCACGTCGTCGCCGCTGCCGATGCCCAGCGCCCCTATACGTGTCGCGAATATCGTATCCCCCAACAGGGTATGCGGATACGGAGCCGAGTCGTCGCTCAGCCAGGCAAAGTCCGCGAACACCGCACTCGGAATATGGGCCGCCTCGTACTCGGCGCGGGCGTTTCGATTGGCCGAGGGGAGGTACATGCTCGCATCCACCACCCGCAGACTCGGACGGCCGATGTGGACGGCGAGCCAGGCGGTGGAAACGATCGGTGTGGGGAGGGCGGATTCGGTCATACGGAGCATATACCACGCAGCGGTCCGAGGTGCAAATGGAACCGCTCACGCGTCGATGCGACGCACGCCAAGCCACACGCTATTCCGCGCGCACCCACGTCTGCGATCGCCCGATCAACGAAAACCCTATGAAGCCGCGCAACACCAAGCGCCTTCCGCCGTCGATGAGCTTGATCTTGGCTTTGTACACCTTGCCGGTGTCCGGGTCCAGCACCTCGCCACCGGTCCACTCGTCGCCGTTCGCACGGAGCCCGGTGAGAATGTCCATCCCTTCCAATGGCTTGCCTTTGCGGGCGCCAGAGCACTTGTCACAGGTAGGGTTGGGCGGTTCATCGGATCGCAGCGTACCTCGTGCGATGCCAACGAAGACCCCCTTCTCTTCGCGAATCTCCACGATGCCGCGTGGCTTCCCATCCACATCGCTGATGGTGTGCCAGAGTCCCACGGGTGACGACGCCTTGCTCCCCTGTGCCAACGCCGTCTGCGTCGGCACCAGCATGACGGTAGTCAGCACGACGGTAGCCAGCACGATGACGACGCGCAGCGCATATCCCGGGCGCGGACGCAGCGCGGAAATCACAGTGGAACGGTCAGCAGACTGAACAACAGCACCATGAACGGAACGAAGCGGGAGAGGCATCACGAACTGAATTGGTGGTGAGTCGAACATCGGTTGCGAGGGCCGGGTGTTCTACGCCGAACGATCCGCACTGTTTCGCCCGGCACGCCACACCCACCAGATGAGCAGCGGTTGCAGCGGCAGTCGTAGCCATAGCGCGGCCACATACCACGATGCGGCGCCACTACTCCGTGCGTTGAGCAGCATCTGTACATTTGCCGGAAACACCGCCACCAGCAGCGCAATGAGCCCCCATGCTGCGGGTGTACGCATCTGCGGCAGGAGCAAACCCGCTGCACCCGCGATCTCCGCAATACCGCTCACCTGCACCGCCAGCGTCGCGTTTGGGACCCACGGGGGTACGATGGCCTCAAACAGCGATGGCACCAGAAAATGCGTGACGCCCGCCACACCAAACACCAGTGCAAGAACGCGAACGGTTCGTGTTGCACCTGAAGACATCGGAGACACCGTCACGAAGGGAGAAGCCACGCCGGCGACCAGGCGCCTGTATCCGTGCGATCAGCGCACGGCTGGTGACGCGTACCAGAGCACCGCGAAGTAATGACACGCACTGCCACCCATCACGAAGAGGTGCCACACCGGATGGGACCAGCTCTTGCGCGCCAGATAGAACACGCATCCGCCCGTGTAGAGAATCCCACCAGCACCAAGCAGCAGGAATCCGGCCGTCGGCAGCACGTGCATCATCGGCTTGAGCGCAATGATGATGACCCAGCCCATCGCGATATACATGGCCGTCGACGCGCGCTGAAAGCGCGGGCCGAATCGCAGCTTGAACAGCACGCCTAGCGCGGCCAGCGTCCAGATGACCCCGAACACGGTCCAGCCCCACGTCCCCCGGAGTACGCCCAGCGTGAACGGCGTGTACGTGCCCGCGATGAGCAGATAGATCGCGGCGTGGTCGGCCACGCGCAGTTTTTGCTTGAGCGTGGGATGCGGAATGGCGTGATACAGCGTGGACGTGGCGTACAACGCAACCAGCGTCGCACCGAAAACACTGGCCCCGATAATGGTCAGCCGCTCTCCCTGTGCCGCCGCAGCCAACACCAGAATGGGCAGACCGATAAGGCTGAGCAGCAATCCAATGCCATGTGTCATGGCATTCAGGAACTCCTCTCGCGCCGAGGCCACGCGTTGCTCGCTCATGAACGAAACCTAACCCAAAGTCGCGACGGCTGTGCGACCCTCGAGCAGGCAACGGCAGAAGATTGCAACGTGGCGGCGCGCCGCGTCAACTGCGGCCCCGTTTGGTCCAGACCAGAATCGCGCCACAGGTATTGCCCGTAACGAACTGCGCTGGAACGGTTTGCGCGCGCGAGTAGATCTCGATGCCGTAAACGTCCTCCGCAAGGAAAAACGTGATCTCGTCGGTGGACGACTGCCGCCCGTCGAGGAAAATGTCTGGCGCGCTCGCCAACGGGCGGCTCCACACACTGTCGTACACCATCCCTCGAATGCGGCCAACCGCTTGCGCGTGGAGCGACGAGGTGCCGCACAGCAGCAGGACTCGAAGCAGCAGGACTCGATGCAGCAATATCCGCGGCGACCGTATCCGACACAGGAACTCAGCGACGCGCTGATGCATCCGTCGTCACCGTCATGGCGGCCAGCAACCGTTGCACGAAGCCGTCCACCGCACCGTTCTCGATCCATCGCACCACCGCCACCACATCGTTGGCGGGATCCACGTACACAATGTTGGTGCCATTCCCCACGTGCACGAACGCGGAGGCGGGAGCGCTGGGTACGTACTTGCGATCGGTATTCAGGAACCAGTTCATGAAGCCGTACGTCGGCTGTGCCGACGTTGGCGTGGTGGCCATGGTCACCCACGCATCGGAGAGCAATCGTTTTTCCTTCCACTGACCGCGACGCAGGGTCAACAAGCCGAAACGCGCCATGTCACGCGCGTTGATGAACAGCCCGCCACCCCAATGTCCACCTCCGCTCACCGACTGCACGACACGACCATCCAGCACGATCCACGAGTTGTCATAGCCATACCAACGCCAGGTGCTCGACGCGCCGATGGGGTCCATGATCTGCTCGCGCAGCACCTCCGGCAGCGGTCTGCGCCACACATTGAGCGCCGCCAATGCCAGCGCGTTCACGCGCACATCGTTGTACTCGTACACCGACCCGGGCTCCGAGCGCGGCCGCGTCATCCATGTTGCCGGTGCGCCCGTGGGGCGATCCGCCCACTCCGGCTTGCCCCACAGTGTTCCTTCCCAGTCGCTCACCTGTCGCAGCAGGTGATCCCACGTCAGCCGACGATTATGCGGCGAATCAAACGGCTTAAGCCATCGCCCGCTGCTTGGCGCCTCGGCGCCCACTCCGCGCATGGGCTCACTCGCCAGCAGGATCGGGCCCACGGCCTTCGCCACGGTGTCGTGGACGCTCTTGATGAGCCCTTTGTCGAACGCCAAGCCGACTACAGTTGAGAGCATGCTCTTGGTGACGCTGTGCGTCATCTCCACCGCGTCAGGATCGCCCCACTCCGCCACCACGTAGCCGCGCCGCACAATCACACCGGTCGGTGCTCCACGCGGCGCAATCGGACCCGTGGCCATGCCAAACGGCTCACGACCAAACGTCTGGTAATGATTCAGCTCCAGGTCGCGCGGATTCTTGCTCTCGTTGGCAATCGCGAACGCAATCGCTTCCGCCAGCTTTACCGAATCGAGCCCCATCTGCACCGCACGCCGATGCTGCCACCCGCTGCCAGCATCGGGAAAGTACGCGCCCGTGGGCACGACCCAAGCAGTCTGCGCGGTCAGGGTCCGTGCGCCAAACAGCAGCAGAGTGGCGAGCGTGCGTCTCACGCGATCGGTCCTTTCTTCTTCGCCGACATAATCACGCCTTCCACCTTGCCGGCCTGCAGCAGCTTGTTGAACGCCGGTACGTCCACCTGCTCGATCTGTTCCACTTCACCACGCAAGGCGCTCCACAGCTTCTCCAACTCAGCGAGACGATCCTTCACTGGCTTGGTGAGCGCCGGATTGCCTTCCACCTGGCCGAGCAGGAATCCGTACTGCCCGTTGATGCCGTTGGCATAGTTGATGATGTCCTGTCCGTTGCCAGCCTTGGTGGTCAGGCGCGGGTCAATCTTGGTGAGCTTCTCACCCAGCGCCTTGCCCACCTTGGTGATGGTATCGGCGTTCGGCGCGTCCTTCACGCGCGTCGTGAAACCACTCACCTGCGCGCGAAGATCGCGCACGCGAAGCACCGCATCGTGAATTTCCGTGATGCGGTTCGACAGCAGTGTCGCTATGGAATCGCGTTCCGCAATCACGGCGCGCGGCACATCAAGGCGCGGGTCCTGCAACACCTCAAACGACTTCGTGAGCACCGTGCTGCCCGCCGTCAGTCGTACCTGATAGGTACCCGGAGGAACACGCGACCCCCCGTCGTTGGGTGCGCCAAAAAGCAGAATGCCAGGCAAGCGTGTCGGCGCCGAACGGCGCAGATTCCAGTTCACGCTGTTGAGCCCTGCCTTCACGGTGATCTTGTCGAGTGAATCGCGGCTGCCAAAGCCGCGCAGGACCGCACCCTTGGCGTCCAGAAACTCGACCCGCACTGCCGTAGCGCTGTCGGGGGCCGAGGCCATGCGGAAGAACACCGTCGCACCATACGCCGGGTTGCGCCCTGCATTGCGCGCTGGCCCGGACGAACCACCGGCGAGTACCGCATTCCGTGGCGCATACAGATGCACCACTGCACTCGCCAGCGAATCGGCGCGTTGACGGATCACCGACAGATCGTCGAGAATCCAGAATGCGCGCCCTTCCGTCGCCGCAATCAGGTCACCGTGCTTCACCTTGAGGTCCGTGACGGGCGTGACTGGGAATCCGGTGTACGGCAACCACATCGCACCCGCATTGTACGAGATGTAGACGCCTGTCTCGGTACCGGCATACAGCAGCCCCTTTCGCTCGGTGTCTTCGCGCACCACGCGCACCGGTTCGTTCTCGCGCAGGCCGTTCACCAGTCGTGTCCAGGTCTTGCCGTAGTCGGTGCTGCGAAAGGCGTGCGCCGTTGGGTCGCCCAGGCGGTCCTTGCGGAACGCGACGTACACCGTGGCCGGATCAAATGGTGACACCTCAATCTCGTTCACCAGTCCGTCGCCCCACGCCGCCGGTGTGACGTTGCTCCACGTCTTTCCACCGTCTCGTGTGAGCTGAATCAACCCGTCGTCCGTACCGATGTAGATCGTGTTGGCGTCATGCATGGACTCGTTGATGACCACCAGCGTGGCATACACTTCGCCGCCCGCGCCCTCGTTGGTAATCGGCCCTCCTCCCCAGCCCTGACGCGTCTTGTCATTGCGCGTGAGATCACCGGAAATGGGCGTCCAGCTCTGGCCGCGATCGGTGGTCTTGAACAGCACATTGCCACCGTGGTACACCACCTTGTCGTCGAACTTCGATACCACAATCGGCGCCGTCCAGTTGTAGCGATACTTCGTCTTGTCCGTGGGCTCGGTGAGATTCATCTCCGGCCACGGCATGATCGCGCGACTGATGTCGGTCTGCTGGTCCAGCTCATCGATGATGCCCTGATAGCAGCCGCCATACACGAGGCGCGGATTCTTCGCGCTGACGCCCATGTTGGCGCTTTCGCAGCCAGGCCCCGGGAACCAGTCCCGCACATCGATACTGCCACCTTCGGTCCGGCTCTTGATGATCACCGACGAGTTGTCTTGCTGCCCCGCGTACAGCTTGTACGGGAGGGCATCATCCACCGCCACATGATAGAACTGGGCCGTCGGTTGATTGTCCTGCGTGCTCCAACTCCGGCCACCGTCCAGTGAAATCGCTGCTCCACCATCGTTCGCGTTGATCAGATAGCGGCTGTCGGTCGGATTGATCCACAGCTGATGGTTGTCACCGTGCTGCGCCTGCACGTTCTGGAACGTCCGGCCACCGTCGATCGATCGCATCACCGGCGCATTCATCACCCAGACCACCTCCGGGTTCTTCGGATCAGCGGTGACGTTCATGTAGTACCAGGAGCGCGTCTGAATCAGGCGATCGCCCGACTGCAGGCGCCACGTCTTGCCCGCATCATCGCTGCGAAACAGGCCGCCATTCTCCGCCTCAATGATCGCGAAGACACGATCCGGATTGGCTGGCGACACCGCCACGCCAATCTTGCCCATGAGCTTGGGGAGCCCCTCACTCAAACGGTTCCAGGTCTCGCCCCCGTCGGTCGACTTCCAGATGCCGCTGCCGGCGCCGCCACTGCGCACCGTCCACGGCTGCCGCTGATGATCCCAGAATGCGGCGTAGAGAATGCGCGGATTGGTCGCGTCCATCGATAAATCGGACGCACCACTGTTTGCATTCAGGCCCTTGAGCAGCAACGTCCAACTCTTGCCGCCATCAGTCGTGCGATAGATGCCCCGCTCTGCCGTTCCCTTCCAACGGTCGCCCTGCGCGGCCACGTACACCACCTCGGGATTGGTCGGGTGGATGCGAACCGCCGAGATCTGCCGCGTCGCCTCAAGGCCGATGTGGGTCCATGTGCGCCCCTGGTCCGTGCTGCGATACATACCGTCGCCGTAGGTGCTGGACTGGCCACGAATGGCATGCTCACCCATGCCCACATAAATCACGTTCGGATCGGAAGGGGCCACCGCGATCGCCCCCACGGAGCTGGTCTTGAAGAACCCGTCCGAAATGTTCCGCCAATTCAGGCCGGCATCGTCCGTGCGCCACACACCACCGCCCGTGTAGCCCACGAAGTAGGTCATCGGCTGCGACGGAATCCCCGCGACTGCCACGGAACGCCCTCCGCGGAACGGGCCAATACTCCGCCACGCCATCGATCCGAAGGTCGCAGAGTCGAAGGCGACCCCACTCGACGCCGACGCCGTGGCGGGTTTGGTGGCGGACTTGGCGGCCTGCGAGGACACCGATGAAGCGGGAACGATCAACAGGGCGCCGGCAAACGCGGCAACGGCACGCCATCGGTCGGCGAGTACGGAGAAGAAGGTCATGGACGGATCGTGTTGCCAAGAGAGGAGAACAGACTGATGGAACGGGGTGGGAGACCCACAGAACATAGCCTCACCTGCCGATACTCCGCTGTATGTCATTCCCCGCCCAGTCGTCGCCGCCAGCCAGATCGCCCATCGCCGGACGTCGACGTCGGGCAACGGACATCACGGCTGCCCGATTGGGGCGCGCAACGCTGGTCTACCTGGCGGTGATGGTCGGGATCATCACGCTGGCCCCGTTCCAGTTTGCGGCCACGCCGCAGCACGGGCTCACCAACCTGTGGACCTGGTCGGATCTGGTGATGAACGTGCTGATGTTCCTCCCGTTCGGCTTCGTCTTCCAGATGACGCGGCCGGCCGGGTCGCCGGCACCCGTCTGGCAAGTACTGCTGCTGGGCGCTTCTCTCAGTGTCGTGGTCGAGATGGCCCAGCTGTTCGAGGCTACGCGCTACAGCTCCCCGCTCGACATCGCCACCAATGCCACCGGCGCCGCCGTCGGATCCGCGATCTACCTGCTGGCGCTGCGACGGGTGCAGGGGGAGAGCGCCGTGCGCACGCTCGCCCTCGAATTGCCGCTGATGGCGCTGGTCTACCTGCTCGTCCCCCTCGCGTGGTTGATGGGGCTGTCCGGCTCTGGTTCGCGGCAGTGGCTCTCCGTTCTCGTCGGTGTCTTTGCGGGCGGCATCCTGGGGACGGTTCACGCGGCCTACCTCACGCCGGGTCAGAATGGTTCTCGCCGCTGGCTACTGGCCACCGCGCTGCTCTGGTTCACCGTCGCCCTCCTCCCGGCCACCATCCGCGACCGTGGGCTCGTCGCGGCCGCGGCCGCGGTCACTGTCGGCAGCGCCTGGCTGGGGAGCATCGGCACCGCGCGATATCGCACACGTTTCGGCAACCGGCGCTTCGAGCTCCCCACGCTGCGCCTGGTCATGCCGCTCTTCGCCGCCTACCTCGCCCTCTCCTCGCTGTGGCCGCTGGATCAGGCCACCGCACCGTGGCGCGGTTCGCTCGGATTGCTTCCTGCTGGCACCGTGCTGACCGACCGGCTCATCTATCAGATGCTCGAGCACGTGGCCGCGTTCACGCTCGTGGGCTTCATGACGGCGGAGTTCTACGGCCGCTATGAGACGCGCTACCGCGACATCGCGCCGCGCGTCCTCGGCTGGGGCGCGGCCGTGTCGCTGCTACTCGAGGCAACCCGTGGTTGGCACCCCGCGTACGGGGCCAGCGCCACCCTGCTGCTGATGACGGTCGCCGCCTGCGGCTTTGGTGGGTGGCTATATCAGCTCCAGCGGGATCATGTGAAGGCGCTGCTGGCGCGGCGCACTCGGCCCGCATCCTTGCAGGCCCGCCCCGACGTGTCCGAGTCACCACCCCTCCGCCGCACGGCATAGACACGTCGTGCGCGCCACGGGGGCCAACGGGCCCCTCACGGCCGCCACAACAGTCGTTTCTCGAACTTTCGATCGGCGATGCGATCCGCGACATGCTGCGTGAAGCAGCGCTCCAGCATGGGATACACGTCCGACGTGGCGCGAATGGCGCGGTGACGCGGTCGCTCGACCACGCACGCACAACGCAGGCTGTGCAGGAGAGACTCGGAGAACGTGTCGCCGGAAGTATCGCCCGTCTCGGCCGTTGCCCCGTCGATGAGCGCAATCAATTCGCGCGTGGTGAGATAGCGTACCGATGACTGACGCGAGAGCGAAAACATCGTGCCGTGTGCGTCCACCATCCGATAGCGCAGGCGTCGCCCCGCGCGGCGCGCGCGCACGCTGAACACGAGATTGGGCGTCGTGTTCACCACCACGCGGGCGATCTCGACCTCGCGCCGCAGATACGGCGGCAGGAACTCGCCCGGTGAGTTGGCGAGCGGGTCGTAGTCAACCCATCCTTCCCGAAGTGTGGGGTCCAGATGTGACTCCAGGAACTCGCTCGCGATGAGCCGCACGCTGCGCTGCGCGACCATGTCGAGATGGAATCGCAGGAATGATCGCCGACCTTCGCCGACGATGTTCTGCAGCAGCGCTCCGGCGATGCTCCCGTCCGCGATATAGGACGTCGGACGGAAGGCGAGCGGATCAGGCGCGGCAGTGGTGCCGTGCATGGAGGAGGACTTGGACATGCGAGCCTCGTTTCGAAGGACGGTCACGTCTCATTCGCACATGGCTCCGTATGACAGGACGCGTGCGTCCGCAGTCATCGGCCGGCTGGGCCACCGTGGTTCCGCCAAAGTGCCCCACCGCATCGACCTTCGGCGATCACGCCTCTCGCCATGCGCGGAGAGCCGCGACAAGTTGAGCGGCATGACTACGAGATGCGTTGCCCCTCTGGCGGCAGTCCTTGTGGCGGGCCTTTGCGCCGCCGTCGCGCGCGCCGACGCCCAGCGCACCGTCTCCTTTACCACCACCGAAGGCACGTGGATGTCGCTCGACGCCGCGCCCAACGGTCGCGCGCTCGCCTTCGAACTGCTCGGCGACATCTACACCATGCCGATCGACGGCGGAACGGCCACGCCCATCCTCACTGGCACCGCCTTTGAGTCGCAGCCCCGATACTCGCCCGATGGCACACGACTCACGTTCGTGAGCGATGGCAGCGGCGGCGACAACGTCTGGATCGCCGCCGCTGATGGCTCGGGCGCCCGCGCACTCTCCACCTTCCGTCGCGCGATTGTCATCTCGCCCGTCTGGGCCGCCGACGGTCAGGCGATCTACGCCACGGTGCTTGAAGCACGCACCGCCGATCTCTGGCGATTCGACGTGAAGACCGGCGCGGGCACCAAGGTCATCGCCAACGCCAATGGCCCCGCGGCACCACTCGTCTCTGCACCGGGTCCGGGTCCGTATTCGGCGCACGCCACCACCGACGGACGCTTCGTCTACTACTCGAGCGTCACGCCGCGCCCCTACGGCAGCCGACTCGGCGCGTCGTCGATGCTCATGCGGCGCGATCTCACCACCGGCCGCGACGAGCCGGTGGTGGTGGAGGAGCCGATGGCAATGGCGCCGGTGCTGTCGCACGACGGACGCTGGTTGGTGTATGCGGCACAGAGCCGAGGACAGACGGGGCTGCGCGTGCGCGACGTGCGCACCGCGACCGAACGGTGGCTGGTGTGGCCGATGCAGCGCAACGAGCTCGAGTCGCGCGCCGCACGCGATGTGCTGCCAGGCTACGCACTCACGCCAGATGATCGCGCCCTGCTGGTGGCGTTCGGCGGCAAGATCCATCGCATCGACATGGCAACGGGCGCCGACGTCGTCGTGCCCTTTTCCGCCACGTACACCACCACAATTCCCGCCGCGCAACGAAGCACGTGGCGCGCCACGTCCGACTCGGTGCGTGGCCGCTTCGCGCAGCAGGCCGCCATGGCGTCCGATGGTCGCGTGGCATTCTCGATGTTCGCCAGCCTGTACGTCGCACCGTCGCGCGCCGGCGCGCCCGTGCGCGTCACCACCACGACGCAGCCGCGCGAGTTTATGCCCGCGTGGTCGCCCGACGGACGCTGGCTCGCCTACGTGACCTGGGGCCCCTCGGGCGGACATCTCTTCAAGGTCCGCGCGACTGGTGGCACGCCGGTGCAGCTCTCCGATGCGCCGGCGCTCTGGATGGATCCGCTGTGGAGCAAGGACGGGCGCCATCTCTACGCGTTGCGCGCGCCGCTGGGTACCGCACGCGCGCAGCCGCTGCCGCTCCCCACCGATGCGATGCTTGTTCGGATCTCGGCCGATGGTGGCGCCGTCGAGTCGCTGACACCCGCACAGGGCATGCGGCATCCGCATTTCGGTCGCGACAGCTCGCGAGTCTGGTTCTCGTCGCCGCAGGGTCTCGGCTCCGTCTCGCTGAATGGCGGCGAGCGTCGGCTGCACACGCGCGCGCCGGTTGGCGCCGGGCCCGCCGGAACGCCGCTCGGGTCTGATCTTCGCCTGAGTCCCGATGGACGGTGGATCGCCATGCACGCCGGAGATCGCGTTTGGGTGCAGCCGCTCCCCGTTCTTTCCGACAGCGCGCCGGCCGTGCTCGATTTCCGCGCGGCACGCGACGTCTCCGGCCCCGCCACGACCGGCATGGCCTGGTCGCCGGACGGCGCGCAGCTCTCGTGGATCACCGGCTCCACGGTGCACTCCCGATCCATGAGCACACCGGGTGCGCCGTCCGTAACAGCAAACGCAACCACCAACTCAACCACCAACGCGATCGCGGCGGCAACCGCGGCGAGTCGTTCGCTGGCGGTCACACGTCCTCGTGCCACGCCGCGTGGCACCGTCGTGCTGCGCGGTGCCCGCGTGATCACGATGCGTGGCGATACCATCATCGAGAACGCCGATGTCGTGGTGACGGACAATCGCATCGTGTCGGTCGGTGCACGGGTCGCGACGATACCCGCTGGCGCGCGCCTCATCGATGTCACCGGCAAGACGATCATGCCGGGTATCATCGACGCGCATGCACACTGGGCTGTGCGTCGTGAGCTGCTCGAACCGGAAGCGCCATCGGTGTACGCCAACCTCGCCTTCGGTGTCACGACGATACGCGATCCGCAAACCTTCGCCGAGATCTTCGCCTACTCGGATCTCGTGGAGGCGACGGGGCTCCCCAGTCCGCGCATCTTCTCCACCGGACCGGGGCTCTTTTCTGAAACGGATTTTCAGTCGCTCGATGACGCCCGACGCACGCTCACGCGCTATCGCGACGAGTACGGCACGCATCTCATCAAGAGCTACATGGTGGGCAATCGGCAGCAGCGACAGTGGGTGGCGCAGGCGAGCCGCGAGCTTGGCTTGCTCACCACCACCGAAGGTGGCGCCGACACCAAGATGGATCTCACGCACGCGCTGGATGGATTCTTCGGCAACGAACACGCGTTCCCCAACGCACCACTGTACAAGGACATTGTGCAGCTCGTGGCGCAGAGCGGCATTCACTACACGCCTACGCTGCTGGTGTCGTTCGGCGGCGCACTGCCCATCTATCGCCTGCAAGCACAGGAACGCCCGTTCGACGATCCCAAGCTGAATCGATTCTTTCCGCGCAGCGAACTCTATCAGCGCACCGCCACGCGCCTCCTCGCCTTCCCCGCCGAGGACTACAACGACCGCGAAACCTCCACTGGTGCGCGCGATATCCTGCGCGCCGGAGGGCACGTCGCGCTGGGCGGACACGGCGAAATGCAGGGGCTGCAGGTGCATTGGGAAATGCGCCTGCTCGCGCAGAGCGGCATGACCCCGCACGAAGTGCTGCGCGTGGCCACGCTCAACAGCGCGGCAGCCATCGGTCTCGATCGCGATCTCGGCAGCATCGAGGCGGGCAAACTCGCCGATCTCCTCGTACTCGATCGTGATCCCCTCGCCGACATTCGCAACACGACCGCCATCCGCTACGTCATGGCCAACGGCGCGCTCTACGATGGTGAGACGCTC
>JANNEV010000477.1:0-7949 GCA_031379145.1 Gemmatimonadaceae bacterium
GGTAGGCGAGATACGCGGAGCAGGCGAAGGCGACGACCACGTACATTGCGCAGTTGACCGCCTCGAAGAAGTTCGCCCGCGCCATCGCGACACAGGTCGCGCCGCTGAAGACGTTTTTCATGGCAGAGGCGTACCATCAGAATTACCTGCCCGGGCACCTCACGCAGCCCTACATCGTGTATAACGACCTGCCCAAGCTCGCTGAACTTAAAAAGCAGTTTCCGAAGCTCTGGGTGGAGACCGTTGCCACGCGGTAACTCCGCCCTCGTCACTCGGCGGTGAGCATTGCACACGGTGATTCGTCGTCGACGCTCGCGTCGACGATGGTGACGCTGTGACACCATAACCGAGGACGGTGATGCAAATTCGGATGTTCGAGCGTGTGATGGCTTTGTTGTGCCTGCTGTCCGTCGTGGCACACGCGCAATCCGCGCCGCCGGCAATTCGTCGGGAGTTCCGCGGCGTCTGGGTGGCGAGTGTCGCCAACATCGACTGGCCGTCCAAGCCGGGCCTCTCGTCGTTCGAACAGCAAACGGAATTGCTGGCCATTCTCGACCGGGCGCGGGCGCTGCAGCTGAACGCTGTGCTCCTTCAGGTGCGGCCCGCCGCCGACGCCTTGTACGCATCGCCGTACGAACCGTGGTCTGCCTACCTGACCGGTCTGGAAGGGCGTGCGCCGGAACCGTACTACGATCCTCTGGCCTTCGCCGTGCGCGCGGCCCATGAGCGCGGACTGGAGCTTCACGCCTGGTTCAACCCGTATCGGGCCCGCCACGCAAGTGCGTTCAGTCCGTCGGCGCGTACCCACATCAGCGTCGCGCATCCCGAACTTGTCCGGGCGTACGGGAAATACCTGTGGATGGACCCAGGAGAACCACGAGTGCTGGCACATTCGCTTCGGGTCATGCTGGATGTCGTGAAGCGCTACGACGTGGATGGTATTCACATCGATGACTACTTCTACCCGTACCCGGAGCGTGGTCCGGACACGCTCGATGTACCATTCCCCGACTCGTCCAGCTATGCGGCCTATCGTGGGCGAGGTGGTACGCGCGCTCGCGACGACTGGCGACGGCATAACGTGGACACGCTCGTGCAGATGCTGTATTCGCGCACGAAAGCGCTGAAGCCGTGGGTCAAAGTCGGGATCAGTCCGTTCGGTATCTGGCGGCCGGGCAATCCGCCCCAGATCAAGGGGTTTGACTCCTATGCCAAGCTGTACGGCGACTCCCGGCTGTGGCTGCGCGAAGGATGGATTGACTACTACACACCACAGCTTTACTGGCCAATCGCGCAAGCGGCGCAGAGCTATCCGGTGCTGCTGGACTGGTGGTTGCAGGAGAACGTGAAGGCGCGTCACCTGTGGCCGGGCCACAATGCCAGTAGAGCCTCCGGGGGCGCGTGGGCACCTGGAGAGCTGAACGCGCAGATTCGCGCCACTCGTGCGACCTCGGCCACGGGCGATGTGCTCTTCAGCATGCGCGCGCTCATGCCCGTGGGTACGGTGCGGCGCGATAGCGTGCTGGTCGGGGTGGCTACGCCACCGCCGCCGGAGAGTGCCGCCGCAGCGCTGGCGGAGCGCTTGCGAGCTGAGCTGTACGGTGAGCCCGCCCTTGTCCCGTGGTCTCCGTGGCTGTCGACATCGAGGCCCGGGAGGCCCTTCGCCGCGCTCTCGGTCGACGGTGCCACCGGTGAGCTGATGCTCCGGCTGACGCCAGGCAAGGGGGAGCGCGTGGCGTGGTGGGGCGTTCGCGTCGAGGAGGGGACAGGCTGGCGCGTATCAGTGTTGCCGGGATCGCAGCGCACACTCGGTTTGGGGTTGTCATCGGCCGGGAGGGGGCGAACGCTGTTCGTGACGGCCGTGAACAGGTTCGGAGCGGAGAGCGCGGTCCGCGAAGTGCGGACAGACCGGCCGTGAAACGATCAGAGACATCGTATCGAATTGTCGAGCGCTCATTCTTGACGCTTGCGTGCGGAATGGTCACCTTTCCAAGAGAAGAAATGTGATTTTCCGCACTGGGCAGAAGGCGCAGTGCTTCTCACGGACGGCCTGAACCGATGACGTTGAAGTTCGTGAAGTGGCGAGGGGTGACGGCAAACCGCGCTTGGCGAAAAGCCTTGGCGCCTGTTTGCACTTTGCTGTTGCTCGCCGGCTGCGCCACCGGCGGTTCGCGCGGCGCCTCCGTGTCGAGTCGCGCTAGGGTCGATTCGGCGACGGCTGCCACCTTGCGTGCGGAGCGCTCGTCTGGCGCTGTTGGTCGCGGCACGCTTGGGGTGACGCCGTTTCAGATCGGCTCGAAAGACTCCCGACTGAATGCGCTGGGCTATGCGCTGGCTGACTTGCTCGTGACGGATCTCTCACGTAGCGCGCAGCTGCAGTTGGTGGAGCGGTCTCGGCTCGGCGATGTGCTGCGTGAGCTCGACCTGACCAAGAGCGGCCGTGTGGATTCGACCACCGCGCCGCGGGTAGGGCAGTTGCTGCGTGCGCGCCGGTTGGTGCTCGGATCGTTGGATACCACCGCCAATGGGGAGTTGCAGTTGTCCGCCCGCGTGGCCGATGTCGAGACGGGAGTGCTGGAGTCTTCGTTGAACGCTCGTGCGCCGTTTGCCGACGTCCTGGCTGCGGAAAAGGCGGTGGCCTTTCTGTTGCTGGACGCGCTCGGCGTCACGCTCACGCCGGCAGAGCGCACGCGCATTGAAGGTCGACGAAACGTGAGCTTGCCGTCGCTGACCGCGTATGGGCGTGGCGTGCAGGCGGAGCTGGCCGGTGATCGTCGGCGAGCGCTGGATGAATTTGATCGAGCGTTTCGGTTGGCCCCCGGTTTCGAGGCGGCAGGCGATCGCGCGTCGCAGCTGCGGACGATTTCCCGCGCCACCCTGGTTGCGCCGACACTGCTGCCGGGTGTACGCGAGATCAATGCTCCGGAGGCCGGCACGATTGATCGTTTGAATCGCCCACTCGACTTCGTCACATCGTTGACACGTCCGTCGGGCGGCGCGGTCGATCCGTCGTTTCCGAGTACGGTGGTCACGGTCGTGGTCACCATCCGACGCCCATGACTGAGCCCCGCGTGCGGTGCGGCTTGCCGCTACAGGGTGTGGGTACCGTGATTGTCGGCGGCATCGCGTTTTTTGCGACGATGGCGCCGGCGTTGCACGCGCAGGAGCGTGTGGTTGGTCGACGCGCGGTCGGTGGCGGAATGTCGTATGAATCCATCTCGTTCGGCGACGGTGGCGTTCCGCAGACCACGTTCGCCGGATTGGATTCTACGCGCCTGAAAAAGGTGCATCAGTTCACCTTGCCAGTGACGGCGGCGATGCCGCTAGCCGCGGGGTGGCGTTTGGATGTGACTACGCTGATCTCGAGTGGGAGCGTCGAGTACACGGACCCTTCGGCGCCGAAGGGTACCCGGTCGGCCTCGTTGAGTGGCATCAGCGACATCCGCCTGCGCGCGTCGGGTCGCGTGATTGGAGACGGATTGATCGTGACTGTGGGGCTCAACGTCCCAACCGGTCGGACCGAGCTCAATGCCGGCGAGTTCGCGACGCTTCGCGTGCTGGGATCCCCGGCACTTGGCCTTGGGAGTACGTCGGTGGGTTCGGGCCCGAGCGGGACGGTGGGGTTCGTGGTGCCAGCACGCGCTGCCGGCTGGGACATCGCGTTTGGCGGTTCGTACGAAGTTCGGGGGCGGTACCAGCCGCTGGCGGCCCTGAGCGCGGGTTCAGCATCGGCCGATTTCACACCTGGCGGCGTCGTGCGAGGGTCTGTCAGTGGCGATCGAACCGTCGGACCGCATCGGTTGATTGTCGCGCTCTCTGCCGATGTGTTCACTCGAGATCGGTTGGCGAGCACCATCGCGCCCGATGCCTCGGGTAAGGGCGGTGGCTCGAGCGTGGCAGATGTCCGGCTTGGCCCTGTATTCAGCGCGGATGCCCAGCTGCAGATCGCCGCACCTCGGGTGCGAGAGTTACTGGCGTATTCCTCGTATCGCTGGAGAGCGCCGTTTTCCCGTGATGGGATCACGGTAGAGCGTTCCAGCGGCCAGTACCTTGAAGCCGGCGCACGCACGGCGTTCGCACTGGGTGTTGGTCGTGATTTGGTGCTGTCCACCGATGCGCGATGGCATTCCGGGCTTGGCGTCGATCTCGGCCTGCCGACGTCCGGCGTGAGGAGTGGGACGGTTTCTGCTGGTGTGAACCTCCGGCGAAGTTTACTCGCCATTCAACCCTACGTTCGGCTGCAGGGCGGTGTACTGACGCAGCAGACCGCATCGGGCAGCAAACCATCGCAATCGTTTAGCGGGGCCGGCGTTGGCCTCGTGATTACTTCCCGTTTCTGAGGCGCACCATATGCGCACGTTCTTGCACCGCTCGGTGTTGACGCGCTGTCGGCAGGGTATCGTTTTGGCTCACGCTTCGCGTGGGATGGCGTTGGTGCCGCTCGTCTTCGCGCTGAGCGGATGCGGCGATATCAGCCGACTCGTGACGCCTGGAACACGCGGTCCAAGTGGTCCGGCATTGATCGCGTTTACCGCGAACGTGCCGCGGACATCGGCGTCGGCGACGGACGTGGTCGCGCTGAACGTGACGTCGTTCTATATGCGCCAGGATGGCACGCGCGTTCGAATCGGAGCGCAGGTGCTGACGCTGACTGCTGATGCGTCGCAGAGCGTTCCGATTCCTGTGGACGTGGGCACCTGCCTCGCGGATCCAGCGCGGGAAATCAGCGGGGCCGGCGGCAGCGGTTGCGTCGTGGTGCTGAGCCTTTCGCTGGTCGTGAATGGTGCCGTGGTGGATGAGCAGGAGGTGGGGCCGCTTCGCTTGGCACCTGGCGCCACCACCACAGTGGCACAGCCTGTGACGCTGATCGATGTCGCCTCCATCAGCATTCTTCAGGGCGGCAGCGTGGTCGTGGCTGCCAGTGACGTCGTTCCGATCGTCCTCGGCGCTGCGGCGAAGCTGGATGCCCGTGTGCTCGATACGCGTGGCCAGTCGGTGACCGATCGGCCTGTTGTCTGGAGTTCGGATGCGCTAACGGTTGCTACGGTCGATGCGGCGACCGGTGTCGTGACCGGCGTCGCGGTCGGGACAGCGCGGATCAGCGCGCGCGTGGGCACGGTGTCTGCCGGTGCACAGGTTCGTGTGCAACGGGCGCCGGCCGCGTTGACAATCAATGTCGGATCTGGGGGCGGCACAGGGACTATTCGATCCACGCCTGCCGGCATCGATTGCAGAGTGGCCGGTTCATCGCTCAGCGGGACCTGCACGTTCTCGTTCCCCGGTGAGTCCACCGTCTCGCTGACCTCGACGCCCGACGCCGGCAGCCTGTTCGGGGCATGGGGAGATGCGTGTGTCTCCGCGTCGGTTGGCCTCACCTGTCAGGTGACGATGTCTCAACCACGTGTCGCGAGCGCTCGCTTCGCCGCACTTCGTCGGTTGACCGTTGGCGCCGGCGCGGCTGCGGACGGCCGAGGGCGAGTGACCGGGACCGGCGGCCTCGATTGTCGCATCGCTGGCACGCTCAGCACCGGGGTCTGCTCGGTCGACGTAGCCGAAGGGGTGGCGTATCAGTTGACGGCCGTGGGCGAACCTCTCGTTTCTGGCGGCACCCAGCAGTTCTTCGCCGGCTGGGGGGCTGATTGCGCGAACTCGACCACGTCCATCTGCATGGTCACACCGGGCGCGTCGAACATGTCGGCAACGGCACGCTTCTTGGACGTACAGCCGGTCGTTGTCTCGCTTGCTGGTAACGGCGGCGGCCTCGTGACCGGCGGGTCGACCATCGCGTGCACCCGTGCCGCTGGATCCAACAGTGGCGTGTGCGGAGAGTCCGCCACATTCGGCACTCAGGTCACGCTGACGGCCGTGCCTGACGCACAGTCGCAGTTTGGCGGATGGAGCGGCGCGTGCTCGGGGCAGGGAACCAGCTGCGTCACGGCGCTGACGCAGAGCCGATCCGTTCTCGCGACGTTCTCACGTCGCCAAGTGACGTTGACGCTCGTGGTGAACGGCCCTGGTTTGGGCTCGGCCTCCGCCACTGGTGCGCAGCCTTGTGCGCTCACTGGCACGCAGCAAACGACCAATTGCTCCCAGAGTTACGACGTCGGTACGGCGGTCACCGTGTCTGCCGCGCCGGCGAGTGGCTCCCTGTTTTCCGGTTTCAGCGGAGCGTGCTCCGGTACGGGCAACTGCACGGTCATCATGTCCGGCGACCGGACTGTGAGTGTTGGTTTCGGAGTGACCCAATTCGCGCTGACCGTCGCGCTGACCGGAACCGGTGCCGGTTCTCTCGTGGGTTCCGACGGGCAAACGTGCGTCTCGACGTTGTCGCAGACGAGTGCCACGTGCACGCGCATGGTGAACGCAGGCGCCACAGTGGTACTGAGTGCGGTCCCCGGTGTGGAGTCCAACTTCGACGGATACTCCGGCGACTGCTCCGGGCGTGGTTCGTGCAGCGTGACCATGAACGCGCCACGCACGGTCACCGCGTCGCTGTCGCGAAAGCAGGTTCAACTCACCCTGCGCTTGAGCGGCACCGGTGGTGGAACCGTTGAAGGCAACGGCGACGCGTTCTGTACGATGCCTTTGGCGCAGGGTCCCACCGCCTGCACCAAGCTGGTCGACTACGGTGCCACGATCTCATTCGTCGGCAAGCCGGGCACGGAGTCGCTCTTCGAGGTATTCGGGGGCGACTGCAGCGGCGGCACGGCGTGTAGCCTGACGGTGACGTCACCGAGCACGATTACGGCGTCGTTCCGTCGTCGGCAGGTGCCGGTCACGTTGGCTCTTGTTGGCACCGGAGCGGGGTCGGTGTCGATCGACGGCAGTGTGGCGTGTTCACTCGTGGCCGGCCAGATGGCGTCCACGTGTACCCGGATGACGGATGTGGGGACCACGATCTCGGTTTCCGGCGCAGCGATTATTGCTTCGAGCTTTGACGCCTTCTCCGGAGATTGCACGGGCGTGGGGCGCTGCACCTTGGTGATATCGGCCGAAAGAACCGTCAACGCCATGTTCACGCTCCGCCAGGTGCCCTTGACCGTGCAGCTGAGTGGCGCCGGCGGCGGTTCGGTGCTGCTGAACGGCGCACCGTCCTGCGCATTGGCGGTGGCACAAGGAAGCTCGACCTGCTCGAGGCTGGTGAATATTGGTACGCCGATCGTGCTCACTGCTGCAGAGACAGTTGAGTCGGTGTTCGACGGATTCGGTGGGGCGTGCACGAGTACGACATGCACAATCACGCCGGCGGCGCCGATTGTGGTCCAAGGTGCGTTCAGCATCAAGCAGCTCCCAATCGCGCTGGAGCTCCGTGGTACTGGTGGCGGGTCGCTGAGCGTGAATGGGACGGTGGCGTGCGCCATGGCCGTCGGCCAAAACAGCGTGGACTGCTTAAGGACGGTAAGCTACGGGTCCGTGGTGACCATCGCGCCCGCGCCGACCAACGATTCGTCGCTGGACGGGATGTCGGGGGACTGCTCGGGAATCGCGGCCTGCACCCTCACCGTGCAAGCACCACTGCGCATTCGGGCGGGGTACACGCTGCGGCAAGTGCCCATAAACATCGCACTCGCCTCGGTTCGGCTTGGGCACAGTGGAACGGTCACGATCAACTCGACCGCCGTGTGCACGCTGAGTACGACCCAGTTGAGTGTCGCCTGCACTCGGATGGTGCCACTCGGGACAACGGTCCAGATCACCGTGGTGCTAGGTGCTGCGACGGGGCTCGAGGGATTTGGCGGAGATTGCGCGCCCGCTGGCGTTCGCAGCGGCCTCACCTGCACGCTCGGCGTCAGCGGTCCGCATGACGTCTCGGTACTTCTCAACGCGAGCTCGCCGTTGCCACCGCCTAGCGCTCCCGCGGCCGTCTCGGTGAAGCGCGGGGCCGGAGTGCAACGCTAATCTGCGCGAATCGGATTTCGTTCGTACAGCGACATCGCGGGGGGGGGGGG
>JANNEV010000490.1:0-6003 GCA_031379145.1 Gemmatimonadaceae bacterium
GGGTTGCCTGCTTCGTAATCTTTATGGTTTTACTTCGTGTTCCCCTCCACACTAATCCGGGGCCCCCCCCAACGGCCCCCCCCGTCTTTCGTGATGGCGCCGTTCACCTGGGAACGAGCGCGACGACGCGAACCGGGCCACCGGAGCCACCGCGCGTCTTGATGGGTAGCGCCAACAGCACGGCGCCAGTGCGCGGCAGCGCATCACTGTTGGCGAGGTTCTCCAGCGCGGGAACGTTGGCCGCTCCAAGAATGCCGTGCACCGCGAACGTCGGCGCCATGCCCACGTCGGTGGACGGCGAATCAACGCCCAGCATGGCCACGCCGCGCGACACCAACAGGCGCGCGGCCTCGACACCGTAGCTCGGAAAGTGCAGCACCGTGGGCCGCACCGTCGAATCCGCACCAAAGTACATGGCGGCGTTGTCCCAGTAGCGCGCCCAGCCGGTGCGCAGCACGACAATTGCTCCGCGCGGAATCCGTCCAAACTGCTGTTCGTGTGCCGCAATGTCCGCCGGCAGCAAGGCGTAGTCGCGATTGCGCGCGGCGTGTTCGCGGACATCGATGATGACCAACGGCGCAATCAGACGATCGAGCGGAATGCGTTCGTTGGTCCAGCCGGTGCCGGAGGCGTGCCGCGGTGCGTCGAGATGCGTGGCGAAATGCTCGTTCAGCGTGAGCCGAAACATGGCGCTGGTGGCCGACGCCACGATGGTGTCGAGCTTGAACGGATTGCGTGAGCCCGGCCACGCCGTTGCGTCTGCCGCGAGTTCGTGCGTCAGGTCCACCATGGTGAACCGCGTGAGGTCGAGGCCTTGGGCGTCAGCAGGCGACGAGAGCGCCAGGTGGCACGAGAGCATCACGGCGAGGGTCGCGGGCAGCGTCGCACGCAGCGTCACGGGCACCGAGACGACGCTGCGCCTGCGCAGCCAGCCCACTATCGTGGGCAAGAATTGGGGTGTCATGCATCGAAGGTGCGCGCCGTCGTCGTCGGCCGGAAGTGAGGCGCGCAGACGCAGGGGCGGACTGGCCGCCCCTGCCTGTTCCCGCTAAGGCACGAGCAGCGGCAGCACCGAGAAGGTCTGGCTTGGACCGACCGCTGTGACCGTCGTGCCAACCAGCACCCCGATTGCTGCCTTGTAGATGCCCGAGGGCACACGCTGCGGTTGTCCGCGCAGCGCCGCCGCGAGTGCTCCCGGTCCACCGAATCCGCCGGGACCACCAGCGCCTCCGCCGCCGCCGCCCCCACCGCCGAAGCCAGCGACAGTGCCCGCCGCGCACGACTGCAGCGTGGCTGCGGCCGGCGGCGTGGTGCGAGCGGACGTATCGGCGGGCGCGCGACCGGCACCGGCCGGGGTCGTCGCCGCAAACTGAGCGGTGAGTCGGCGTATGGTCGCGCTATCCGGCGCCACCGGATCACTGTTGAGATTCCACGCCAACCGTCGCAGTCCGACGCTGCGATCGAGTTCGCAACGACGGACTTCCTTGCCGGTGTTGTCGCTGATCATCAGTACCAGCTTCCGATCGGCAGGAATCGAGTCACGCACGCTGTACGTGATCCACGCACCCACTGGCGGATTGGGGGTGCTGAAGTTGCCGCTGATGGCCAGCGAGCCGGCGGCACCAGCGGGAGCGAGACCGCCCGGTATGAACGAATACGCGTGACGGAGCGGGAACAGGCGAGCGGACTCATTCACACTCTGTGGCGTGATTTCGCGCAGCGCCGAATAGTCGTCGAGTACGTAAAAGCCCCGTCCGAACGTGGCCAACACCACGTCGCTCTCGCGCTTGTGCAGCGTGAGGTCGCGCACCTGCGTGACGGGCAATCCTCCCTTGAGCTGCACGTACTGCTTGCCGGCATCCACGCTCACGAAGAGCCCGAACTCGGTGCCCACGAACAGCAGGTCCGCGTTGACGTGATCCTGCGCGATTGCCCACACGTCGTGTCGCACGGGCAGGTTGCCGGTGATGTTCGTCCACGTACGCCCGCGGTCGGAACTGCGCACGATGTACGGCGCATACTCGCCACGCTGCCAGTTGTTGAGCGTGACGAACACGGTGTTGGCATCGCGAGGCGAGGCGTGGACATCGCTCACGTACGTGAACTTCGGCACGCCGGGAAACGACTCGATGCGCCGCCAGTTCTTGCCGCCATCTTCGGAGACTTGCACCAGTCCATCGTCGGTGCCAACCCAGAGCAGTCCTTCCAGCACGGGGGATTCGTCGATGGCTACCACGTTGCTGAGGTCTGTCGTGGAGACATTGAGTGCCACCGAGCCGCGAGGCCACACCCTGCCCATGATGGGTAGGGTATCCCGACTCAGTTGTCTCGAAAGATCGGGGCTGATCCTGCTCCAGCTGTCGCCACGATTGTCGCTGCGATAGACGAACTGACTGGCGAAGTACAGCCGATCCGCATTGTGCGGACTGGTGATGAATGGCGCATCCCAGTTAGTGCGGTCGCGAACGCGCGGTACGGTCGCGTTCGTGCGCGCCGTATCCCTCGCTGCAGTTCGCGCGGTATCACGCGCGGTATCCCGAGCCGGTTCACGGGTGGAGTCACGTGCAGCCCCGGTTGCCGCGCCAGCCGCACCACCACTGGCCCGAGCGGCCGCGCTGGTATCGGGCGCCGCCGCGCCGCCGTCATCACCGCCGACGGACACGGTTGTTGGGCGGATGCCCTGTCCGCGCCCGGTGCGCATGTCGAAGCGCGACAGGCCACCGTTCTGCGACTCGCCGTAGAAGATGTTCTGATCTTCCATGTGGCCACGCGCCTGAAACCCATCGCCTCCAACAATGTTGAACCAATCGCTGTTACGAATGCCCCAGCTGTTGGTGGTGCGTGATGGGCCGCACTGCGAGAAGTTGTCCTGCGTGCCGCCGCACACGTAATAGAACGGTTTCGCGTTGTTGATGCCGACGCGATAGTACTGCGTGATGGGCAGAGTGGCATGAAAGCGCCACGTTTCGCCGTAATCGTAGCTTTCGTACAGGCCGCCGTCGTTCCCCAACAGAATGTGATTCTTGTCGAGCGGATCAAAGGCGAGGGCATGATGGTCCACATGCACGCCACGCGCTTCCCAGAACGTCCCGCCCCAGGTGGCGCCGCCGTCCGTGCTGCGTGACAAGTTGGTGCCCACCTCATACAGGTGGCCCACGCGATGCGGATCGAGAAACAGCTCGCTGTAGTACTGACCCAGACCGTTCGTGAACCAGTTCTCGCGTGCCGCAGCGACGCGTGCGCTGTCCGCAGCCGTCACGGGTGGTGCGGTGCCGGCCCCTCGTCCTGCGCCACCGCCACCGCCACCGCCACCGCCAGCGCCGGGCGCGCCTCCACGTCCACCGGCACCTGCCGCATTACGCCCGAAGTGGGTCCACGTCGCGCCGTCGTCAATGGAGCGATAGAGACCGGACTGGGCGCCACTCGCCTCGATGAACGCAAACACCTGTGTGGGGGACGTTCGCCCTTCAATGGCCAGACCCGCACGACCTACGTCGCCGGTGGGGAGTCCGTTGCCAAGCTTGGTCCAGCTCTTCCCGCCATCGGTGGATTTGTGCAGACCGCCTTCCATGCTGCCGCCGATGGCCTGGCCCACGTGCCGCCGTCGCGGATACGTGGCGGCGTATATCACGTCGGCGTTCTTCGGGTCGAGGACAATATCGGTGATGCCCGTATTCTCGCTGATGAACAGACTGCGTGTCCACGTGGCCCCGCCATCCGTGGTCTTGTACAAGCCACGCTCGCCGCCGGCCGAAAAGAGCGGACCCTGCGACGCGACATACACCACATCCGTGTTGCGCGGATCGATGATGATGCGGCCGATGTGCTCGGACGTTTCCAAACCGACCCGCTTCCAGGTCTTGCCGGCATCGATGGACTTGTACAACCCGTCGCCGAAGTGCGCGCTGCGCTGGCTGTGGTTTTCTCCGCTGCCCAGCCAGAGCACGTTCGAGTTCTTCGGATCGATCTCGATGCAGCACAGATTGTGCGTGCTCTGCTCATCAAAGAGCGGAATGAACGAGGCTCCGCGATTGACGGTCTTCCAGAGCCCGCCGAATGCCGTGGCGATGTACCAGGTGCTTGGATTGTTCGGATCAATCTTGATGTCGGCAATGCGACCGGTCACGAGGCCCGGGCCGAGTGCGCGCAGCTGCAGCCCTTTGAGCAGCTCCGCAGTGAGCGGGGCCATCGCCGGCGCTTGCTCGGGCTTGTTGGCCGCACGGTTGGCGCGTTGGGCGCTCGCGCTACCGGCGAGCAGCGTGGATGTAAACAGCAGCAGAGCGCCGAGGACGGTGCCTCGCGTGCGGCGTGGTGCAGAACGGGTCATGGCGCGTTGATGGAGTCAGGGCGGGAAGGGTCCGGGCTTCGGACAGTTTACGCACGCGCGTGGTTGGGCGCACGGACAGGGACATCTTTCCAAGCCGGCCAGATGCACGCAGATTCCCGGCAACCCTTTCTTCGGTGTCGCCGCTGTTGTTCTTGCATGCCGTCCGCTTCGTCGCGCTCCGCGCGGCCTGAGCTGACCTACTGATCGCACGGTCCGCCACGGCGGACCGGCATTCTCCGCTCGGACGTCGCGGAGCGCCCTCGCGCGCTCAGCCGGCACCCTCGTGCTCGGCATTCACACGACTGCGTGCCCCACTCGGCGCGCCCGACACCGGATACTCTCATGAATTTGGTACGCGCCCGCATCTGCGCCGTGCACCGCGCCTCTGTGCACCTGCGTTTCAACGGAAGCGAAATCACCGCGACGCTCGATCCCGCACTGGCCCGATCCAGCGATCCGTTGGCGCTCCCGACCGTTGGCGACTGGGTGTTGCTGGATGACCTTCCCGATGCCCGTTCGTCGCACGCTCGGGTGCGAGCGGTGGAGCCAAGACACAGCCTCTTGATGCGTCGGGCGGCCGGGACCGTTGGCGCGCCGCAATTGCTCGCCGCCAACGTGGACACCGCGCTGCTCTTCTCTCCCTTTCCAACGCCGCCCAACGTGAACCGACTGGCGCGGCTTGCTGCAGTTGCGGTGGGTGGTGAGGTGACTCCGGTGGTGGTGCTCAGCCGCAGCGATACGGTGTCGGCGCAGGAGATCGCCCTCGCGCTCGACGCGGTGCACGACTTCCTGCCGGATGTTCCGGTCGTCGTCACGTCCGCAATGGACGACGACGGTCTTCAGTCGTTGCTGCCGTGGCTCTGGCCGGGCGCGACGCTGGTTCTCCTCGGGCCATCGGGAGCGGGCAAGTCGTCGCTCCTCAACCGGCTCGCTGGACGTTCACTCATGGCCACCGGCGAGTTGCGCGGCGACGGCGCCGGAAGGCACACCACCACGCATCGTGCACTGCTGGAGCTGGACTCCGGCGTCACCGTGATTGACACGCCGGGACTCCGCGAAGTGGGTCTCTGGAGTGCACCCGCGGCCAGCGACGCGATCTTCGCAGATATCACGGCACTGGGCTCGACCTGTCGCTTCGCTGACTGCTCGCACATCCACGAGCCAGGGTGTGCGGTGCGAGCCGCGGTGAACGAGGGCGCGGTCGATGCTGATCGTGCCGCGCAGTGGTACCAGCTGCGTCGGGAAGCTGAAGCGGCCGAACGGAGTCAATCGGAACGCAAGCGCCGAGAGCGCAGTGGCAGCCTCGCGATGCGTCGCTTGAAACCGAAGGGAGGCTAAGTCAGACGCCTTCGGCCCTGGTCTTTCGCGGATGCGCCACCGAGTGCAGGTACAACGATTCAACTTTCGCTCGCGCCCACGGCGTTTTTCGCAGGAACTTGAGCGAGGAGTTCACGCTGGGGTCATGCGTGAAACAGCGAATCTCGATGCGCTCGCCGAGGCCAGCCCATTGATAGCGTTCCACGAGATGTTCGATCATCGCCTTGAGGGTGATGCCGTGCAGTGGGTCGGTCACGGCGTCGCTCTCGCAGTGCGCGCGATGGCGCGTGTCAGAATACGATCCAGCGCGTTGGCGAACGCTTGTTTCTCGCGCGCGCCGTACGGGGCGTGGCCGCCGG
>JANNEV010000514.1:0-5467 GCA_031379145.1 Gemmatimonadaceae bacterium
TCAAGGAAGACGCGGTCACCGTGTACATGACCCGTTCCGGCGGAGGGTTTGGTCGACGCCTCAGCAACGACTACATGGTCGAAGCGGCGTGGATTGCCAAGGAAATCGGCGTGCCGGTCAAACTGCTGTGGACGCGCGAAGACGACATGCAGCACGATTTTTATCGTCCGGCGGGCTGGCACAATCTCTCTGGCGCGGTGGACGCCAGCGGCAAGCTGACGGCGTGGCACAACCACTTCGTGTCGTTCGGCGAAGGCGCCAACTTCGGATCGTCAGCGGGCATCGGCGGCACCGAATTCCCGGCGAAGTTCATTCCCAACCTGACCATCGCGGCATCAGTCATGCCGTCAGGTGTGCCGATGGGACCGTTGCGCGCACCGGGCAGCAATGGCATCGCGTTCGCGACACAATCGTTCATTGATGAGCTGGCCCACGCGGCAGGCAAGGATCCGCTGCAGTTCCGGATCGACTTGCTCATGACCACACCGGTTGCGGACCCGCCAGCAGCAGACGGTCGGCCTCCGCAGCCTGGATTCGACGGACCGCGCATGGCGGCGGTAGTGAAGGAGGTGGCAGCGCGTGCGGGTTGGGGCAAGACGTTGCCGAAGGGCACCGGCATGGGGCTGGCGTTTCATTTCAGTCATCGCGGCTACTTCGCCGAGGTGGTGCAGGCCACGGTGAGCCAGACGGGCAAACTCAAGATCGACAAGGTCTGGGCGGTCGGCGACGTGGGGAGTGAGATCATCAACCCGCTCGGCGCGGAAACGCAGGTGCAGGGTGCCGTGCTCGACGGCATTGCACAGGCATTGGCGCAGGAAATCACCATCGAGAATGGCGCCGCCGTGGAAGGCAACTTCGACGAGTTCCTGCTGCTCCGTCAGGAGCAGTCGGTTCCGGTGGACGTGTTTTTCAAGAAGAGCGCCAACGCGCCAACCGGTCTGGGCGAGCCGGCGCTGCCGCCAGTGGTCCCAGCGCTCACGAACGCGATTTTTGCGGCGACGGGCAAACGCATTCGCTCGCTGCCGTTGTCGAAACACGACCTGAGCTGGAGCTGATCGGTGACGCGCATCATGCGGCATGACGATGTGGCACTGCGGCAGCGCCACGTTGCACGGCAACCACGTTGCAGTTCGACGACGATGACCATCGCGCTGATGTTTGGCGCGATGGTGGTTGTGCCTGACCAGACGCGCGCGCAGACGCCTTCCAGTGCCACGATGGCCGCGACCAACGACGCGCCCAATCCGTTTCGCACCGTGGAGGGCTGGGCGAAGCTTCCTGCAGGACGCACGTGGGGCTCCACCAGCGCGGTGGCGATCGATCGCGATGGCAAGCACATCTGGGTTGGCGAGCGCTGCGGTGTCAACAGCTGCGCGGCGTCCACGTTGGATCCGATTCTCAAGTTCGACGTGAACGGCGCCGTAGTGAAGTCGTTCGGCGCGGGCATGCTGCTCTCGCCCCACGGCATTCACGTGGATCCGCAGGGCAATGTGTGGGCCGTCGACTGCGCGTGCACCGGCGGTGTCGCGCCGGGCGATACGTTGGGCCCCAAGCGGGGGCATCAGGTCTACAAGTTCAGCCCGGAGGGCAAGCTGCTCATGACGCTTGGCACGGCTGGCGGCGCGCGGGAGGGCGAGTTCTTCTGGCAGCCCAACGCGGTGCTGGTGGCGCCCAACGGCGACATTTTCGTGGCGGAGGGACATTCGTCACGCGCCACCTCCAATGCGCGCGTGTTCAAGTTCTCGCCCGACGGCAAGCTGCTGAAAAGGTGGGGCAGTTGGGGAACGGGACCGACTCAAATGGACCAGCCGCACGCCTTGGCCATGGACAGCAAGGGGCGATTGTTTGTTGGTGACCGCGGCAACGATCGCATTCAGATCTACGACCAGAACGGAACCCTGCTGGACACGTGGTACCAGTTCAGTCGCCCGAGCGGCATCTGGATCGACAAGTCCGACAACATCTACGTCGCGGACTCCGAGTCGGGGTCCGTCGCACCGCCGCACGTGGCGTGGAAACGCGGCATTCGCATTGGCAGCGCACGCACGGGTGCCGTCACGGGCTTCATCCCCGACCCTGAGGAAAAGCCGCGGAGCACCAGCTCAGCTGAGGGCGTGGCCGTGGACGCAGCCGGAAACATCTACGGCGCGGAAGTGGGGCAAAAGGCGCTCAAGCGGTACGTGAAAAAATAGACCGATTTCACACTGGAGCGCTGGCGACTCAGCGCTTCAGCAGCATCGCCTCGCGCGCCGCGCGGAACTCATTGCCCACGCGCCATTGGGGCATGGTAGCCGCATTGGCAATGCGGTACCCCATCGCCAGGAAGAGTGCGAGATCCTGCACGCCACCGGAAAGATCCCAGTCGGCTTTGATCTCGTCCTGCGGCTGGTGGTAGTCGTTGGCGGTGTACTCATCCCGCCGCTGTCTGCCGTACTCGGGTGGCTTCCCCACGAAGTCGATGCCCGGCTCGGAGTAGAACGCCGGCACACCTTGCTTGGCGAAGTTGAAATGATCTGAGCGGTAGTAGAAGCCTTTCTCGGGCTCCGCATCCGGCCGCAGCGTCCGGTTCTGCTCCGCTGCTGCAGTCGCCGCGTAGTCGTCGAGTTCGGAGTTGCCGAGTCCGATGATGGTGAGATCGCGTGTCGGGCCCCATTGATTGAGGCCGTCCATGTTGATGTTGGCCACGGTTTTTGCCAGCGGGTACACGGGCGTGACGGCGTAGAACTGCGAGCCAAGCAATCCCTGCTCCTCGGCGGTGACGGCGAGAAACAGGATGGAGCGCTTGGGCGCGGTGGGCAGCGCCTTGAACGCCTTGGCGATGGCCAGGAGACCTGCGGTTCCGGATGCGTTGTCGAGGGCGCCATTGTAGATGGAGTCTCCCTTGACCTTGACGCCGACACCGAAGTGATCCCAGTGCGCGGTGTAGATGACGTACTCGGTTCGGAGTGTCGGATCGCTGCCGTCGAGCTTCGCCAGCACGTTTCGTGAGTCGATCGTGCGCAGCGTATTGCGGAGGGTGATGTTCGCCAGAATGCCCAGCGGCACCGGAGCGAATCCGCGAGTGGCCGCGCTGGCCTTGAGTGCATCGAAGTTATGGCCGGCCATCTTGAACAGCGCGTTCGCCTGCTCCAAGGTGATCCATCCCTCAACATCGCTGCGCGCCATGTTTTTGTCTGGCGCCACGAGATCAAACTGCTCGGCGGTCTTGCCCTGCACGACCGAGAACGGATATCCAGCGCGCTCCGTCTCGTGCACCAGAAGCACGCCGGCCGCCTTGTGCTTGAGCCCCTGCTCGTACTTGTACGTCCACCGGCCGTAATAGGTCATCCGTTTGCCGCCGAATTGCGACGTGTCCGCCATCGGCGGGTCGTTCACGAGCATGACCAGAGTCTTCCCGGTCACGTCTACTCCCTTGAAGTCATCCCAATCGAACTCAGGGGCTTCCGTGCCGTAGCCCACGAACACCAACTCCGAGTTGGTCAGCGCGGCCGAGGGTTGCACGTGCTTGGTCCAGGCCACGAAATCGTCGCGCCATTTCAGCGTGGAAACGAGTCCGCCCTTGGTGAGCGTGAGGGACGGCGCGTTGTTCACCGTCATGCCGACCAGCGGCACTCTCTGGATGTAGGAGCCGTCGGTGTTACCCGGCGCGAGCCCGAGGGCCTTGAACTGTCCTTCCAGATAGGCGACGGTTTTGTCTTCACCGGGCGAGCCCGGTTGACGACCGAGCAGCGAGTCGGCGGCGAGGACCCGAATGTGCCGCATCAGTTCGGCCGTATCGATCGCGGCCATGGCGGCCGCGGGGACCGGCTCTGGACGTAACGGTTTGGCGGCGGGTTGCTCCGCCTTCTGGCAGGCCAGCGATAAAGCCGACGCTGCAACAAGCAGGGCGTGCTTCATACAAGGGCACGGAGGAAAAATGTACGTTAAGAAACGTTCCCTCCGTGTGTAACGCACGGAAACCCAAGGCGTTGAGGTCAGCAGGCCATCGGGTGCGTGGCGCCGCGTGCAGCAGACGGCAGCGCACGGCAAAGTGAAGACCTATCGCAGCGGCGCTGGCAGGCGAATGAAGTACAACGCGACGCGATCGCGCTGTTGCGTCGCGGGCAGGAGTTTCGCAATGAAGTTGCTCGCGCCGCCATCCACCACACCAAAATCGTCGTCGTTGGAGACGACCAGCAGGTCGCGCCCCACGAGCGTGACACCTTCCAGCTTGTCGTGCGGGTAGCCGCCGGGGAGCGTCAGCAGGTCATACACCAGCGACTTCGCCACCGGCGTAATGCTGTTCGCCGACCGTTCACTCGGCGTCAGCGCTTCGAGCACCCGGCCGCCGAACAACCGTCCGGAGGCGGCGTTGGCGGGATCGCTGATGTCCGTCGCTGCACTCACGTCAATGCGGTACACACGCTTGGACGTGGACACCGGCGACCCGCCCTGAAACAGGCCATCACGTTCAATGACAAGGAACGTCGTCGCCGATATGGCCTGAATCTCGGAAATGAGGTTGCCGACGGCGTCGGCTTCGTACACGAACGTCCTCGATGCGCCAGACGCGATATCGTAGGTGACGATGCGGTACGCATTGCTCGCGCGACCGATTGCAGCGGTCGGATTGTCGAGCGGCGACTGCATTGCCCCCACCAGCGTTCGGTCATCGGGGGTAATGGCCAACCCCTCCATTCCTCGATTCGGCCTACGGAGCGCAAGCACCAGAGGCAGGCGCCGCCCGCCAGTTCCGCTGCCGAATGGATTGATACGCTCGATGGTCCTGCCGCCGGCGTCAAAGTGCACGAGGTGCGGTCCGTACTCATCGGACACCCAGAAGGTCCCATCCTTCTGCAAGGCCAGCCCCTCACTATCCATGCCGTCCGGATCGGGTGTGATGGCGGCACCGGTGGCGTCGACACCCGTCTCACCGGTTGCCCCCTGCCCGGCGGGATTCGGACGTCCGCTGATGTTCACGCCGGCGGCCGTCTTGAGATCGATGACCGCGATGCGTCGCAGCGAATCGCCGACGAGCCTGAACTTGCCGATGGTGGGCGTGAAGTTGGGCAACGGAAAGAGGAGCCGATTTGCCACGGGCGTCGCCGTATTCGGTCCGCGGTCCGTCATGATCCAGAACACCGATGGGTCCTTCGTATCCACCACCAGCGCCGACCCGTAGCCGCCACTGATGGCGATGCCAGCATTCGTTCCCCACGCGGTTGGCGCGGCATCGACCGCCTTGGCCGGGTACACGATGGCGGCGGGCTCGGTGCCCTTCTCGTCGCAGCCGGTTGCGGCAACGGCGCACAGCACCAGCAACAAACATGTGAAACGTGTCATGTGGAATCGGGTTGGAGACACGAAAAAATCCCCCGCCGATGTCACGGGCACACGACCAGTTGCCGACGAATGTGTCACAGACGCGCGGGCCGGCAGGAGAGCGAAGGGACGACGGCTATCGCCGCGACCTCGTCCACAGGGCCAC
>JANNEV010000543.1:0-8159 GCA_031379145.1 Gemmatimonadaceae bacterium
CCGCCCTGGATCACTTCAATCTTGACGGGACTTGTCGGCTGGTTCTGCATGGTGACCACGCGATAGAACGCACCACCGTCGTAGCGTTTCTCGTTTACGTACTTGAGAAAGTTCGCCACAGTACCCGGCGCTTTATCGGGATAGAGATCCACGAGAATCTCGCCCGCATCGGTATCGATGCGAACATGCGTGGGCGGCGTCGCTCCCTGCGCGACGGCCGCGCTCGCGGTGACGGCAACCAGGCATACGGTCGACGCCACCTGCATCCAATGCGAGCGAGTGCGCGCGCTGAGGCGCATCACTTGTCGAACCAGAGCGGCCGGTCGAGCACGATACCGGTTGGCGTGTTCGGGTTGGAGTTGATCTCCTCGTTGCGATACAGCACGCGACGCATGAGGCTCGTGGCCAATGCACCGCCGGGTACCGTCATGGACGGATACTCCTGACCGATCGGGCCGCTGCGGCGCCACTGCGTGTAGGCATCAACCGGGCGCATGAACAGGTCGAGCCACTGCTGGCGGTTCAGCTCCCGACGGAAGTTGCCGGCGGTGAACGCGGGCAGGGCGTTGATGTACGTGTCGATGGCCGGCGCTGCCACACCGGAGGCGCTCATCGACTCCCGGGTTCCCGCGCGGAAGCGCGTTTCGGCAGCACCCAATCCACCCGGCCAGAAACCGCGACCGAGGGCTTCCGCCTCGAGCAGCATCTGCTCGGAGTACGAGAACGACACCTCCGGCAGGTTGGCCCGGAGCAGGTTCAGATTCACCAGCGACGAGCGAACCGGATCGTACGTCTGCACCGGATCGAGCGAAACGAATGTGCCCGCCGGCGATCCCGGACCCGGCTGGAAGTAGATCGGCATGCGCGGATCGTTCAACGGCACCATTTCGTTGAACATCACGTTCGACGCGTACCAATCGGACTGGACGCCACCGCGGAAAATCGCCGTGAACGAGAAGCGAGGATTCTGACGCCCCGGAGAGTCGAAGTACGGGAACTTCATCTCGTCGCCGCGTGACGCAATCATCTGCTGCGACGCCATGGCGCCAATCGCGGTGGCCTTGGATGCGTCAGCATCCACCATGGTCATGAGGATGCGGAACTTGAGCGAGTTGCCGAAGCGGCGCCACTTGGTCATGTCGCCGCCGTAGTACAGATCATTCGGCGCGCCGATGCGTGCCGAGTTGGCATCGATGGCGGCCAACGCCTCATCAATCAGCTTGATCGATCCGTTCAGCACCGCTTCCTGCGAGTCGAACTTGGGGAAATCGACCGTACCGCCCGCCGCCTCGGAGAACGGAATGTCGCCCCAGAGGTAGGAGGTCTGCGAGTACACGAACGCCGTGTAGATCTTGAGCTGCGCGATGGAGTTGTTGGGACGCGGGGTCTTCGCCTCGGCGTCCCTCGTGGCGAGCACGAGGTTCTTGAGCACGTCGGTGTAGATGCTGCCCCACGCGCTTCGGATACGGGTCTGGTCGTAACGCGCCTGTTCCAGCCCCCAGCGGCCGCCGGACGCCCACATCTGGTTCATCAGGGCGATGGGCCAAGTCAGCTCAGCCACCCGCAGCAATGAAAACTTGACTTCGGCGCCCGTGAAGAGCAGCGCCGGGTCGGCGGTAGTCGAACGATTGGGGTCGACGTTGAGCAGCCCGTCGGAGAAGCAGGAGATACCCGGTACGGCCAGCAACGCGACGGCCGCGGCACGCGTGGTTCGCCGCACAAAGGTCTGTCTGAAGTTCGTCATATAGTGCTCTCGAGAAATAGGGCGATCGATCAGAACGTGAGGCGGAGATTCGTACCGAACGTACGCGTGGACGGGATGTTGTTGCGTTCGATGCCTTCGCCGATCAATCCGGTGCCCATCACGTTGGACTCCGGGTCAATGTGCGGAACCTTGCTGGAAATCAACCACAGGTTGCGCCCTTCCAGAGACCAGGTGGCATCACGCACGCCCATGCGCGACGCCCAGCTGCCCGGGAGCTTGATGCTGAACTGCAATTCACGAAGCTTCATGTACGACGCATCGAAGACGTTGTTTTCCGGGCTCAGCGAGCTGTCCAGATTCTGCCAGTAGGCCTGCACGCTGGACACCGGGACGTCGTTCTTCCGGGTAGTGCCGTCGGCATTGCGAATGACACCAGGTTGAACGAACGGGGTACGGTCGGCGGTTTCCGCGCCGGTGCCCGACGAGCGCAGGGCGGACACGGTGCTGGAGGCAATTACGCCACCGCGGCGGACATCTACGAGAAAGGAAAACGACGCGTTCTTGTAGCTGAACGAGTTGTTGAGACCGCCGATCCAGTCCGGGTAGATGTTGCCGAGCAGCTTGCGCGGGCCGGAAATGCGGAGTCCGTTCTGCGGATTGATGATGAACTCACCCGACACGGAATCGCGCAGGAAGCCGACGCCCTGCAGGTTGAACGTGGTGCCCGGGCGCGCCACCACGAACAGGCCGAACCCGTCGCCGGACGTTACCGAGAACTCCTTCAGCCCCGGTGCCAGCTTCTCGACGATGTTGCGGTTGCGAGCGTAGTTGGCCGCCACGTCCCATTTGAAGCCCTTCTTGGGCCGCTCGAAGATCGTGTACGACGCCTGTGCCTCGATGCCCTTGTTGGAGATCTCGCCCACGTTCAGGCGGCGCGCGCTGAACCCGGTGCTCTGCGGGACCGCCAACGACACGATCTGGTCGTAGTTGCGGACGTTGTAGTACGTCAGATCGAGACCAATGCGGTTCTGCAGCAGGCGGAATTCGCCGCCCAATTCGTACGACTGCTGCTGCTGCGGCTTCAGGTTGGCGGGCGGAATCACGTTCGTGGCGCCGAATGCCGAGGCGCCGTTGAACGGGAAATTCTGGTTGAACGTGTAGATGTCAGACTGTGCGGTGAGCGGCGAATAGGTGAACGCCAGCTGATACGGATCTTCGTCGGACCCGACGTTGGCCCAGTTCGCCCGCAGCTTCGCAAAGCTGACCTTGCCGCTCTTGAAGATGCCGAGGTCACGGAAGGCGTCAGACGCCACAAATCCCGTGCTGACGGACGGATAGAAGTAGCTGTTGTTCTTGACCGGCAGCGTGGACGACCAGTCGTTGCGCCCGGTGACGTTCACGAACAGATAGTCGCGCCAACCGAAGCCGATATCCGTGTACGCCCCGTACAGCTGACGCTCGGAAATGAAATTCGTGGCGGCGTTGACGTTGGCATTCGCCTGCGTGTACAGCTGGTCGATGTTCAAGCCTTGGCTGAACACACGCTGCCGCTTGAACGTGCGCTTGTTGAAGTTGTGGCCGACCACCGCCTTGAGGGTCAGCGTTGGCGCGAGCTGCCGCGTGAACGTACCGATAAGGTCGGTGTTGAGCTCGCGCTCGTTCAGATCCTGCGTGTCGAACTCACCGTCCAACCGGCCGCGCGTCCCCTTCCGGGTCACGAAGCGACGCCCTTCGATGGCGATGTCGGTACCAGCGCGGAACGCGAGGTTGAACCACGGTTTCGCATCGTACGACAGATACGTATTGCCGAACAGACGATCGGTGGTGTTGTTCAAGCCATTGTTGTCCGTCACCCAATACGGGTTGTTGCTGGTGCCCGTGCCGTCGATGGAACCGGCGCGACCGTCAGGGCCGACGCGATTGGCGCGCAGAAACTCCGTGGACAGCGTCCGCGACGCGAAGGTCCAGATGGACGTCGGAATGCTCTGGCCGTTCTGCCCCTGCGACGCTCGGCCGTTCGAGTTGGACCGCACGTAATTGGCTGCCACCCGCGCCGTGAACTTCTCCTTGAAGCGTTGGCCCGCGTTCAGCGCCAGGGTGTATCGCTGCAGCCGCGAATTCGGCACGATGCCGGTCTGCCCCAGCCACGTACCGCCCAAACGGTAGTCGCTGGTTTCACTGCCGCCCGACACGGCCATCGCATGCACGTTGGTCAGACCGGTCTCGAAGAAGTCGCTGTAGTTGGTGGGGTCGGCGGCCAGGGAAACCGTGTCTCCGTAAAAGTTCGCGACGCGCTGCCCGCTGATGCGCGGCCCCCAACCATTGGAAAGGTCCTTGTTGTACGCGCCAAGCGCGCCCTGAGCCCACTCGTTCTGGAAGCTCGGCTTGCGGAAGATGGCGTCGGAGCGCGTGCTGCCATTGTACGTGAAGCGGGGCTGGCCGGAGAAGCCGCGTTTGGTCGTGACCACGATCACGCCGTTCCTCGCGCGCGAGCCGTACAGCGCGGATGCGGCAGCCCCCTTGAGGATCGACATCGACTCGATGTCGTCCGGGTTGATGTCCTGGGCGCGGTTGCCCACGTCCACACCGCCAGTCACGATCTCGGTCTCAGTGCCGGCGAAGGCCGAGTTGGAGATCGGCACACCGTCCACAACGAACAACGGCTCTGACGCCGATGCAATGGAATTGACGCCGCGAATCACGATCTTGCTGGAGCCGCCGACCGTGCCCGACTGCTGGGTAATGCGAACGCCAGCCACCTTCGCGGCCAAGCTGTTCAGCACATTCGAGCTACGCGCCACCGTCAGTTTTTCGGGTTCCACCTGCGCGATCGCGTAGCCCAACTCCTTGGTCTCACGCACGATCGCGTTGGCCGTGACCACAACGTCGGACAGCGTGTTGGCCGACTCTTCCAGCACCATGTTGATCGAGGTCCGTCCGCGAATCGGTTCGTCAACCGGCTTGAAGCCGAGCAGGCGGAACGTGAACGTTTCCGTGCCGGCCTGTTCCGGGAGCGCCAATCGATACTCGCCGGCCGCGTTGGTGATCGTACCCAGCCGAGTACCGCGCACGATCACGTTGACGCCTTGCAGCGCCCGTCCACCCACAGCGGAGGTCACCTTGCCCGTGACGATACGAGACGAAGTGGCAGTCTGCGCGTGCGTCGCGCCGAATGGCGCGAGCAGCGAGAGGAGTGTCGCCGCAGTCCAGTGCGCGGCGCATCGGCGGAGTTGCTTCGTTGTCATGAAGACGTTGGGCAAAGAATGAGAGACCACGCCGGAGGACGACCCCACGGCATTACATCGCCCGCTCTCACGAGGGCGATGCATACGCAATCACCGATGAGCTATCGGGACCAGGACCTTGAAAACCGCTCGAAAAACCGATCGACTCATGATGCCACGCACTTCATCGTTCCGCTTGGAACGAGGGCCTACAGGCACCCCTGGGTCTCGAACCGTTCGGCGGCATGACGAAGCTCGCACAACCCAACTCGGTGTTCTGAGGCGAACCGTCGACGCAACGGGCGAAAATGCGAAACGCCGCACGTTTCGTCAAGTTAAATCGCGCCAGTTTTTCGGCGTGTCACTCCCTACCGGTCGCCCCGGAGCACGACCGCCGCCTGCTGTGCGGCACGCACGCCGTGCCACTGCGCTTCCTCCATCAGGCTGATCCCGCTGAGATCCGCGTGTCCGATGAACACGCGAGGTGCCGGTTGCCAGCCGGCCAGCGCACGAACCCGCAGCAAGTGCCCCGGTGTGGGTCGCGGCATGGCATGCCCCCAGCGCATCACGTCGATCCGAGACACGCACGATTCCACATCCGGATGCGCCGCTCTCAGGTCAGCAACGATCTGATCGCGCCACTGGGACCACGGGCGATCCCGCAGCCAGCGTCTTCCGCCCCGCGCGTCGCGGTCCACCACCGCGTGATACCACGTCCACACCTGCGCCTCGGTCGGGGTGGCCAGCGACTGGTGCCCCGCATTCACGTAGCCCAACGACGGACTGTTGTAGATGACGTTATCCCACGCCAACGGAGCCCCGCGCTCGCTCGGTGCGCGACGCAGCGAGATATTGGCCACCACCCACGAGCCGTACTCGAGGGCGACCGGAGACTGCGCACCGGCGAGCACCGTAGGCAAGACGAACAGCGGCGCCGCCCAGACGACGACATCGCATTCAACATCCAGTCCGGCAGTGCGAACCAGCCACCGGGAACCAATCCGCTCGATCACCGAGACCGGCGAACTGGTGCGGATGCGCGGGGCCGCCGTTGCGCTTCGCGCCGCGTTGAGGCGTGCGGTGAGCCGCTCGGTAATCCACGCATTGCCTTCCGGCCACGTTAACGGCCCCGGTGCCTCAGGGTCGCGTCCGGCGAAGTAGTGCACCGCAGCCCAAGCGCTCGCCTGTGTCAGCGAGGCTCCGTAGTCGTCGCGCGTGCCATACTCCACCCACCAGCGCAGTGCTGGTGACGTGAGCCCGTGCTCGCGCAGCCATGCGTCCGCAGTCGTGGTGTCGAGGGCCGCGAGCGCCTTCGAATCCGCAGACGAACGTCGACGCGCGTGGCCCATGGCCGACGGCACGGTGAATGCACCCGTATGCCGCCAGTCAGCGATCCGGGTCTCGAACTCCGCGAACTGGGCCCGTTCGCTCACGGGCAGCGCATCGAGCGGCGCCAACCCTTCATGCCAGCGGCCGTGCTGGAAGATCCGCTCCTGCGGCGAGTGGCAGAGCGTTCGCTCGTCCCACGTGCCATCGACGCCCAGCACACCCAGCTCGCGAAAGAGCGCTCGCACGTGCGTCGCATCGTCAGAAGGCACCGGAACGTAGTGCGCCCCCCAGGGGAACCGGGTCACGGCGCTACTGCCACCGCGTGCATTGCCTCCAGTGCGATCGGCCAGTTCGAGCAACAGCCAATCGTGGACCCCGGACCGATCGAGCTGCCACGCCGCGCTCAGTCCGCCGATTCCACCACCCACGATCGCCACCGACACGCGACGCCGTTCGCGGCTGGACGACGTACTCCCCAACGGCGCGCCTCGACGATCGCGCAGTGCGTGCCCTGCTCCGCTGTCATCGTCCACGTAACCGCCCAGAATTGGCGGTCCACCCTTGCGCGTCAGGCCGAGGAGGGCGGGCGCAGCCACCACACTCGACAGCGACAACACAAACTCGCGACGAGTCAGCCCGTCACTCATGGCCCGGCGCCACTAGCGATTGATCGCGTCGAACTCGCGCTCGTAGTAGCGCACGAGCACCTGATCGTTGAGGCGGTTGGGCTCCGCCGCCACCGCGCCCATGTCGGCCGGAAAATCGAACAGGGACGGCAATCCGGCAGCGGTCAGGTAGCGAAGGTTTCCCGGGAGTGTGGAGGGTATGGCAAAACTCGTCGTTCCGGCGATCACAAACCCCCATTCGCCAAAGCTCGGCACGTACACGTGATAGGGCCAGGTGCGCAACCCTGCCCCCTGCAGCGTCGCGACGATGCTCCAGTACGACTGGCGCGCGAACATGGGCGAGGTGCTCTGCACGACCAGCAGACCTCCGGGCGCGACATGTCGTTGCACCAGACGGTAGAACGCGCTCGTATACAGCTTGCCCACGTGATAGTTGGACGGATCCGGAAAATCGATGACCACAAAGTCGAACTGGTCCGCGTGCTCGTCCAACCACGTAAACGCGTCCGCGTTGATCACCGTGACCCGCGAGTCCGTAAGGGAGCGCTTGTTCAGTGCGGTGAGCCGCGCATGCGTTTTGAAGAGCGCGGTCATTCCTTCGTCGAGATCCACCAGGGTCACACGCTGTACGTCGGGATAGCGCAGAATCTCGCGTACCGCGAGCCCATCCCCGCCGCCCAGCACCAGCACCCGAGCACGCGACCGCACGGCAGACAGCCCAGGATGCACCAGCGCCTCGTGGTACCGATACTCGTCTCGCGAGGCGAACTGCAGATGCCCATTCAGATACAGCCGGAGATCATCCTTCCAATTGGTGAGGATGATCCGCTGATACCGGGTGTCCCGCGCCAAAATGATGGGATCGGCGTACATGCCATCTTCAGCCAGCGAGGTGATGGCCTGCCCCTTCCACAGGCCTGCCGCCAGTAGCACCAGCGCCAACCCGCCGCCAGCCTGAAGCCACCGGCGACGTGCCAACACGTCGCGGAAGAGCCACGTGCTCCAGAGACCCACCACCACGTTCAACAATCCGAACAGAATGGCCGAACGGACCAGGCCAAGTCGCGGCACGAGCAGCAGCGGGAACAACAGCGAGGCGAAGAGCGCACCGATGTAATCGAAGGTCAGCACGTTCGACACGACGTCCTTGAAGTCGAAGCGATCACGCAAAATTCGCATCAGCAGCGGAACTTCCAGTCCAACCAGGATGCCGATGATCACGACCAGTCCGTAAAGCACGAGCCGGAAGGCATCGGTGTACGCGAATGCAAGAAA
>JANNEV010000550.1:0-2141 GCA_031379145.1 Gemmatimonadaceae bacterium
GCCGCGGTCCCGATGCTCGATGGCGACGATGATCTGCGACGGCATCGCGAAGTCGTGCAAGTCCCCCAGCAGATCATACCCGGCGGCCGCCACCGTGAGGTCAAAAAACGCCCGCACCTGTCCGTCCAACACATACGTGACGGGGTAACGCTGGCGCGCAATGCGATAATTCGCGGGCAGACTCACATGCAGGGTGCGCGTGTCGCTAAGCACCTTGGAGTCCACGCGAAGCGTGCGCGTTTCCGCGTGCGCAGCCTCGGGCACGATCACGCAAAGGCTTGCAGCGGCCAGGAGCGCGCCGACTTGTCGCATCGCGCGCGCGCAACGGCTCATTTTGCTGGCGTGAGCACGAGCTTGCGGAACTCGATGGACGTATGATCCCCCTGCAGCATCACTGGACCGGGAGCTCCCTCATTGCTATCCAATGCGCCGCCGGTAATGCCGGGAATCGCCTGACGGGAAATGACGGTCCTGCCGTTCAGCACCACCGTCACAAGCCGACCAACGAGCGTGATATCGTAGGTCTGCCACTCGCCCGGCGCCTTGGCGGCATCTTCGTTGGGCGGGAGAAATCCGTACACGCCGCCGAGATGCAGACTGCCCGGTTCCATGCCACGGCTGTCTTCGATCTGCACCTCGTATCGACCGCGCAGATAGAGCCCGCTGTTGCCACCTTTGGGATACCGAAACTCCGCGTGCAGCTTGAAGTCACTGAACTTCTGTCGCGTAATCAGGTTTGAACCCGGCTTCGGATTGGAAAGAATGCCGTTGGCGACACTCCACGGATTCGCGACATTGGACTCCCAGCCGGTCAGATCCTTGCCGTTGAAGAGGTCGATTGGTGCACCCCAGACCGGCTCCGCCGACCGACGCAGCGACGGTGCGCGCACGGCTGCCCACGTCATCCGGACACCCTGCGCGTCGGTCATCCAACCGGACAGCTGGTCGTCGGCCAACGTGCCCTCGAACCTGAAATCCTGGTTCCCGATGTCCCATTGTGTGGGCAGCGAGAACTTCATGGTGCCGCCGGCGACGTCCACTTTCGAGATAGGGCGCGCGCTACCGCTCCGTCCGACGAAGTAGCCCACCAGCGTGCGATTGCCCGACAGCTTGACTTCAAGCCACGACGGGAAGTCGCCTTCGGGTCCTTTCACCACCAGATCCCACCGACCAATGAGCTTGGACTGCGACATCGGCTGCGCGAGCAGCAACGGGCTCGGCGCAAGCAGCACCAGCAGCCGCGCCGAGACAAGCGTGCGCGCGAGTGTCTGCGAGCACGTGCGCTGCCGGCAGTCAGAGAAAGTACGGGTCATGGGCATTGACGCGGAGTCGTAGGGGGTAAGGTCGACACGAGGGTTTTGCTATCGAAGGCTGCGCACGAAGGTGAGATAGGCGCTGCGCTGCGCCTCCACAGCTGCCGTTGGTCCGAACAGCTGGAAAAACAGGCGACCGCGAGGAGTCTCCGCGACGACCGCAACGAGAATGTGGTTGGGCCGCGCCGCCTCGGGACTCGATCCCGTTCCGGTTCCACGCGCGTAGGTTCCGCGATACTCGGCCACGGTCAGCGGTAATGCTCCAGCTTTGTCCTGCGACACTGCCTCATACACCGCACCGCCGGTTGGATTGCTGAACTGGGCCTTCCAGCGCTCGAGGTTGGCGTTCACAGGTCCACCCTGCCCCGGCCCAAAGAAGTACACAACCACCTCGGCCGCGTCGCCAACGGTGAACTCGGCCAATCGCATGCTGGATGACGGCGTGCGGGTGCTCCAGCGAGTCGGCACCGTCGCCTGATAGCCCAGGAGCGTGACGACGGACTGCACGACGGCGCCAACTCCGGTGGCCGCGCTCCTCCCCATCACCTGCGAAACGTGATCCGTCTGGGGACCAGCCGAAGCGCAGGCCAACACTAGACATGACAGCAGCAGCATGAGGCAGGGCCAGTAAAGGGACGGCACATCGCGGGAGTCAGCTTCAAGCTGCCGATGCGTCGCGATCCGGCAAGGGGGCGATGTGCCTGCGCGGGTCCGGGCACGCTCCTATGGGTGGCGCTCTCGTCGGTGACCATCGCCCAGCAGCGCACCTATCGCGCGAGCGTGAGCGAAGTGACACATTCCATCAGGTTCCCTTTCGCCCAGGCGTCA
>JANNEV010000571.1:0-9225 GCA_031379145.1 Gemmatimonadaceae bacterium
TTCGGTCACGAGCGCGGCGCCTTCACGGGGGCCACCGAGCGACGTATTGGCCGGTTCGAGCTCGCGCATACCGGCACTTTATTTCTGGACGAAGTCGGCGACTTGGGCGCCGAAGCGCAAGCAAAGCTGCTGCGTGCGATCGACTCACAGGAGATCGAACGGGTTGGCGGAGGCAAGCCGATCAAGGTGGATCTGCGCATTCTCGCCGCAACCAACAAGGACCTGATTCGCGCGGTGGGCGATGGCAGTTTTCGCGAAGATCTCTTCTTCCGGCTCAACGTGATTCCGATTTCGCTGCCGCCGCTGCGCGACCGACCGGGTGACCTCCCGGCGTTGGTGCGCCATTTCTCCAATCGGCACCGCACCCGGACCGGGCAGCCGCTGGTGCGCTGGCGAGAGAGCGCCGTCGGAGTGCTGTCGGCGTATCGTTGGCCCGGCAACGTGCGCGAGTTGGCAAACATCGTCGAACGGCTCGCCATCCTCCACGCGGGCGGCGAGATCGGTGACCGACAGGTGCAGGACGTGCTGCCCTCGGTCGGCACCGCGATCGAACTGACGCAGGCGCTCGCGAGATCCGCGGCACCCTCCGGTGCGATGTCCGCCCTGGCGTTGAGCGATGCGCTCGATGCCTTCGAACGTCACCTGATTTCCACGGCGCTCGCCGAAAGCGAAGGCAACATCGCGGAGGCCGCGCGTCGCCTGCAAACCGATCGTCCCAATCTGTACCGCCGCATGCGACGTCTGGGGTTGGCCTCGTCTGCCGAGGGGTCGTGAAAGGATGTTGAGTAGTCGAAGCGACACGCTGCCTGTCGTCCGGAAGGGACACGTGCCGGCCATCGCGCATCGACCTCTCTCTGGGAGCCCACGACGCGCCACGGCACGCGACCTGCCTGTCATGCGAGTCTACCTGAGCGGAGTATTCTCCATGTTGTACTCGATACCTTCCATGATCGGCACGATCGGCGTGGTTGCGCTCGCCGCCGCGTCCACGCTACCCACGCTCGCGATGGCGCAAACGCGAGCGGCAGACCGCACGGGCCCTGCCGAAAACGAGCGCCGTGTGGGTGGATTGCCGCGCGATGTTTCGCTGGAAGCGGTCGCTCTATGGAATGCCGCTGCAACCCGGCGAGTCCGCGGCGATTTCACGCTGCTCGCGTCTGATACGGTTCGCGGGGATCTCGCAGTCCTGCGTGGGAAATCGCGGATTTCCGGTGTGGTGCTTGGGCAGTTGCTTGCCATTAATGGTGATGTCACGATCGCGGATTCCGGACGGGTGCAGGGTGTGCTCACGGTCCTCGGCGGTGCACTCGATACGCCGAACGCCACCGCGACGGGCGGCGAAGTGCGAGTATGGTCGGCGCGGCTGCGCTACCGCGAGTCCGGCGATTCGCTGACGGCCGAGTTGGACCACGAGTTCTTCTCACGCTGGTCCCGATGGCCGCGAGCGTCCGATTCCGGGACGAAGAGCGAGCTCCTTGTCACCACGGCCAACGCGTATAATCGGGTGGAGGGGCTTCCGCTCCTTGTCGGTCCGCGCCTTCGCGCGTCCTCCGGTGACACGCGCGCGACCGTGGAACTGTACGGCGTGTTTCGGACTGGCGATCGACTCAGCTGGGAAACGCAGAACCGCGGTCATCGCGTGCTCGTAGAACTGCAGCAGGGACAGCGCGCTGGTGTGCGAGTTGGCGGTCGACTCTTCGACGTTGTGGATGCGGTCGAGCAATGGCAGCTGACCGACCAGGAAGTCGGTCTTGCCGCCTTTCTCGCCACACGCGACTACCGCGACTACTGGCGACGCCATGGCGCGAGTGGACACGTCGCGTTGTTCGCCGGTCGCGCGCTGGAGCTCCGAGCGGAATACGGTCAAGAGCGCTGGTCGGCGCGACAGAGTCGCGGCATCTGGTCGATCTTCAACGATGACGTTCCGTGGCGGCCGAATCCTGACGCTGATGAAGGCGTGCTGCATCTGGCCTCGGCAAAGGCGACGATCGACACGCGCAACAGTGTCGACACCCCCCGGCGGGGCTGGCTGGTCTCGGCGGTGGTCGAACGCGGATCGGGCACCCTCACGCGACTGGCGCCCACCACCGTCGGCGTTCGCACCGCCGCTGCTGGCGCGACCGACTACACTCGCGGCCTGCTGGACGTGCGACGCTACAATCAACTCGCGCCCGGAGCCCGCCTCAACCTTCGTGCTGTGCTGGGCGGGTGGCTGGCGGGCGATGCGTTGCCAGCGCAGCGGCGGTTCTCGACGAGCGGCATTGATGCACTGCCCGGGTTCGACTTCCGTCGCTCCCTGAACTCGGCGGACGTCGGCACATGCGCAACGGGCTCAGACGCCGGGTACGCGCAATTGGGACGTCCAGCGCAGTGCGAACGCATGGTGCTCCTGCAGGCGGAATGGAAAGGAGATTTCCGTATTCGCCTGTTTGGAGATCGGGACTGGTTCGGCGACCGGCGCCGTGCAACGACACACCGGAGCGCCGATGGCGCCTGGGTGGTGTTTGCGAACTCGGGCCGCGGGTGGCTGGTGCACGGAACCGACGCGAACCTCCGATTCGCCCGAGAGGATGTTCCGCCGCTGAACTCCTGGCGCACCGACCTGGGCGGCGGCTTCGATTTCGGCGACTTCGGCGTCTATCTCGCACAGGCCGTTTCGCAGAGTGGATTGAGCCCCAACCTGTACGTCCGTCTGGGTCGGCGTTTCTGACGATGTCGCTCTGGCGGCTCGGAGGGCGTCGCCATCACCGGCAGTGGCCACTGCTGTTGATGGCGTTGGGCCTGTTCCTTCCGGCTGTGATCGCGGCGCAGGGACCGCCGCGCGTTGTCATTTCCCCAGCAAGCACCACCGCATCTGCGATGGTGGCCGTCCGCGCTGTGCTCACGGAAAAACCATTCGACGAGCTGTTGCGCAACGGTTTTCCGGCACGCCTGCACATCCGAGCGGAGCTCTGGACGGTTGGTCGGTGGTTCGATGACGTGTTCGCCCGCGACGAGTGGGATGTCATTGTCCGATATGACCTCGTCGACCGCAGCTACGACGTCGCACGAATCACGAGCAACCGCATTTCCCCGCTGGGCAACTACGCCGAGTTCGAGGATGCTCGCGCCGCCAGTGAGCTGGCGTACACACCGAACCTCGCGACACCCAAGCCTGGTCGTCGCGGATACATGGTGGTGCAGGCGGACGTGCAGACGCTCGACATGAGCGACTTGCAGGAAGTCCAGCGTTGGCTCCGCGGCGAAGCCCGACCAGCCGTGCAGGGCAAACGAAATCCCGGCAACGCATTGGGCGCGGGGATGCGCACCGTTGTCACGCGCTTGCTTGGAGGACAAATACGACACCTCGAGGCTCGATCGCCCACCATCGTGTTCTAGGGCGAGGGTTCGATCAGTCGGACGACATCTCCAACTTCGACGCGCCCGGGAACGCTGACGAATGCGTTGAGCGCCAACTTGCCGCCGAACCGTCGACCAATGTCCCTGAGTACTTCGGGATCACGCGTGATTGTGTCGGGATCGACCGTGGTCATCGGGCAGCGCCCACGAAGTGAATGCAGGCCGACCCGTGCCTCGCCGATCGCCAGCTGCCAACCCTCCCACTCACGCTCGGCCAACCCTTCCACGCCGCCGATCAGAATATTCGGTCGAAGGCGACGTACATCGCGCCCAAAGGCGGCCACAGCGCCGTCGGTTGCGACGAGCAACGGCAGAATGTCGAAGCGCGCCAGGCTAGTATCGGCGACCAACTCGGCGTCATCGCCGGCGGCCTCGCGCACCGCAGCCAATGCCGCCGCGGAACGCCAAGGCTCACCGTTGACTCGCGGCTCGCCGTTCTCATCGAGCGTGCCGCGCAGTCCAAGCATTCGATATTGGCGGCGCGACGTGCGCAGGCCCTCGGGGCCGCGAACGTGCACCATGCGGTCGCCGGGAATTCCGCTCTTGGTGAACACTGCGTTCGTCAGCGACTCACCGGCCAGCGACTTCACCGGATAGCGCCAGAGTCCGGCTACGTACAAACGGTCCATGAGCTTCTCCGCGCTGCACCAGACATCGCAGCGCAGATGGAGGTGAATTACGCCGCCTGCGTTTCCGCGAGCGAAACGACGGGGAAATCGATCGTGGTTTCGCTGACGCTGTTGAGATAGTTGGTGAACACATTCAACGCCACGTGGGCCACCACTTCCACGATTTCAGCGTCGGTGATGCCGGCCGAGCGCGCGGCCTGCAGCGCCGAGTCTCTGAGATGCCCGCGCGACTCCACGATCGCCAGCGCGAGGTGGAGCAACGCCGCCACCTTCGGGTCTGGGGCCCCCGCACCGCGCGCCGCCCGCAAGCTCGCTGCATCCAGCCCATGCATGCCGCCGATGGCGGTGTGCGCCGAGAGGCAGTATCCGCAGGCATTTGACTGGGCGATGGCGATGGCAATCTGCTCGCCGATCTTTCCACCGAGGGGCCCCTTTCCGAGCGTCGCGAACCCCTCGAGCAATAGCGAGAGCGCGGCTGGCGAATGCGCGGCCGTAGCAAACATGTTGGGAACCGAACCAAACCGGCTCTTCGTGGTGGCGAGCAGCTCGGCAGCGGGTCCAGTGGCGAGCGCGGGGTCAACGGGCTGAATGCGTGGCATGAATGGCTCCGGTAGTGGGAAGGCGTACCAAGGTGCAGGTAATGTACCGAACGTTCGGTACAATGCAATCCCCATCGAAGTACGAACGTGGTAGCGGAGCTCACGCTCACGTCGTTGGTCTTTCTCCAACCGCCAGCAGGGTGAAAGCCAGTGAACTGAGCGTGCGCCCGAAGACCCGATCGTCGTCCAGCCCTGCGGCGACCAACAACGCGCCCTGCACTCGCAGCACCGCGTCCTCCGCCCGAAGTCTTGCCTCGGAGGCGCTGAAGCCGGCGTCGATCAGTGTATGCGCGATGGCCTGGGTCCACTCGGTAAAGATGCTGGTAAGTTCCGCCCGAAATCGATCGCGTGACGTGCCCATGACCAGCTGCGCCAATACGCATGGCTCGTGACCGTGCGCGTAAAACGTGTCCAGCGCGCGGAGCATCGTGTTGAGACGCGAAAGCGGCTCACCGTGTGCATGGAGAGGCACGAACACGTTCTGCCGAAGTTGGCGCGCCAGGTACTCCAGCACGGCGCGGACCATGTCATCCTTCCCAGCGGGGAAGTGATGATACAAGCTCGACTTTCCGAGACCCGTCGCCTTGGACAGTTCGGCGAGCGACGCGCCATCGTATCCGGTGCGTCGGAGCACGGACAGAAGCTGACCGACGACTGCGTCGCGGGACTGCAGCGCGGGAGGCATGAACGAATGCTACTGTACCGAACGGTACAATGCCAGCAGGTGGTGCCGAAGCGGCTCGACGCCTACGGAAAGAGGGTCGCGGTGAGCGGCGCGGAGTTCGCGACCGGCCGTCCGTGATTTCCCCTCAATGTCGCGCGCTCGAGTTCCTCGAGCTGACGGAGCGTGGCCTCGCCATAGAACACGCGAATGTACTGCGCTTGGATGGGCGTGAGGCGTCGGACCGCCCAGCTCAGATGCACAAAATGCGGTTCAGCGGGTGCGTGAATCGGATGCATGCCGATTTCGTCGGGCAGCCGATTGGCTTTTCGCGTGTTGCAGGTGCTGCACGCAGTGACGACGTTGGCCCACTCGTTGAGCCCGCCGCGGGAAATCGGGATCAGGTGGTCGCGCGTGAGCGATTCCCTGGGCTTGAGCCCGATGGCGGTGCGGCCGCAGTACTGGCATTGGTAGTCATCGCGAGCGAACAGGAACGTGTTCGTGACCTGTCGGCGAAACCGCCGTGGCACGTGGACGAAGCGAGTGAGTCGGATAACCGCCGGACGTGGATAGGCCGCACGTTCGGAACGAACGGGTCGTTCGTGCTCCGCTTCGACGATTTCGGCCTTGCCATCGATCACGAGTCGGAGCGCGCGACGAAGCGGCACCATCGTGAGTGGCTCATACGACGCGTTCAGTGCGAGACATCCGGCGATCACGCCCTATCCTCTCTGCTGAAGTTCGGCACGGTCTTTATTCGCGAAAATCCTGGAACACGACGCCAGCGCAACACCTGCGCACCCTACTGACCGTCAACTGGGTTCAGTGCCTCGCACCATGGTGAGCCACCCATGTGTATCAGGTCGCTGCCCCTTCACGATTCCCAGATATTCCGATTGGATCGCGCGGGTGATCGGCCCCGGCGTGCCTTCCCCGACGGGGATATGGTCGACCGACCGGATCGGCGTCAGTTCCGCTGCGGTGCCACAGAAGAACAGTTCATCTGAGATGTACAACAACTCCCGGGGGAGCGCCTGCTCGCTGACGGTCAGCTTCAGGTCCTGCGCAATCCTGATGATGGAATCGCGCGTAATCCCACTCAGGATGCCTGCTCCCATCGGCGTGGTATACAGGACGCCGTCCCGCACCAGGAACAGGTTTTCGCCACTCCCCTCCGAGATCAGACCGCTCGAATCGAGCATGATACCTTCAGCATACCCGTCGAGTCGCGCCTCCATTTTGGTCAGCTGCGAGTTCAGGTAGTTCCCACCCGCTTTCGCCATGGTCGGGAACGTACTCGGCGCAGCGCGCCGCCAACTGGACACGCACACGTCGACACCCTGCTCGAGCGCCGTGCCACCCAGATACGCTCCCCAGTTCCAGGCGATCACGAAGGTCTCCACCGGCGCAGCGGTGCCCAGTACACCCATCTCTTCGCCGGTTCGCACAACCACCGGTCGCAAGTAACAGTGTGCAAGACCATTCGCTCGCACCGTGTCCGCCGCCGCCTGCACCAACTCGTCGACGGTCCAGCGCATGGGCATCCGATAGATTCGCGCCGAGTCATGCAGGCGTCGCATGTGTTCTCGCGCGCGGAAGATCGCCGGCCCTCGCGACGTCTCGTACACCCGAACACCCTCGAACACGCTCGACCCATAGTGCACCACATGCGACATCACGTGGATCTGCGCGTCGGCCCAATCGACGAGCGCCCCATCACGCCAAATGCGCTCGGTCCGACCGGAAGCCACTGCCGTCATGAAAGTCCGCCCGTTGGCTGAGGGTACACCGAACGATACACAGCGGGTCGACATGGCCGCCACTGGTCAACCGACTCGTGACGATGATCAGAAGGCAGGCAGATGTTCCGCGCGCCATCGCCGCAGTCGATCGCTCAGTGCCCCGATGCGCGCGAACAGTCCGTCGTCCTCGCGCACCAGTCGACCTTCACGAACACACTCGACGCCGGCCACGGTCACGAGAGAAGCGGAGGAGGATCCGGCGAGCACGTGCACGAGGTGGACCTCGGGATCGTAGCAGGGGACCGCCCACGGTTGATCGAGCGAAAACGCGGCCAGATCCGCCTCCTTCCCGACGTCGAGTGTGCCGATGCGGTGGCCCAAGCCGAGGGCCTGCGCGCCGCCGCTCGTGGCAAGCACCAGCGCATCGTGCGCCGACAACGCATCGGGAGCACCGCGACGCAGCGCGTACTGGAGCGTCGCTTGTCGTGCCTCGCTGAGGAGTTCCATGCGATCATTGCTGGCGACGGAATCAGTGCCGAGACCAACCGCGATGTGCGCGGCCCGCATCTGCTCCAAAGGCGCGACCCCCTGTCCAAGTTTCGCGTTGGAAATCGGACAATGCACGATGCTGGCGCCATGATCCGCGATCCGGGCGAGGTCCTCCGCATCCACGTGAATCGCGTGGATGAGCAGTGGCTGCGCATCGAGGACGCCCAGATGGTGCAGCAGCGCGATTGGGGAGCGAGCCTGCGGCATGACGGCGATGCCGCGCGCGCGCAAGCGTTCGGCAAACGGCCCCTCACCGTCACGGACGAACCGCGTCTCGGCCACGCTTTCAGCCACGTGCACGGCCATCGGCAGCCCCTCCTGACGCGCCCAGGACGCCGAGGCGCGAAACAGGGGAGCGGACACGGTATATGGCGCGTGCGGCGACACTCCGGTGCGCACCAACGCCGTATCCCGGGCACGCTGCGCGTCCACCACGCCCTGCACGCGTTCCATTGAAGAGGTGCACTGCGACGGATCCGGGCCGAAGACCTCCAGATAGCCGATCCCGCGCACGCCGAATTCGCGCATCGCATTGAGCGACTGACCGGACTCAGTCGTATCGGCGCACGTCGTGATGCCATGATGCAGGGCTTCGACAAGTCCGAACCGACACGCATCGAGCAACGCGTTCGCGTCGAAACACTCGCTGCGCGCCAGCGTCAGTACCCGGAGCCACTCCCGGAAATCCAATCCCTCGAGGAAGCCACGCATGACCGTGAGCTCGAGGTGTGTGTGCGCGTTGACGAGCCCGGGTAGGAGCGCGGCGTTTCCAAGACTGACGCATCGCGCGGTGGTGATATCCGCTGCATGGTCCGCCGCGCGACCGACCACCACAATCCGGTGCCCGTCGACGACGACCACGCCGTGCTCAATCGGCGGGGACGACATCGGCAGCACCCACCGGGCCAGATAGGCGGTACGATTCGCGTGGTCGGCCGGCAGCATCAACGCGGACCGTTACGGCGGCGGAATTCGAAACGGATTGGTCGTGTCGCGAGCCGCGCGAATGGCGGCGCTGTCCCCGAGCACGCCAGGAGGTCGCACGGGGCCATCCGTACATGGACGCGTGGGTTCGGTGCCCATGACGAAGTACTCCGTCACGACGTTGGACAGACAAGTCGACGTGGCCAGTTGTCCGGTGAGCGCGTCGACTTCCCGCGTCGTCACGCCATCGGGTCGCGGCCAGTCGGGTGGCTGCGGTTTTCGTCGGTAGACCTCGGTCATGAAGGCGGTCCACGCGGGCGCGGCGAGATCGCCGCCCTGCGCGTTTGCCTTGATCTTGTTCGGCAGATCGAACCCCATCCACACGCCCGCAACCAGATCGGCCGTGTATCCGATGAACCAGACGTCGGCGCCGTCGTTGGTCGTGCCCGTCTTGCCGCCAGCGGGAACGTGGAAGCCAGACCCCCACACGTTCCGCGACGCCGTCCCCCGCACGACCACGTCCTTCATCATGCTCACCATCATCCACGACTCTTCCGGGGAGAGCACCGCTTCGCGATTGTACTGCGGCTGCCACACCAACTTGCCCTCTGCATTCTCCACTTTCACGATGGCGTGTGGCGTAGTGCGGAGGCCCAGATTGGCGAAAACGGAGTATGCACCGATCATCTCGATCGGATAGACGTCGGCCGAGCCGATGAACA
>JANNEV010000572.1:0-12210 GCA_031379145.1 Gemmatimonadaceae bacterium
GCGCCACGTGCCGCCAATCAATGATGCGGTCCCTCGCACATCGAAAACGCCCCCGTCGGTCGCGCCGAACCTGGCATCCCACGCCCGTGACTCGATCGACCCGGTGGTGTGCACCACGCCCTCGACGTCGGCCCGCAGCGCCAGCGTAGTGTCTACCCGCGCCAATGCTCGAAGCGAGAGGGGAGCGAACTGCAGCGCGGTTTCGAGGGCGGCGTTTCGCGGGCCAAAGCCAACGCTCGCCTCACCGGTCACTCGTGAGGTGTTCCCGGCCGCATCCGACCAGCTCAACGCGGCCTCACGCACCTTCGCCGCATCCAGACTCGCGGCGACCACGAGGAAGCTCCCGCCCACCGTCCCGTCGAGGGGCGGCATCGTGGGCGCCAACGGCGCGAGCGAACGCAAGTCGACTTGCATCTCGCGCACCGCCACATCGCGTGCCGACGGACGCGCTCCGAGGGCAAAAAGCCCGCTCAGGGTCAACCGGGATGTCGCGTCCGTCACCTGCGCATCCCGGAACGCCGCCCGCAGCGTGTCGATGCGGAACGCGGTGAGTGGGCCACCGGCCTTGGCCACGAGCGTACCGCTGAACGAGCCGTTGACGATTTCCGGAACGGCGTCGTACGACAGCCTCCGCATCAGCGCACTTTGCAGCGGTGAGAATGTCAACGCGACGTCATGCAGCAGCAGATCGGCCGGACGCACGGTCACGCTGATACTCCCGGCGACGCGGGAATCCATACTCTGCACGTCGAGGTCGGAAAGCGCGTACTCGGTGTCGAACGCATCCGCCAGCGTTCGCATACGTACCCGCGCCGTGCCATGCCCGGTTTGCGGCAGCACATCCCAGATCCAGCCGAGGTCGGACAATCCGGCCTGGGCCGTGAGCGCAACGTCGTATCGAACAGGCCCCGCGTCGTGCCATGAAACGGTTCCTGCGGCACTCCCCGCGGACGCCGGCAACCGCAAGTCCGGAATGGCGAATCGCAACGAGTCGGGCGTCCATCCTACCTTTCCGGAGGCCGCGATGACACGAATCGGTGGATCGGAGATCGTGCCGCGCAGTGTATCAATATCGATCGACGAGGGCTCGTCTGTTGGTCGAGTGATGATCGCATGGTGCGCGACGACTCGCTCCAGCACAATACGCCGTCGCTCCAGTAGTCCGTCTGGCGTTCGGAGCAGATCATGCAGACTGTCGCGCACGGCGATCACGCTGTCCCGTGCCGCGCCGGTAAACACCGGATGCGGTGCCCACGGCGCGCTCGTCGTGACAACGACATCCTGCAACGTCAGTGAATCGATGCGGATATTGCTGCTCAATCCGGGCGGACCCGCGACCCTGCGGGTGGTATCGCCCGCAAGAATGTGGGCGACGTTCCACGGGCCCACGAATTCCTTGCGAAGGTCGAGGCGCACACCATGCAACGCGAGCGCGCGGAGGTGCACGACGCGCCCGAACACGATTCCTCGCAGGCTGATGCTGCCGTCCACACTATCCGCGTGCAGCACGACCACGCCCGCAGAATCGAGTACGGACACATTGCGCGCCGAGATCCTCGACGAACCGACGCTACGCAGGGAGCCGATGGTGAGCGTGGCGCGACCTCCAAACGCTTGGCGCGCTTGCCGCTGCGCCACATCGGCGAGCCAACGCCGACCGCCTTCCGAGCGGGTGGCCACCACGACACCGATGGCCACGCCGCTCACGAGTGCCGCGGCAAGACCAACCGCCCACCAGAATCGTTGCTCGCGACGGGCCATCAGAAGGCTTGCCCGAGGCCGAAGTGGAAAACCAGACGCGAAAGCACACCGCGAGCCGACTGCGGACGATAGGTGGCGGGACACGAGAATATGTCCCCGGGATCGCCGGGGCTCACCGACACCGCATTCCCAGGACTGGCGCACTGGATCGTGCCGGTCCCGCCACTGGCATCGGCCTTGGTGAAGTAGAGCGCCCGACCCGAACGTGGACCATACGGCGAATACCCCACGTCTACACGGAACGGGCCAACGGGCGTGGACAATCGCAACCCGACACCCGGGGTGGCGCGCAAGTTCGCCCAGCGGAACGGCTCCGCCCCGCCCTCCCACACATTGCCGAGGTCAACAAAGGTTGCCACCTGCAGCTGTTGCACCAGCCAGGGTACAGGTCGGCGCCATTCCAGGTTCGCAACCAGTAGTGCGGTTCCGCCGCGTGGCACGGCGCGATAGGTGGCCGCCGAATCCACCACCACGATCGGAATACCAGCTCCCGTAGTGGTCGCGGTGACCGACGACACCTGGTAGATGAGCGGACCCAGCAGGTTTTGCTGAAAACCACGCACCGAGTTCTGACCGCCGGCAAACAGTCGCTCCTGCTGCGGAATGAGCGGCGAGCCGTCCACCAACTCCGCACCCGGCGCGAATGCGCGGGCGGCCTGCACTCGCGCGGCAAGCACGCCGCCGAGCAACCGAACGTACGACGCGGCCTCGGTGGTCGTCCGATAGAAGCGAAGCGACGAAACGAGTTCAGAAAATGTCTGTCCGGCGCGCACCTCTGCCCGCAAGCGCTCGCCGCGAGACGGGTTGGTCACGTCGTTGGACCGATCATATGACACGGATGTACTCAACAAGCCCAAGCCGCGTCCAAAGGTCGACAGCAGGTACTCTTCTGGTCGACACTGTGCGAAACGGGTACAGGACACCAGCGGGTCGGTGGTGGTCCGCCCGTTCTCATACTGAAACCCGCTGGTCCAGCTGGTTCTTCTTCCCAGCTGGCCCGAGACTTCGAGGAGCGAACCCACTGTGGTCTCGCGCAGATACGCAAAAGGCTCTCCCCGTCGTTCGCTGTAGATCGTCAACCGTGGCGCGAGCGCACGGCCCAGCAACGCTGCATTCGACAGCGCCGCGCCAACGTAGTAGTTGAGCTTTGCGCTGAACGGGTCGGCACGAAGCGCACCAGAGCAGAGCGATGGCGCGAATGCCGTCGGTGTACCGATGCCTATTTTGGACGCGCGCGCCGACAGCTCCAGTCGCCTGCCCACACCTAGAAAACCGCGATCCACGACACGCGCCTGCGTACGTATGCAGTCCTGCGTCGCCCACCCGAGGCCCACCCGCACGTTGCGTACACTCGCCTCGGCCACGCCGATCTTGAGATCGAGCGTTGAGTCGTTGGCGAGCAGGATCGCCGGCTCCGTATCGATCAAGACCAGCCGAAATGCCTCCGTGCGGTACAGCGCACGTTGTGCATTCAGGATGGCCGACGCACTGAAGTGCTGCCCCGTGCGCAACCGAATCAGCCGGAGTACGTCCGCCGAGTCGATACGTGGTCGTAGTGAATCGAGGTGTTGCACCGTGATGGACAGGGCGCCGATATCCATGCGGCGGCCAACGGCGAAAGTGAGCGTCATCGACGCGGTCGCCGCCGCGCTATCGATCACAATTGCATTGGCCGGGCGACCGGACCGCGCGTATCCGGCATCACGCAGCCGAAACAGGACCTCCGTGATCGCCGAGTCTACGCGAACACGATCGAAGCGACCGCCTTCCAACTCCCGCAGGGGCGCGTCGAACCGTGCCGCGCCTTCGGCTGGCAATGGCAGTCCAGATACACGAATGGTGTCAATCGTGGCCAATGGTCCGGCTGTGACCGCGAAATGCACGCGAACACCGCCATCCGACTTTGTGATCGTCGGCACCACGCTCGCGAGGAACCAGCCAGCCTGCCGATGCAGCACGGAGAGTCGAAGCGCATCGCGGCGGATCTCGAGCGAGTCCACGCACGCAAAGGCGCCCACATGCAGAACGCGTGTCGCGAACGACGGCCCGGTGGTAACGATCGCGGCCGCCAGCGCGGTGGTGCTGAAGCGAGGACTTCCAGTGAACGTGACGCCGCGCACACGTTTCTCAGTGCTGCACCGCCGCATCGGTTGTGCGTCGATGGTCTGCACGGCAAGCCCGCCGAAAACGAGCATCGCGGCGGACAGGCCACTGGCAACGCGCTGTCGAACCGTTCGCGTCACAGCGAGCGTGCCGTTTCAAGACGGTGGACACGGGCAGTACGCCTGGTCGCTCCGTGCGGCAGGATCCACAACGCCTCAAACGGTAGTCCGGCAGCCTCCCAAAGCGATGCGATTCGTCTCGGCGGCTCGTCCATGGGTTCGTCGGTCAACTTGTACGTCCCCCAGTGCACGCAGAGCAGTGGCGGCGGCGAGACGTGATGTATCTCGCCCTGAACCCGGGCAATCGTCTGCCAGACCGACACCGCCTCGTCCGGATTCATGTGAATCCACGACATGAGCCAGCGCGGTTCGTAGGCGCCGATTGGAATCACCGTCAGATCGAACGGTCCCAGTCTTTCGCTGATCTCCGCGAACTCCGAGTGGTGCGCCGAGTCGCCGGCGAAATAGACGCGCGCTCCGCCGACCTCCACCACCCAGCCACACCACAGCGAGCGATTACGATCGCGAGCCCCGCGGCCACTGAAGTGCTGCGCCGGCACTGCAGTGACCCGCACCGCGGTGACCTGCATCGAGATCGGCGCGGCCGACGAACGAGTGCTTGCCTTCCCGGCGCCCGACACGAAGCGCGGAATGTCCGGCACGGCAGAGCCCCACCAATCGAGCTCGAGAACGTGCGTGACACCGCAGCGCGCGACCGCTGCCTTCATTCCCAGCGGCACGCACCAAACGGCGTCGGGATTTCGCGCCGCGATTGCCCGCGTGGCCGCGGCGTCAAAGTGATCGTAGTGATTGTGCGACTGCAACACGACATGAATGGGCGGCAGTGCCGCGATCGGCAGCATCGGCGGGACCCAACGTCGCGGACCGGCCACTCCGAGCGGCCCGACGCGCCTGGCCCAGACGGGGTCGGTGAGCACGGTCACCCCACCACATTGAATCAGCGTTGTGGAGTGTCCGAGCCACGTAGCGGCGACATCGGTGCCGAGCGCGTCGGCGCTCGGCGGATTGGCCGGTACCCGTTCGATCGTGCGAGCGGGCGGGTCAACGTTCCGTTGCCCGATGCGCTGCGCCATCCAGCGCAGGACGCTGGCAAGTTCACCAGGTCGCCCGTGTGTGGGCCACGGGTTCTCGAACCCGCCATCGCCACGATGATGTGCCGGGCGGTCAGCCACGCGGGTTCCTGCTGTTGGCGGGGCCACCGCCCGCTGCCGTCCTGTAGGACGGGCGCCGACAGCAGTTCGCGCGTGCGTCTGTCGCTGGTTGGAGGAACGCGCCGATGGCTGACCGCACGAGGTTGGTCCTAGATTCATGTGACGTGGAGCCCATACGGGGTACCAAGGTGCTCGCGTGTCATCAGGGAGAAGGCCAGACGTATTCCGTTTGGGAATAGATCGCCGGACAACGCCGTCTCGCAGTTGATCAACGATCTTGGCCTGCGGCGCGTGACAGTGGAAGTCCCCGGCGCGCCTGTTCATCCTGCGTTCTGTGTAGCAAGCTAGTAGCTCGTCCGTCGCGTCGACTTTCCTCGTTCCCGGATTCGTTCGAATGATGCCATTTTCTGACGTTGCGGTGGCCGTGCTGGTTGCCTGGAACGCCGTCATGAGTGGAGCGGAGCGCTCCGCGCCGCGCGCAGTGCCGTCGGCTAGCGACTCGGTCACGGCGCGCCTCGCACCAATGTCGGCCTCGTTGCCGTCCGGGCTCACCCTGGCGATGCGGAGTTCGTCCGCACCGGACACGGTCCCTCGACGCCCGCGACAAAAGGCAACGGTCTACAGCGATGGCTACGGCACCAGGCTCTCGATCCATCGGCGCTTGAGCTGGGCGATGCTACCCTTGTTCGCGGCCTCGTACTTTTCCGGAGACCAGATCTTGAACAAGGGCTCGGAAGCCCCATCATGGGCACGCAATCTTCACCGGCCGGCGGCCACGGGATCGGCTTTGCTCTTCACGGCGCAGTCCGTGACCGGATACTGGAACCAGTGGGAAGCCCGACACGACAAGAACCATCGCAAACGCCGCCTGCTTCACGGGGCGCTGTTCACCGCCGCCAGCGCGGGGTTCGTGTACGCCGGGACTCAGCTGGCGGACGAAGCGGAGCAGAGCGATGCCAAGCGCCGCCAACATCGGAACCTGGCTCTGGGTTCGATTGGACTGTCGACGTCGAGCTGGCTCCTGATGCTCCTCGGGAACTGAGCGCGACATGCTCGATACCGCAGCATTGATCGAACAAGTTGGCGCGCTGGTCCAGCCGTGGGCAGACTTTTACGCGGACAGTCCGAAGTTCTCCACCGGCGTCATCGCCGCACACCTGCTCGCCATTTTCGTGGGCGGCGGCATGGCCATTGGGGCGGATCGCACCCTGCTTCGCGCCAAGCCAGCTACGGCGGCGGCCGTTCGCGGTGTGGTCGACGAGCTCGGCACGATGCATAGCGTGGTGCTGACGTCGCTGGCTTTGGCCGTCTGCACCGGCCTCGCGCTGCTGGCCTCGGACGTCGGAAACTTCGCCGTCTCGCGCGTATACTGGATCAAGATGGGCACGTTCGTGCTCCTGCTGCTGAACGGCATGCGAATGCAACGTGCCGAGCGAGCGGCTGCGTTGGCCACCGCGCAGGTGACGCCAACAGACACCGAGCTGCCGTTTCCTGTACAGCCGTGGGCACGCCTTCGCAGCGCGGCAGTCGTCAGCATGATTCTCTGGATCAGCATCGTCCTGCTTGGTGTAGTACTCACCAACGGATAAGGCCTTCGCGCCGCACTCCTCGACACCCAAACGCCATATTCATGTCTCTTTCCGACCACGAATCCGCATCACCGTGCGGCGGTGACTGCTTCGTCGGCCGTCGTGCCTTCCTTCGCGATGCAGTCTCGGCGGCAGCGGTGCTCGCCGGACTATCGACACTCAGCCCCATGCAACAGCTCTCGGCCATGGAACCCCGAGGCGCGAGTGGCGTCGTCAAATACCCGATTCCGGCCGCCGATGGCGTGTCCATTGATTCGACGAATGAAGTCATCCTGTGCCGCAGTGCGGGCGAAGTCTACGCCTTTGCGCTGTCCTGTCCGCATCAGAGCACGGCGCTGCGGCCGCTGCCCGGTGCCGCAGGGTTTCACTGCACTCGGCACAAGTCGCGCTATCAGCCCAACGGCACGTTCATCAGCGGCAAGGCCACGCGCAATATGGATCGTCTGCAGATCTCGAAGAACGCCGATGCGATCCTGGTCGATGTGGAGATCGCGTTCTTGAGCGACGAGGAGCCCGACAAGTGGGCGGCCGCGAAGGTCAAGCTGTAGGCTCATCAGTTGTGCTGCCCATCATCGTCCACGGAGCTGTCATGAAGTCACTACCACAGGTCAACATCGTGTCAGATGCCTCAAAGGACGGGGTGCTTCCGCCCTGCATCGACCGGCGCGCATTCCTGGGAAACAGTACCATGCTGGCGGTGGGTGCCCTTCTTGCCTCCGCCTGCGGCGACGGACAGCTCGGCGGATCCGTGACTGGACCGGGTGCCGTTGGCCTCTCCATCAAGATCTCCGACTACGCCGCGCTGTCGAATATTGGCGGCATCGCCAAGCTCACCGGTACCAGCACGCCAATCGCCGTGGTGAAATCCACCGCCACCCAATTCCGCGCGTTCTCGATGGTGTGCACGCACGAAGGCACAACGATCGGGATCAACGGCTCCGGCTTCCTTTGCCCCAACCATGGCGCGGAGTTTACGGGACAAGGCGTATGGAAGGGCGGACAAGTCACGACGAACCTGCGCGAGTTCAGTGTGACGGCAGATCTCGCCGCCGGGACGCTGGCGATCAAGAGCTAGGTTCAGATCGCGTCCAGGCGCTCCGATTCCAGGCGGGCCGCGGCCGGAGTCGCACACGGGTGGGTCGCACGGCATGGCCTTGAGGTCGCGTTCGCGCCATACTTCCCCGCTCTCGAACCTTGTTCCTTCCCGGTCGCCTCCAACCGAATTATGCCGCCTCTCGTCCGCGCGCGTTCGCTGTGCGCCGTTGTCGCGCTCGCGCTGGTGCTTCCCCGGTCGTTAACCGCGCAGCAGCGCGCGCCGCGTACGGCGTCGAAAGTCGGAACCGCGACCAACGACCTGCCGACCATCGCCAAGCTGCCCGTCGTGCAGAGCGCCCTCGCCGCGATCGAGCGCGAGAATGCGTGGACGCTTGATCAGCAGATCGGGCTCTGTGAGATACCGGCACCACCGTTCAAGGAAGCCGCGCGCGCCTCGGCGTTTCGCGATCGACTGATTGCGCTTGGGGTGCAGCACGTGCGCACCGACGGCGAAGGAAACGTGATCGGCGAGATTCGTGGCACGCGTCCCGGACCGACCGTGCTGCTGAGCGGCCATCTCGACACGGTGTTTCCCGAGGGAACCAACGTCAAGGTCAAACGCGAAGGCTCGAAGCTCACCGCTCCCGGCATCGGTGATGATTGCCGCGGACTCGCAGTGACGCTTGCCGTGGCGCGCCAGGTCATCAATGCGAAGATCCCGTTTGCCGGTCGATTGCTGGTCGTGGGCACGGTTGGCGAAGAGGGCCCCGGCAACTTGCGCGGCGTACGCGCAATTTTTCGCGGACCGCTCAAGGATTCGATCAATGTATTTCTCTCCGTGGACGGCACCGGATTCGGCATCACCAACGGGGGGGTTGGCAGCAACCGCTATCGCGTGAGCTACGTTGGCCCCGGCGGCCATAGCTACGGCGCGTTCGGAATGCCCAACCCGATCCACGCCATGGGTCGCGCCATTGGAAAGATCGCCGATTTGCAGATACCGAGTACGCCCAAGGTGACGTTCAACGTTGGCATGGTATCTGGCGGGACATCCGTAAACTCGATCTCCGCCAGCGGTGTCATGGACATCGATCTGCGCAGCGAGTCCGCCGTGTCACTGGCCGAGGTGGACGCCAAGCTGCAGGTGGCGCTCCGACAGGCATTGCATGAAGAACGCGCACGGTGGCCGCAGTCGAAGGTGCCACTCAACCTCAAGATCGACACCATTGGCATTCGCCCCGCCGGCGGCACACCGGATTCCAGCTTCGTGGTCCGCGTTGCACTCTCCGCAGCAAGCGTGATGGGCGTATATGCGCCACTCACCATTTCCAGCACGGACGCCAACGTCGCGATGAATATGGGGATTCCCGCCATCACCCTCGACGGCGGCGGTGTCGGTGTCGGCGCGCATTCGCTCGATGAATGGTACGACGATCGCACGGACGGCTTTAAGGGTCCGCAGTGGGTGCTCCTCGTGGTGCTTGGCCTGCTGGTGAGCCGCTAGCGTCGACTAGCCGAGAAACAAGGCGGGCAGATCCGCGACGGCAATTGAGCGTGGGGTGGACTGCAGTCCTGCGAGCCACGCGGCCTCGCCGAACAGCGCCGCCGGCGAAGCTCCACCGCGACGGCGATCGCGAAGCGCTGCGTCTCCATTGGCCTTGCTGAGTTTCGTGCCGTCTGCGCGATAGACCAACGCGTGATGCAGCGTTCGCGGCATCGCAACCCGCCCCAGCAATCGTGCCAGATACCGCTGACGGCCGGTGCTGTGCAGCAGGTCCTCACCGCGGATGATGAGGTCGATCTCCTGCGCGAAGTCGTCGACGGTCACGGCGAACTGATACGTCCAATTCCCGTGTCGGTCCCGCGCCAACACGTCACCGCATTGCAGGGAAGGTTCCTGCACGAGCGATCCGAGCCGTAGGTCATCGAAGACCTCGTGGAGTGCATCCACGCGAATGCGCCTCGCGGGCGTCGCATTTGCCGGGACGTGCGCGGCCCGACAAGTGCCGGGGTATCGCATTTCCGCTCCGGGCTCGCGAGGGGCGACCGATGCAATGTCGCGGCGAGTGCAGTTGCACGCGTACACATGCCCGCCCTGCTCCAGCAGCGCGAGCGCTCGCGCGTACCGCTCCGACTGGTCGGACTGACGCAGCGGGTGAGGTCTTTCGCTGAAGGACGCGACCGTTCCGACATCACCCTCGAGCCCCAGCCATTCCAGTTCATCCAGCAAGCCGCGCTCATACTCCGGCCGGCAGCGCGTTCGGTCGTGATCTTCGACGCGAAGCAGAATACGTCCGCCGTAGGCGCGGGCGATGCCCCAGATGAACACGGCGTTGACCAGATGGCCCATGTGCAGAAATCCGGTTGGCGCTGGTGCGAAACGGGTGCGCCAGCCAGTCTGCACTAGTGCTTCAGCCAAGCGGTCGCGCAGGAGCGGTCCGGATTTCACGCGCGCCGCGACGCCGTCAGGCGGAGTGGGTTGGACACCACACAGCTACTTCCAGCTGGCAATGTCTGCCGCGTCCCCGGTGCCACCGGCGACGCCATCGGCGCCAAACGACGACAAGTCGTATCCGCTCGGGTTCGCGCGCCCGGGAGCGACATACACATACTCGTGGCCCCACGGGTCACGCGGCACGGGCTTTCGCAAGTACGGCTGCCGCCAATTGGCCGGCGGATCCAGCGCCGGACGCTGCCAAAGCGCTCCGAGTCCCTGCGCCGTGGTCGGATATGTTCCGTTGTCCAGACGATAGGCGTCCAGCGCTGTTCCCAGCGATTCGATTTGCGTCTTGGTCGTGGCAACGCGCGCATCGCCGACGTTTTGAAAAATGCTCGGCGCGACGAACGTCGCCAGAATCGCGATGACCACGATCACCACCAGGACCTCGATGAGCGTGAATCCGAGCGACGACGCGCGCGCAGAAACTCGAGGGCGGTGACGCATGACAGCTCCGTCGTGAATGGAATCGAACACGCATCGGTCCGCACACGCCACCGTGTGTCGCACCCAGCCGCACGATCGGCAAACTAACGGTGCGGCGGGTGCCACACAGGGGCCACCAGTTGTTCAGCGCCCAGGCGCCGCAACAGAAAACGTCCCAGCGGCTTCGGCCGATGAGACGTCCGCGACTACAGTCCGCGCGTCCTGTTGGAATCGGGCTCGAACAGTTTCGGGTCCACCCAGCCGTTCACGTCGGGTGACTTGACCTGACGCCACCCAGCGCGCGTCGTGCCGAGCATCGCTCGCGACGCGGGGTTGATGACACCCACCACGTTGCTCCCGCGACTGGCCTCGTTACGAACGTTGACCCAAGTTCGCGCAACCGCGGGAATCCACTGAATGGAGTCCGGCAGGACAGCGATGAGGGTTGCGGTCGGAACCTGCGTGCTGTCAGCGGGAATCATCGCAACATTCCCTGTCGGCTCCGATGCAACAGTGGCGGCGATCGCTGACGCCGAGGCCAGCGGCCGTTCGTCGCGCGGAGTTGGCGTCGTGACCCCCGGCGCAAACGCCCGAGCGACGATCAACGCCGTCGTTCTTTCGATGGGTCCACGGTAGGTCCACACCCCAAACGTGCCGAGCGAGACGACCGCACACCCTGCCGCAATGCCCCAGATCCTGCTCGCACGCCACGACGATGATGCCTGCGGCGCACACCAGTGACATGAACGGTCCTTCCGATGCATGATCCCGCAGCTGCGACAGGTCGCGAGCGGCGCACGCATTCCGCGCGCGTCCATGAGCTCAAACGGCGACGTGCAGCGCGGGCATTGCGATGCCGCACTGAGTGCCTTCGAGCCACACGCTTCACATCGGAGGTAGCCCATGCGTCGTCAGAATTCTGGACTGAAAGAGGCCATCGTCACGCGAGATCTCACGCAACAAATCACGAATCTGCGAAATCGCAAATTATCGTCATTCAGAGTAATTGTGCACCCTGTTACTGCATTGCGACAGTCGCGACGCGCGCTTGCCTGCTCTCGCGATAGTCGTTGGACAAGGCCTCGCGCGCTCCGCTCAGGCAGCAAGCCGACGACCCTCGAGCTGCTCCGCACACCTCCGTGCATCGGCAGAAAGCTGTCCCAGACTCCAGATGCCGTCGTACTCAATCGGTTCCCGCGAATGGCATGCCTGCGCGACGCGGGCCGCAAGAAACAGCGTTTCCGCCAAGGGATGCAGTGCCGCCGGCCGCTCGCGACGATGGTGCGACCCAATGGCATCCGCGGCGGCAGCCCCCAGCCCCCAACGGTGCGCCGCTACCGCCCCCAGTGGCTCGTGCAACTGATCCAATACGATGGACAGCCACTGTTCCGGAATCGCGATCGGTGTTCGTTTGGACACCCGGAGGGCTGAGATGCGGTCAAAGACCACCAGCTTGCCGACATCGTGCAGCAGCGCCACCGCGAACGCTTCCTCGGCATCAACCCCGAACGCGGGAGCGAGCAGACGTGCGGTCGGCCCCGCGTCGACCATGAGCGTCCAGACAGCCG
>JANNEV010000580.1:0-6467 GCA_031379145.1 Gemmatimonadaceae bacterium
GAATCTGCCCCGTGATATTCACCATGTGCGCGACCATGAGCAGTCGCGTCCGCGATGTGATTGCCCGTTCATACAGGGAGACAATATCGCCGTCGGAGATCGGGTCGAGCGGTAACGACACCAGCGAATTGACCGTGCCATACCGGCGCGCTTGCAGCTTGAACATGTCGAGCATCGCACCGTAGTCCTGCTCGGCCATAACGGCGTGATCACCGGGCTTCCAATCGAATCCGGCGACGACCGTGTCAAGTGACTCGGTCGTATTCCGCGTGATGATCAATTCCTCCACCGAGCAACCGGCCATCGCGGCCAGGCGCGTGCGCATGGCGAGCTTGTCCTCGTACTGCCGCGTGCGCATGTAGTACGCGGCCTGATAGTTCACTTCACGGACCTTCCCGATGAAGGCCTCGAGCACAGGCTCCGGCTGCATCGAGTAGTAGCCGTTCTCGAGGTTGATGTAGTCCGGCGTGAGGCGATACGCGCCACGCAGCTCGATCCAGAAGTCTTCGTCGCGGGCAAGCGAGATCGGCGCGCTGTTGGCCAGTCGCGTCAGCAGCGATTCACTGAAGAACACGCCCATGGACGCACCGCCGACCGTGCGGAGAAACTCCCGTTTATTCATCAGACCCTCGGCGACAGAAAGGACAACTCGCGCGAGATATGCGGAGGGCGCCCAGCATTGTCAACCGACCAAGCGCATGACTCGGCGCATCGGGTGAGACAGCGTCTGAGACACGGCGCAACGGTTACGCTGTCCGCGAGGTCACCGTCGCCGGCGGTGAGCCACCGGAGCGCAGAAACTCGGCGAACTCCGCCGGAAGGCCAGCCTCGATCACACCGCGAGCAGTAGCCTCCACATCGTACGGTAGTCGCACGAATTCCACGCGTGTTGCGTCGTTGCCGCCCAGCGTGAGGCGGACATAACCGGCGCGCCAGTCTCCGTCCTTTGGCCGACCGACGCTGCCGGTGTTGATGAAGTGCATGCCGTTCACCTCACGGTGCCACGGCTTGTGCGTATGGCCAAATGCGATCGCATCGCCCGCCTTGAGCCCCACCAATGCCGCCATGTGCAGGCAGAAGTCGTCACTCCGGTCTGCCGTCCAGTACACCGTGTTCAGTGTAGGTGTCCCATGAACCAAGACCAAACGTGGGCCGGTCGCATGTCCACCATTCGGGCGGACCTCCAGAGAGAACGGGAGCGCACCGAGCGCGGCCCTCGTGGACTGGGTCACGGCGCCGCAGGTAAAGGCGAAACTGATATGCGCGAGCTCTTCCTGTCGCGGCGATTCACTCCTGCACCCGCAGTGCTTGTACCCTGTGGCCACCGTGGAATCGTAGTTGCCCGCGATGCCAGTGATGCCTCGCTGCTGCAGGCGCGCAACGACTTCATTGGGCTGGCTCGAGTAACCCACGAGATCACCGGCATGATAGATGGCGTCCACGTCCGCGCGCGCATCGATGTCGGCCAGAACTGCATCAAGCGCCTGAAGGTTGGCGTGAATATCGGAGATGAGCGCATACAGCATGGCGTTCAGCGACCGTGCGCGGTACGCGCCTGCAGGTGGCCCGGTGCCGCAGCAACCGGGAAGTAACGACGGCGCGCCCAGAGCGAGACGTAGACCAGGCCCACGAGAGCGGGCACTTCGATGAGCGGTCCAATCACGGCCGCGAGCGCTTCACCTGATCCGATGCCAAAGGTGGCGACAGCCACGGCAATGGCGAGCTCAAAGTTGTTGCCGGCGGCAGTGAAGGAGAGCGAAGCGGTCGTTTCGTAATCGAAGCCGAGGCGACGAGCGAGCCCGAACGCGACGCCGAACATCACGCCGAAATACACCAGCATCGGAAGCGCAATACGAACCACGTCGAACGGCAAGGACAAAATCCGATTGCCCTGCATGGCAAACATCAACACGATCGTGTACAACAAACCGAGCAACGCCGTTGGCCCAAACCTTGGCATGAACACGGTGTCATACCAGAGCGCCCCCTTCGAGGCCACCAACGCTTTCCGGGTCAGGAAGCCCGCTGCCAGCGGCGCTCCGAGAAAGATTGCAACGCTGGTGGCGATCTGCGACATCGACACATTCAACGCGGCGGTGTCCGCGCCGAACCATCCGGGCACGACGGTCAGGAAGAGCCAGCCGAGCAGCGAGTACGAGAGAATCTGAAATACCGAATTGAGCGCCACGAGCACGGCCGCGAGTTCATCGGAGCCGCACGCGAGCGAGTTCCAGATAAGCACCATGGCGATACATCGCGCGAGCCCGATGAGCACGAGACCATTGCGATACGGCGCCAGGTCCGGCAGGAACGCCCACGCCAACCCGAACATGAGCAGCGGTCCAATCACCCAGTTCAGCATCAGCGAAGTACCCAGCAGCTTCCGGTCTCCGAGGTGCGCGCCGATGGTTTCATAGCGCACCTTGGCCAGTACCGGATACATCATCCAGAGCAGACCGATGCCGATGGGTACGGAGACGCCGGCGACCTTCACGCGGTCGAGTGCCACGCCGAGGTCCGGATTCACACGACCAAGGAGCAGGCCCAGTGCCATCGCCGCGAAGATCCATACCGGCAGGAATCGGTCGATGCTCGAGAGCTGTTGCAGGATCGGTCTTTCCACGTCGCCGTGTGGAGCCGCGGGGGGACGGCTGTGGCGGAGCATTGAGGCGTCCATCAGCAGGCATTTCCGATCCGTTCGCGTGCCTGCCGCACCGCAGCGGCCCGCTCAGCATCAAGCGACGGCACACCAACAAAGCACGACCGAACGCACGCGAGCAGATTCCGATGCACTGGGTTGGACGGTTCGGCGAGCCGATAGTGCGCGAACTTCCAGTCGCGGGTGGCTGTCACCAACCCCATACGCCGCAGATAGGCGAGATGACGCGAAACCGCCGGCTGCGGCACGCGGAGCACGTCAACCAGATCGCAGACGCACAGCTCGCCTGCCGCCAAGGCGTTGAGTACGCGGAGCCGAGTCGGGTCGGCGAACCCCTTGAACAGCGCGTCCAGATCCTCGACGAGGAACGGCGGGTCCGCGGCCGACCGCGCCTCGGGTTCGATGATGCATGCGGCCATGGTGGGACTCTTCCTGTCATATTCGGATAAACAGATGAAACGTGCTTAGGCAAATATGAGGCGACAGCGAGCGTCACGGAAGGGCATATCTGGCATCGAACGGGGTCGCGCCGCCACCGCTCCCGTCCCTCATGTTCGCGCGGTGACCGTGCACCGGCACGCCTCTCTCACCACTCGTCCGAACACCATGTCAGCTCTCCGTATCCGGCGCGTCGCCAACGGCGGACTGCTCGCGGCGTCGTGTCACAAGTCGGTGATCACCGACCAAATCGAGCGATCGCTGTAAACGAAGTTTTCGACGAGACCGTGCGTACCGCGCTCAAAGGAGGAAGCCGAGTCCGACTCCAGCCGTAGCCCAGATCGCAGCGTTTCGCTCGCTATGGGGCACGAAGAGCACCGGTGCGTTCAGCGGTACCACGGCGCCGGAGCTGTTCCTCGGGATCAAGCGCGAGCCACCGCTGAATCCTGCTCAGGGGCTGCCACTCGACTTCCGGGTGATCACCGATCACCACGAGGTAACGCTCGCTCGTCGCGAATGCATCGAGCAAGAGGACGCGACCGGTGACGACCGCATCCGAATGGCCTACGTGGCCGGCGGGCGCAGACTCCAAACCATCAACCTCGGCGACTTCGACGAAGGCCAAACCTGAACCTTTCCGAAGATCCCGTCCTCGGAGTGCGCTGAGTGAAGGGCGACGATGTGATGACGCTTTTCGATCAGGATGGCAGCAACCTTGAAAACCACGTCACAAGCGGCGGCGCGCTCGACGACCTGGAGACCATCAGGATCAGTGCGCTCACGGGGCTGCGAACGGCGACGGCAGAGGCGGTGAGTTGCGGCAGCAGCGTGCTCCTGGCGCAGCGTCACCCGCCCGCGCCGGAGGCGCCGCACCTCGTGCTCGGGCGTCTCCCCCCTCGGCCCCAACCCACTCCCCAAAGCCTCGCGCTGCGCGCGGATTCACGCGCGCAACCGGTCTAGTCGGAGCTCTAGCTCCAATCCGACTTGCGTAAGCGACGCATTATCGGACCGACGCGCTGCCATCAGTCGTAGTGTCTCGGCCTTGCCTTCCGCAATGAACGCGCGACGCTCACGTCGGGCCACTCTCTTGCGCGATCCCATGTACCACCTCAACCAGGGAGTCAGGGCGAGTCGGGCGTCCACAAAATTGTGGTCCACTCCAGTCATAGCTATCCCTGTGAAGTTTCGACTGAGTCATTTCGCGTTCCGTAGGAAGCCATGTGCCAATTGTGGTGGATGAAGTGAACACGCAAAGTGCCACCACATAGTGGATTCACTATGTGACGGACATGCGAGGGCTCTTTCGCGCCCTGCTCATCAGAGCACATGCTCGCGCACCGCGCGCCAAACAGCACAGGGCGGGAATCGCGGAACATCATGCGAAATCCAGGAAACGTGTCCGTCACATTCGGTGAGAGTCCGAACCATCACCAGATCCGCCTGACAACCGCCGCAGGTCGAGATCGTTTCGAAGAGGCCGGATATGTCCACGTTCCGCACGCGCTCGCCGCTTGGCTCTAACTGCAGAGGAATGCAGCTGCATCGTGCGCTCGCCCTCACTGCGTTCCTCGCGGGGTGTCGACCCGAAGCTCCGGTCGCACCCGTCGCTCCGGTCTGTACGGTGCGCTCCGTTTCCGTTTCGCCACCGAGCCTTTCGATGCTGCGCGGTGAAACGCAGTTCTTGAGCGCGTCGGTCGATGCATCAAACTGTTCGCAGACGGCGCCGAACTGGTCGTCAGGGAACGACTTTGTTGCGCGCGTCTCCAGTACGGGCGTGGTCACTGCCGTTGCGCCGGGAAGCGCCATCATTGTGGCCACCGTCAGCGGCTTGTCAGGTTCGACGCGTATTACTGTGGCGGCCGAACCCATCGTCATCGTGGTGCCCGTGGCATCAATTGCGGTATCACCGCCAACACTAGCGCTCGCGGTAGGTCAGTCGTCTCAGCTCACCGCGACTCTGCGCGACGCGGCGGGAACGGCCCTTGGAGGACGCATAGTCACATGGACCTCGAGTAATCGCGCTATTGCCGACGTGTCCAGCTCGGGCGTGGTGAGCGCGGTGAGCGGGGGAACTGCTCAGATCACTGCGACGAGCGAAGGACGCTCGGCGAGTGCGGTGGTGTCCGTAGTGGCGCCAGCGCGCAACGTGACCGTCACGGTCACAAACGCCCTGATCTTTCCTATCACCGTCAACGCATCCGGAGTACCGCTTGGTGACGTCCCGGCAGAATCATCGCAGTCGTTTACACTCGGCCAGACAGGTGCGGTGCGGATCAGCTGGAGTCTTCGCCGTCCAGCGGTTGCTGGGCGCGAGATCGGCGATCCGATGGCCGGTTTCTGGGATCTGTCGAGCCCAGGAGCGACGGTTCAGCTGACAGTCGACAACGTGGTGGGCGATGCGTGGTACTTCGCACCGCTGGTCACCAACTCGACAGGCACGACGCTGCTTATGACGGTAAACTGGGGACTGGCCTCCGAGAATCGATGCAACTGTACAGTTCCAGCAACCGGAGCTTTGACGCACCTTGGTTACTATCGGCTGTTTACGAACTCCAACGTGACCGCGTTTCGGAGCGGCAGCAACTACACCGGTGCGTATCGCTACTTCTACGATTTCACGAGTGGCGTGACGCGCGGGGCGGGTCGGGCGTTCTTCACCTTCAACGTTGCGCCGTAGAGAAGTTCGTCGAATCAGCAATAGACTTCGTCTTCTTCGAGGATCGCGCCGTGCGAGCATTTGCCGCCATCGTACTTGCCCTACATGCCGTTGCGTCACCTGCCCTCCGCGCACAGAAGCCAGTCGTCGTGCGTACACTGCCGCCGGACTCAGCCAGAGTGGACGCCAACTGGATGGACAGTCTCAGGACGCATTGGTTTGCCGGAGACACCGAAGCAGTAGGGACAAAGCTCTGCCGATTTCTGCAGTGTGAAGCGCCTCGCTGCAAAATCGGGAACAGGATTTGTACCGGAAGACGAATAGCAGGTGACACGAGTGAGGCTGTTCAAGATGGAGTCCTCGTGAGCTTTGTCGGTCAACCGCCAACATCCGACAAGCCGACCATTGTGACGCTCATGCTCCAGGCGGATGGTGCGGTGAAACTGCTACCGGCGCGGCTGAACAAACGAGGCAAGGTGCTGCACGTCTCCCTGAGTGGGGATCCAGGCATGGGTTGGGCGAGCACTTGGACCTCCGAGAAGACTGAGACCCCGGGTCTTGATGACTGGACCCAACTGGCGACCAGCTGGGCATCGGCCCTCGGCGCCGCAGCCGATGGAGCACGCTTGGAACGAGAGAAAGGCGTGCTGGGGGTCCTCGCCATTCCGATGGCGAAAGACGACAGCGTGTTCGTCTACCAGACCAAAGCGGAAG
>JANNEV010000593.1:0-1841 GCA_031379145.1 Gemmatimonadaceae bacterium
GTGACCAGTGCAGCTCGATGGTTCAGGTCCGGCGGACTACCGCTCCGTAATCGGATTCTTTGGTCGTCAGTTGTTGAAGGACCTGCGATTGGTGGGCGGCTACGATGTTATCTACGGCAAGGTGAAACAGTTTGTTCAACACCACCTGTTCACACCTTCGCCGGTTGACCTTGAAGATCCGGTAGTCCTCCGCAATCTCTCAGAGCCGGACGCCGGAAAGATTCTCTTCGACGCTTTCAAAGGGGCGATCTATAGTGGTCCCAGGAATTCAGACCAGGCAATAAGCTAAGATTCGGACGGAGTCATTGACAAGGAGCGGTTGATGACGGCGACACGAAAGACTTACAGTGCGAAGTTCAAGGCGCGGGTAGCGCTGGATGCCCTGCGTGGCGAGAAGACGCTGAGCCAATTGGGCTCGCAGTTCAAGGTGCATCCGATCCAAATCGCGAAGTGGCGGAAACTGGCACAGGACCAATTGCCCGACCTGTTCGTGGACGGTCGGCGCAAATCTGTCCAAGGCGAAGTGGAGACCACCGCGCTGTTCGAAGAGATCGGGCGACTGAAGGTCGAGTTGGACTGGCTTAAAAAAAAAAGCTGGGCTGCTCGACTGACGAGTTGCGGCGGATGGTGGACTGGGGCCACGACACGATCAGCATTCGCCGCCAAAGCGAACTGCTGGGCGTGAATCGGGCAAGCCTCTATTACACGCCGCTGGGCGAGAGCGAAGAGAACCTGCGGCTCATGAGATGGATCGACGAGCAGTACACCAAGACGCCGTTCTTCGGTAGCAGACGAATGGCGGCCTGGCTACGGGACAACAAGAAACAGGAGGTGAATCGCAAACGCGTAGCGCGACTGATGGAAGTGATGGGCCTGGAGGCGGTTTATCCGAAGCCCAAACTGAGCCAGCCCGGCGAAGGTCACAAGATCTACCCGTACTTGCTCAAAAACGTCAATGTTGAAAGGGCGAATCAAGTCTGGAGCACGGACATCACCTACATCCGGCTGGCACAGGGCTTCTGCTATCTGGTGGCGGTGATGGACTGGCACAGTCGGTTCGTGCTCAGTTGGTCGCTGTCGGTGACGATGGAGATGGAGTTTTGCTTGGAGGCGTTGGCCGCCGCGCTGCGGCGACGGCGACCGGAGATTTTCAACAGCGATCAAGGATCGCAGTTCACCAGCGAGCGCTTCACCGGCGAGTTGCTCAAGCGAGGCGTCGCGATCAGCATGGATGGACGCGGGCGCTGCTTCGACAACATCTTCATCGAGAGGCTGTGGCGTTCGTTGAAATATGAGGAGGTGTACCTGAAGGACTATCAGATGGTGAGCGAGGCCCGGCTCGGTATCGAGAAATGGATCGAGTTCTACAACCACCAGAGGCCGCATCAGAGTTTGAACTACCGCACTCCGGCGGCAGTCTATCAGGAAGCGACTCGCTGATCGAATCGGGGACTCTGTCCCCGAACCCCTGGGATTTGACGCCTTGTGGCCGGAATGGATGGATTACACTGATGAAACTGGAACGGAGGATAGGGCTCCGCAGGGATGCGCCCCGAGCGCCGATTCCAGTGCCGGAACGGCTACGGGCGGCTGCTCACGCGGTCGCCCGAAACGCGGACCAAGAACCCCGGACGACCTTAGCTTATTCAAAGCAAACAATGGTCTTGACAACGGGGGCCACTTTATACCTTCCCGTAACACCGGTAAAGTGGACCAAGTCGGACCTTTTCGTGCCTTCGTTCGGGTGTGTCTATTTTGCGACGACGGCCCATCGGCCTGGCGGGAAGAGGCGAAGTTGGTCTTGAGCGACGTGGAAAGACCAGTAGTCATCGAAGTCGCCA
>JANNEV010000608.1:0-2300 GCA_031379145.1 Gemmatimonadaceae bacterium
GTCGTTGTTCCGTTTTGAACCCAGTCGAGCCAGAAACGGTAGACTCCGTTGGCCGTTATGTTCACATCCGAACCAACCGCCGCACCGTTGAGCTGAAACTGAATCTGGTCGGTGTTTTGAATCCGCACCCGCACGAGCGCGTCGTCGTAATAGTTTCCCGTGCTGGAGCAGCTGACGAAACTCGTGAATGTTGGAGCGGTTCCAAGCGGCTTCCACATCCATGAGAACGATATGGGAGTGCCGGTCTGCGTGCGATAGAGGAACGAGGCGCCCGTGGGGTGCTGAACGCGACAGGACTGCGAGCCCTTCAAGATGTTCGTGACGTAATCTTCGTCCACTATTCCCTTGGTGGAAATGTCCTCGGTCCAGCCCGTTTCAGAATAGCCAGTCCCCTCGAAGGTTTCGCGGAAGTCGTAGGTGACGGGGGCGGAGGCGTACCGATACGGATTGATGACCACGGCGGCAGCCTTGACTACGCGTGGGGCCACGAACGGCACGAGCAACCCGCCGCGCATCATCCATTTTCCGAATTGTCGCCGAGAAGTTTTCATGTTCAGCGGTAGCCAAGAATCCACACCTTCACGCCGGTTGCTCCGGTGCCAGCCACGTCGAAGTCGATCGTGATCTCCGCGTCATCCGCAATCGCCGCGTCGCTGATCACGGCCGGCGTCGCGGCCGTGGTGCTGGTCTTCTCGCTCGCGTCGCAGGTCAGCTTCGTCGAAATGATCGTGGTGCCGCCCTCGTTGATGTCCACCGTGGGCAGGCCCGAGCTGCTGACCGTCGTGAGGCTCATGCGAACGGCCGTGACCGTGAAGGCGTAGGGCGCGCGGAAGGTGGCCTTGGCCGTGCCCGTCGTGATCGCCGTGGTCTCGTCACTCGCGGCGATGCAGATCTCCACGGGGAGCTGCATGAGCGCATCCGCCTCCGATGCTGTGTCCACTTCGGACGCGAGCAGGATATTTGACCCGCCCGATTCCAGAATAGTGAGGACATTCGCCGCCGACAAATCCTCAGGGTCGCCCGTGCTGCCGGTAACGCGGCCTTTGATCGTGTTTTGAGCCATGTTCGCGAGCTTCGGCGCGGTCACGGCATCATCCGCGATCTCGCCCGTCTCGACGGACACCAGCGGCAGTGTGCCCTCGGCCACCTTCTTGTGCTTCGCCGCCGAGGCGTCCCAGGTCTGCCGATAGTCGCTGGTGGTCGGCACTGTATCGGCCGTCAGATCGTTGACCGTCAGCGGTGCGCCGTAGAGATGGTAGCTGCCGCCATCGTAAACCCACGTCACCAGGCATTCGCTTGAGGCATCCAGCGTAAAAGTCGTCGTCGCGACGCCGTCCACCAGGGACGACGGGATGGTCATGGTGTGCCGCGCGGTGTCGGTGTTGTTCAGCCGCATCGCGAACAACGTCTCAGCCGTGGCCGGTGTGCCGGAAAAGGTGAAGGTCGAATCCGCCGCGACGCTCTTGGTGTTGAGCGGTTTCGTGACGTCGATCTGGAGTGCGCCCATCGCGGTGGCATCGGTGATCGTCACGCCTTGCTTGCGGATCGTGCTTGAGAAGGTCTTCGCCCCGCTGAAGGTTTCGGCGTTGCCCAAGGTCGCCGCTGTGCCGCTCGAAGCTGGACCGGTGAGCGTGACCGAGTTGGGGATCGTCAACACGCCGCTCGAGGTGGTCGTGACCGTGAGTCCGTTGACCGTCGTGGCCGTGGCCGCGACGAGCACTGGAGTCACCAGCGTCGGGGAGGTGGCCCGCACGGGAGCGCCGCTGCCCGTCGCCGTGGTCCAGACAGGTAATGCCGATGCGCCGCCACCGACCAGCAATTCGGTCGTCAATCCCGCCGCAAGCGTCTGGTGAGCGCCGGTCGCCGTCGTGCCGGCCGCGATCAGCCCGTAAGCCGTCGTGCTCGTGGAACGGCCCGTGCCGCCATCGGTCACGGCAACGTCCGTGCCCGCCGACACATAAAGCGTCCCGCTCGAAGCTGGAAGCTGGACCACGTAGTTCGCGCTCAACGAATCTTGAGCAACCAGGTCAACGTAGTTGGCCCCGCTGTCGGTCGCCTCAACCAGCCGAATCACTGCCCCGTTGACTGCCGTCCCCTTGAACGAGGGTGTCAGGTTGAACACCGCCAGCGCTCCAGTGCCGCTGCCAGTTTCGTCGGAAACGACGCCGAACAACTGCGCCGAGGTCGTGGCCGCGAATTGCGAAAGGGGATTCGCTACCAAGGCGTCGCCGCCGCCCGAAATAGTCTGCCAGGAATTGTCGTCCCTCAAGAACTTGGAGCCGGTTGGGGTGCCGGTTGGG
>JANNEV010000623.1:0-49546 GCA_031379145.1 Gemmatimonadaceae bacterium
CGCGCGCTCATGCGGCACCCACCGCGATCAAACGTTCCAGTAAGCCGCACGGGTCGAGTTGCCGCCATGCGTTAGCGTAAGCGGCAGCGGTAGCGTCAGCGGCATCGGCATCGTCAGCGGCATCGGCATCGGCAGCGGAAGCGGCAGCGGTAGCGTCAGCGGCAGCGTCAGCGGAAGCGGCAGCGACAGCGGAAGCGGCAGCGTAAGCGGCATCGGCAGCGGAATCGGCAGCGGAATCGGCAGCGTCAGCGGCATCGGCAGCGGAAGCGGAAGCGGCAGCGGCAGCGGAAGCGTCAGCGTAAGCGGCAGCGTCAGCGTAAGCGGCAGCGGCAGCGGCTCGCGCCGCTCCTGGTGTCCGCTCCGTACACATGCGCCGCCACGCTTTGCCATACCCGCGTGCATAGGCGCGCGGCTGCACGAGCGGCAATGCCTCCCACATCCAGTCAAGGATCAGCGCCAGCCGCTCCGCTTCGTGCGCGCGCCCCGCCCCGGCAGCGAACGGCAGCGCCGCACGCCAGCGAGGATTATCGCGCACTACCGACGCGGTGGCGTAGTCCTGCACGACGATGCCCCAGCGCCACAGCACCGGGCTCGCGCAGTCCGGCACCGCATCGGTGAGTTTGCCCGTGAGGGCGAGGTTGATCGCGGCAAAGCTGCACGCGCGCTCTTTCGTGCCGAGCCCTTGCGCGAGCGTCGGCATGGACGCCAGCACGTCGCGGATCGCGTGTTCTTGGATGAGGGTAATCCCGCTCATTGCCCGTCCTCCGTGAGGTCCGACGCGGCCTGCACCGCCTCGGACGTGATAGCGGCGTAGACGCAGACGGCGGCGACGATCAGCAGGACGAGGACGAGGGCGAGGAGCCAGAAGGGGGCGGTCATGCGGCCACCTTCTGTGCATCGAGCTTGCACGCCGCGCGGACCATCTCGAGCGTGAGGATCTTGCTGTCAAAGAGCGCGAGGAACAGGTCGGCGTGCGAGCGCCAGACGGCGGGCACGTCTTTGACTTGATTGGCCCCGAACACCGTGTGCATGGGACAGTTGCTCCACTCGTGGCACGCCCGTTGCTCCGTCGTGACGACGTCCGCGAGTGCGACGCCGTCCGCTGCGAGCAGCGCTGGGACCACGTTGTCCACGAACTCTTTGAACGTGACGCCTCCGGGCAGCACGGATGCGCCGACGAGCGATGCGCCGACGAGCGATGCGCCCGCATTCACCGCCGTGCCCACCAATGCACCCAGTGTCTCTGCCTCCCCTTCGTACAGCACCGCGCCCGTCCAGCGGTGCTTGATCTGATAGTGGGTCATGACGCCACCGCCTGGACGCGAAGCGCGCGGTCCGCCGCGATGTGGTGCCGCTTGCACAGCCACTGCACCTCGAGCGGCTTGGTGTAGTCGACGTGATGCCCTTCGATCCGTCCAAGGCAGTCGACCCCAACCGTGCACGGTCCTTTGACCAGGCGCCCGCGGTGGACCGCGTTCTTCACGGCGACGCGGGCCCGATGCCGCTCCGGGTGGCGCTGGATGGCCGCGTTTGCGGTGGCGATCTGGCGATCCGACGCCGCGCGACGGGCGCGATCCGCCGGCTGGAGCGCACGCTTGAATTCGCGCGCAGTTTCCGGCGCCGATTCGTGCGCGCAGGCTCTGTTTTGCTCCACCCACGGCACCACATTCGCCCCGACCCCTGCACCCAACCCGCGCACGAAGGCCGACCGCACAACCATAGAGCGCCGCGTGCTCTGCGCGTCATCGTGAGCGTACGGTCTGCCTGATAAGCGTGAGGTCGTAGGTTCAACTCCTACAAGGCCCACTGTTTCAACGCTCCTGCAAGTCGTTGTCATAGCGTCACTTCCCCTGTTGACTGTTTGCAAGCCCTGACGATGCCTCGTCGGGGCTTGCTCCGTTTTGGTCGATGGCGGGTCGATTTTCGCCCCGCAGTACCGCGCGCACGCGCGCCGCTTCCTCGCGTGCTTCCAACGCTTCCTGATCTGCGTAGATGCGATCGGGGATCTGCGTGTCGCTCCACCCGCCGGACTGCTGCAGCCCTTCCCGCGAGATCCCCGCGCCCTTCGCGGCATCGACCGCGATGCGTCGCAGACCGTACCACCCACGCCCGGCGAGATGCGTGATCCCTGCCGCCAGCTCCGTGTCACGCAGCCAGCGCCGCATCGCCGTGCGATCGACGGGACCACGACTCGCGTGATCCGGGCGCGTGTACGGCACGCCGTCTCGCGCGGGCAGATGCCCCCCGACGAACAGCGGGTAGTCGGGGAGCTGCTGCGCCACGTAGGCGCGCTCCATGCCCGCGAGATAGCCCGCATCGAGCGCCTCGGTCACCGACGCCAGTTGTCCTGACGTCAAGCGAATCGTGGTGCCGCGCTTCTTCCCCGCGCCCGCGATGACCAGCGTGCCGGCGTCGCAGTGCAAGTGCCGACGGTAGCAGCGCGCGACCTGCCCGAGGCGGTACTCGGCCCCGACCGCGAGCAACAGGCCGAAGCGCGGATCGACGGATGCGGCGTGCTGCAGGAGCTGTCGGAACTCGTCCATCGTGTAGCGGTCGCGCTTGATCGTCACGCTGCCGATGTCGTTCGCCATCTCCTCCTTCATCTGCCCCCAGGGCAGACACGCAGTCGGCGCGATCTTCTGCTCATCACGCAGCCACGCGGCCAACGCCATCACGCGCGCGATCACGATCTCCGTCGAGCGCGCCCCGACCTTGCCGGCGGCTCGTAGTCGCGCGAGCTCCTTCCGCCAGAGACGGCGCACTTCGCCCCGGTCGATCGCGTTCCATGGCGTCGATGCGCCCCAGACACTTTTCGCTCGCGTCACCGCACGCTCCATCTCGTCACGATGGGCGGTCGTCTTATTCCAGCGCCCGCGCTCCGGATCGATCGCCAGTGCCCAGCCCTCGGCAATCGTCAGCGGCGCCGTCGGCGCGGCCGGCATGAACCCGCCGGCGATGAGCTGCTGGTACTTCGCTTTCGCTGCCTCCTGCGCGCGCGCCTCGGCGGTGGACTCCACCTTGCCTTTGGCATTGCGCACGCCGTAGCCGAGCGACTTCCGCTTCCACTCGCCGGCGATGCGCCAGCGCAGGTACACGATGCCTTTGCGCGCGACGTCTTCGTACGCCGTGACCCGGTGCGGCAGGAGCCCCACCGTGTACACCCACGGCTCGTCTTTCTTCGCGCGCGCCATAGCTACGCGTCCGCCTGCGCGCGCGCCTTTCGGAGCGCTTCGCATTCATCCGCGAGGTAGTCGAACATCGCGCTGTCGTTGGCCACGTAGCACTCGGCGACGTCGGCATCCTCATAGAATTCCGCGCAGATGCAACACGGACCGCACGGCACCGTACGTTTCTCAATGCGGAGCACGCCGGATGCGGATGCCCACTCTTGGATGTCGCCTCCGCAGACGTCGAGATTACCCGCGTCCCGCATATCACGCAGCACGCGCGCGCCCAGCAGTGCGAACGGGCGAAGCGCGGCGACGTCGTCCGGTCCCTGCGTCGTGGCGGAGCGGTCGGCACTCGCTCCGACGATCTTCTCGAACTCGTCCGCCATCTCACGCAGCATGCGCGCATGCTTGAGCCCTTCTGTCAGGTCGTCGCCGTCCATGCCAGCGGCACCGAGCAGGAGCCCGTAGTTCAGTGCGATCATGCGCAGATTGGCCACGACGAAACCGTTCGGCGTGTACGATGTGCCGCTCATGCAACCGCCTTCGTGTGCCCGACGCTGTCGGTCCGCGCGTCCCACTGCTGGATCGCCCACACGATCGCGTGGCAGCACCACGCGAACTGGTAGGAGTACTCCGAGAGCGAGACTTCCCAGAAATCGACGAAGACTTGCTCGCCGCTGATCTGGAAGTCGCGCGCGGCCTGACGCGCCTCCGCTTCGCCATCATCGGCTCGCGACAGCACATCCCACTTGAAGTCGAGACGAGCGGCCTGCTTCGTCTCCTCGTCGATCTCATGCTCGACCAGCCACTCTTCGAGATCTTTGGTAACCCGCTCGACGAACTCCTCCGCACTGTACTTCTGGGTGCCGACAGCGCGATCCGACGCCAGCACCTTCTCGTGCCAGTAGTCGATGTTCACGCGACCGGCGTCGTTGCGGAAGAATGCGAACATGTCCGGCAGGCGACGGAACACGAACGTCCCCATGTCGCCGCTGATGCACAGCTCACCAGGCCATGTGGTAATGGTGAACCCATGCACCCACGTACCCGGCTCCGAGCAGACGAGATGCCGGTGCACATGCTGATCGAGCAGCACCGTCATGGTGTGCTTGGCGATGGCTTGCGGGAACGCGTCCGCGACGCGCGCTTCCACGGTCGGGCGCGTCATGCGGCCACGCTGGTGCGCAGGTCCGGACACGGCTCGCCCTTCCGGATGCGATACTCACGCCCGACCGCGCGCGAGACCAGCCGTCCGCTCTTGCACCACCGCCGCACGGTACTCGAGGACTTCCCGTGCAGCGCCGCGTATTCGTCCGGCGTGAGCTCGACGTCGCCATCGGTCGCACGCCGGAGCTCCGAGCGGAGCTCCGAGGCGCAGTACTCGATCGCATCCGCCATCGCGTCGTGCGCCGACATCTTTCGACGACGCTCGACTTCCTGCTCCCATGTGGACGCGAGCGATGCGAGCTGGTGGCTGACTTGGTGCATGGTCGGCGCCTCTACTTCTCGGGCGAGCCGAGGTAGACCGGGCGTCCGGTCTCACTGGCCACGCGCGTGCAGATCTCCTGCACGGCCGCATCGAAGACGACGTCCGCGCGGTGCAGCTCGAAGAACCATGAGACCTTGCCGGACGCGAGCCGGTAGCGGAGCCGCACCAGCAGCTGATACGTCGGGCCACCCTGGATCACCGGGATCGCGATCAAGAACGCGTTCGGCACGCGGATGGGCTGACCCTCGCCATCGTTGTGGGTCTCGACGTAGACGATCGCGATCTCACCGGAGCTGAGCGTCTGCGCCTGCTTCACTGAAGCGTCGACGTTGACCTGCATGTTGCGCGACAGCGCGATCAGCTGCGACGGGGTCGCGAGCCGGAGCTCGAGCTGCGCAATCAGCTGCTTCGTGTAGTCGGACATGAGATCGCCCCAATACACATCCGGCACGTGGCGCTCGAGGAACTCGGCGAAGTCGGTGGGGGACTGCGCCTTGCCACTCTGATTCGCCCAGGCGGTCCACTCCTTCGATAGCGTCAGCGGCCAGAGCGCGCGATGCACGCAGAAGTTCGGGAGCTGCAGCTCTTCCGTGCTCACCGCGTGGTAGTCGTAGACGGCCGTGAGTGACGGCTTCCCGAAATCAGGATCCGCGAAGATCGCCGTCGTGGGCTCCTTCATCGCGCGCACGTGGGCCACGAACGAGGCCTCATCGCGCAGCGTCGCCATGCCGCTGATGCGATCCGGCGCGAAGGCGAACTGCTCGAGCAGCGGCTTCAACGACTCCACCCGTTTGCCGGTGGGAAGGATCGCGCAGACGGCGGCCTCTCCGCGCGCGCCGGCGATGGTCAGCGCCTGATAGCCGCTGAGCCGCTCGACGGCGGTGATGATGGCGTCCGCATCGGCGGGGTTCGTCGGCAGCGCGCGTGGGGCGGGCGTCGGGGCCGGCTTGAGTGTGACAGACATAGGGGGTCCTGGATTAGGAGACGATCTTCATGGCGGCCGGCGCGTCCACGTGACGCGGCGCGGCGAGGTCCATCGTGAGCTGCTTCGGGTTGTTCGGGGACAGCGAGTTGTCGCGCAGGCGGTAGAAGATCGTGCGCGAGCGCTCGGTCTTCGGTTCTTTCACGGCGACGGCGGCACTGACTTCCATGATGCCGCCGGAGTCGAGCGAGAAGCTGAACGAGACGGACAGCGCGCCCTTCGGCTTCCCACCGCGTGCCTGCTGCTCCTGGTGCATCGTCGCCACCAGTTCGCGCACGCGGGTGTTCAACTCATCGAACAGCGCGCCATCCTCGCACGCGGTGACGAGCGTCTGGAAGGTCGGAGTGGACTCCACCGGCGGCGCCGTCGGTTGGTCGTGTGTCGTTGCAGTCATGGGATTGCGAGGTAAAGGAGAGATGGGTTGCGCCACCGCAGCGCGGCGACGACGTGGGAGCACTTATTCGACAGCCGCTTCGATGACCGGGACCGCACCAACCACCCGCGCGGTCCCGTCCTCCATGATGATCCCGACCTTGGCGTCGGTCCCCACCCGCTCCACCCACACCTGGTAATCGTGCGCGTCCGCCATGCTGGCGATGAGGGCCAGCGAGGTGTCGTCGAGCAGCGAGCCGTCCTGAATGCGGAGCACACGGAGCTTCGGGTGCATCGCCATCGCGATCGCGACGGACACGCGCAGTTGCTCGGCGCTCGATGCCTGGTCGAGCGGCAGGCCTTTGTAGGTCACGCCGTCGTCGGTGACCCCGAGGTCGGGGATCGGTAGTGACTCCCCAGCCACCAGTGCACGCGCCGCGACATCGAGTTCTGCGATAGCCGCGGTGAGCTCGTCGGCCTCCTGCTGCAGCTGCTGCACGAGCGAGCGCGCCTCCACGAACTGCGTGTACGCGCGGTGCTGCGTGTTGATGCGCTCGGCGTCGGCGATCGTGGCTTCGATGATCTCGACGTCCTGCGTGTCCGCGATGGCAGGCAGCTTCGACAAGGCGGTCTCCTCCTGGAGCGCCACGAACTCGCAGTCCTCGGCGCGCTGGATCAGGCGCGCGGCTTCGTCGCGGTACCGCTGGGCCTCGGACCGCTTGTCCTTGGTCGCCTGTGACAGCTGGCTGCGCCGTAGGCGCTCCTTCTCGACGACCACGTTGTGATCACGCGCCGCGCGCAGGTCCGCGATCGTCGCCGACACATCCACCAGCTCGCACGCCTCGACCACCGGCAGCGATGCGGCGACACTCTCGGCCCGCCTCAGATCACGGTTGACGTTCGTGCGCTCCGCAAAGCAGTCGGCACGATCGCGCTCCAGCGTCGCCAGCTGGTCGGTGATGCCGAGCAGCCGCGCGAACTCGCCCCGCTGTGCATTCGGCGTCATGCGCGTGAAGGCGAGCGGATCGAACGTGAGTGCGCCGAGCATCTTGTCCAGCATCGTTTGCGGGGAGGCGTATTTCGCGCCGTCCGCTGTGGTCACGGACAGGGATGTCGCCCCATCGGACGTGAACTTCCGCGTGACGATGAGATCGCCCAAGTCGAGACGGATGCGGGCTTCCTCTTCGCCTGCGCGGACCGGCTGCGACGGCGCGGCACTCTTGCCCGCCAGCGCCATCCACATCGCATCGAGCACACTGCTCTTGCCGGCCCCGTTCGCGCCGGTGATCTGCACCATGTTGCCGTCGGGCGTGATCGACACCGCGCGCAACTTCTTCACGTTCTCGGCGTGGAGGCTGATGATTTTCATGGTCTAACCCTCCTGGCCGGGTTCGCGTTCGTGGGTCGTGTCCGGTGCGGCCTGCTCGCGGCGCTGGCGCAGTCGCTCGCGCACGCCCGCCGTTCCCGTCGGCGCTGCGAGCGCGGTGCCCATCTGCGCGGACGAGTCGGCGATCACCTCGAAGTCCGCGTCGGAATCCTCGCGCTCAAAGGCGCGGAGCATGTCCTCGCTCTGCGGCACGTACTTCATCGCGCGCTTGAGGACCGTCTTCCGCCACATCTCTTCTTCCCACTGGCGCCACGGGCTGCTGCTGCCATTGGCGCTCTTGGAGACCGCCTTCACCTTCATCACCTCGGCCTTCGTCATCCACTCGACGACGCGGCCACCGGTCGTGAGGTCGATGATGGCGTAGGCGCCAACCATCTCGCCTGCGTCCCCGATGACCAGCGGTTCGTGGACAACGATCGCCTCAGGGGCATACGCGATGCGAAACGGTTCGCCGAGACGCACCACGCGCGCCTGAATTGCTTTCACCAGGGGATGACGGTACGCCATCTCGATCAGACCGTGCGGTGAGACGATCACCGTCACGTCGTTCTGGTACGGCACGAGATACGCCCCGCGCGATCCGAAGGGCAAATTCATCGAGGCCACGTCGAGAATGGCCATCCAGAGCTTGCCTTTGTCGACCTGCGCGAGTGCCGGCACCTTTTGCACCGCGTTCGCGGCGACACGCAGCACCTTCTCGGCGCGCGCGCGATCACCACCGACGAGCTGCATCACCTGGCGCGTGCGCTGGTCGATCGGCTCGGGCTCACTGACCGCCACGGCCGTGGTTCTCGTGTCCTGCTCCATCACACTGGTCGACATCAATCCCCCTGGGGATAACCACGGAACGTGCGCGAGGGTGCGCCCAACTTCGTGAACGACTGCAGGACCTCGTCAGGCACCTTCATGTGCGCGAGCAGCCCTTTCGCATCGACCGACGTGCGGCCTTTCACGCCATACCAGATCACCTTCCCGGCCGCGCTGCGAATGCCGTAGTCGTCGCCGATGAGCTTCATGAGCTGCGCCCGATGGCCCTGCTCGATCGCTTCGAGGGCCTCGCGCTGCGCCTTCGTCGCGAAGTACTCGGCGAGCACCATCGCGTCTCCACCGTCGATGTCGCGCACCACATCAGTGTGCGTCTGATGCTTCCGCTTGAGGTGGCGTTCGGTGTTCGGTCCGGAGATCTCGGGTTCCACGCCGCCGTCGACGTTGGTGTGCCAGAAGTCATGACACGCGTCGACGATCATCTGCTGGAGCTCGCGGTCGGCCTCGACCAGGTACGGCAGGCGGCAATCACTGTGACCGACCAGCACCGCGACGTGCCCCCACGACAGCCCCAGCACCATCAGCTGCACCTGCGCCTGTACCAGCACGTGATCGGGGATATCGTCGGTGCCGACTTCGCCCCACATCCCGCCGAGGTATTGGCTCGTGGACTTGATCTCGAGCGGATGCACGATGCCGTCGGGGCGATGCACCAGGCGATCCACGGTCGCGCGCAGCCACGGGTGCTGCGGATGCGGCATCGTGCCGACCGATTCCAACTGCACGTCAGGGAACTGCCGCTGGTACTCGGCGGCGATGTTCGGTTCGTGCAGATGGCCCCAGCGCATCGCCGGCGACTCGTCGACGGTGCTGAGGCCGCGCTTGCTCAGCCACACGTCGTACGCGGACCCGAACGGCGAGAGGCCGAGGATCTGCGGCACGTCGCTGGCGCCGATGTAGTTGGCACGATCCGCCACCCATGCTGCACTGCCGTATTCCAAGGTCTGCGCGCTCATGCCGCACACTCACTGATCCACTGCGGGATCACGATCCGCGTCTGCTGCGCGTGGCGGCGCGCGTACTTCGCCTCCATTACGTCCGCATTCGCGAGCCACGAGTCCGGGCCCTGATGCACGTCGGCCAACTGCCGCTCGCCCTCGCTCATGCGCTGCCACAGCCGGTCGTCGGCCTCGTCGCGCGCCTCGCTGGAGAACTCGCGCACGATGTCGTCAGCCTCCAGGCGCAGGTAGCGCTTCAGCGCGTCGTCGCCGTAGCGCGCGGTCAGGCGTGCCACGATGGCGTCCACTTCGTCGCGCTCGCGTTCCTCGCGGTTCGTCATCATCCCGCCGTCGCGCGGGCCGCCGAGGCTGTTGGTGTAGTCGGCGTAGCTCATGATGCCGCCCCGCCACACACGGTGCGTGCTGAACCACGCGCCGCGTCCGTCGAGGCGATCTCCCGCGCCACCTGTTCCGCCATCCGCTGCCGCACGTCGGCGACCGTCGCGGCATCCTCGAAGAACTGCGAGCAGGTCCGTTCCAGTCCATCGGTGCGCGCGGCGACCGTCGCGGTGACAATGGCCCCGTCATGCACGGTTTTCATGGTGAGTCGCATTCGCCCTATCCCCTGTGTATGTTGTGATCGGCGCTGTGCGCGCCGCCCTGTTCTCCGCCATGGTCCTCGCCCCCGAGGGCCATGTGCGTTTACGACGCCCGCTGCGCTTCGCTCTGCTCGTGGGTGTCGTAGGCGAGGTCGATGAAATGCTCGACGGCCATGCGCACCCGCTCCTTCCACTGCGCCCGCGTCATGCCGTGCTGCGCCATTTCAAGCGCGTCGTTGTAGTGCTGCACCGGCACCGCGCGACCACGCACCCCCGCCGCGCGATCATCGATCCGGCGGAGATCGCCGCGCACGCCGCCTGCCCGCAGCTCGCCGCGCGAGTGGAGCCAGACTTCGCCCCATGCCCGCACGGCCTTCATGGTGGTGCGCGTGTTCGTTCGCTTCGCATTCATGGCCCCCATCCTCGGTTGTGCGAGGGTTTCCCCTCGCTGTGTGTGTTCCGGCGCCCCCGCCGGTCCTGCATCGTTGGCTCATGCCAACCGATGTCCTGCACCTGCTGCCCTGGGACTCAGGGCCACCAACTCACGCCGCTGCTTCGGCGGCTGCGGCCTTGTCAGTGGCTTTCTCTGTCGCACTGTCCTTTTCTGCCTTCGCCAGTTCGCGGTCCGCACGACGCACGGCTGCTTCTCGGATGAAGGCGCTCACCGACGGCGCCGACAGCTCAGAGGCTCGCGTGACCTTCTCGCGCTCTTCGAGAGAAAAGGACACGGAAAGCGGGGTCGTCCTCAGCAATCGTTGGCGACGTGGTCCGTTGGGCATTATCGTTTCGGCTTAGTGAGTGTTCGCTAACTGCCTGTCGGATACAAGCATAACCTTTGCGGTTGCACGCGCAACCCCCAGCCGGATACATGGATAACAAGGCAGTCGGTCTGCAATGGCAGCGACGACGCGAAGACGCCGGTCTGGGTCAGGATGAAGCCGCGACGGATCTCGACATTAGCCGAGTGACACTGTCTCGATACGAGACGGGGGCGCGGCCTATTCCGGCGAAAGTGGCCGAAAGGATGGCCTCGCTCTACAGCAAGGGAAGCACGGTTTCACGTGAATCCGATCCCGTAACCGAGCTAGTGCGTCGCGGCCAAGCGGAGCAGGCGGCGTGGGTCCTGGAATTCGCGGCGCAGCTTCTAGAGGCGGGCGCGAAACGGTTGCGGCAGGGGATGCACGATCAGGCGGTCACGAAGGAGATCGCGAAGATCGACGCCGCCTCATTAGGAACTACGCCGAACGCAAGAGCGTATGGCCAGCCAGCGAAGACGAAGAAGCGGTCAACTGGATGAGCGCCCCCTCGGCTTCTCGCAGGATGATCGCGCCGTAGTTCGGTGGCCCAACGCGAATCAACGTCCATTCATCGGCAATGCGTCGGACAACGGCTATCGGGTGTGTTTCATGACCGGGTCGGACTACGATCACATCGCCCACGCGCGCAGCGACTGGGTGAAGCAACGGCGATGCGACAACGTAGCGGCACAGGAGAGGTTCAGGCATCGGTGAGACGGGTCATGGCCGTTGATACACGAGGGTGAAGTAGGCGAGACGGCGAACCTAGCGAACTCTACTGACAGTGCAATCCAAACGCTCCACGCCGTTACGTGAAGCCCAATTCATCCGCCGAGGACCAAAACACATGGCATTGACGTACTGTCACGAATGCGGAAAGCAAGTCAGCACTGAAGCGAAATCGTGTCCGTCGTGCGGTGCGGTTGCGAGCGCGTTGCGTCAGCGTGTTGCAGAAGAGCGCGTGAAGAAGGGCCTAGCGCCTACGCTATCGGCGAGCGAGAAGGCGGCCGACGACAAGCAAACGAGAGTGATCGCATGGGTGATTACGTTGGCGGTCGTTGCGCTTCTGGGCGCACTGGTGTGGTGGCTATTCATATCGCCGTCAGCGTCAGAGAAAGAGGCGGCGGCTGAAGCGGCTCTCCCTGATAGCGTGCGCATTGAACGTCAGAACATACGGATGCTACGAGGGAGAGCGTCACAAGTCGTTCGTCTAGCGAAACGCAGTGTCGAGGCTCGACTCTTGGACCCGGAGTCGGCGCGCTTCGGCAGCGTTTGGGCAGGTGGGGATTCACAGTTCGTTGCGTGCGGCATGGTGAACAGCAAGAACCGGTTCGGCGGGTACACCGGCGAGCAGTTCTTCGTTGCGATGGGTTCCGTGGTTGTTTTCGATGCGGACGTCGAGAAGATGGACCGCAAAGGCCGCGCGCTCGCGCGTTCGCTTCGCGCGGCGTGCGATACGACATACGGCTTCTCTCGGCAGTGACGCGACAGTAACCCGCCGCGTCATCGCAACGTCAGCGCGAACTCCCGTCACGCGGCGGGCACAGGCCAGCGGCGGCGAGCCGTTCGATCCGCTCGCGTCGGCTGACCGCGTTCGCGAGGGATATCTGGGGATATCTGTCGACAGAACGCACCATCGAAGCGCGAGGCAGAAGACGGCAGCGTGTTGCACGTGCAACCAAACAGAACGTTTCCGACGCGCGAGCACGACAGTCCGGACCAAATCGGCGTGATCACCGGGCATGCGGAGGCGGTGCATTGTTGGCAAAAGAGGTCAGCGCGTGCGTTGATCGCGGCATCGCGTACACATGAGCACGGCTCGTGAGTTTGCGCAACGGTGTGCCCATGCGCAATGATTCACGGAGCTTCTCGCGCTGGAGCGCTTATGTGCAGGTCACCTTTTCATGGAGCAGTTCAATGCAACGAGTGTTTACCGTAGCGGCGCTCGCGATCGCGCTGGCTATACCGTCACGTCCTGCCGCTGCGCAGGTGCGCACGTGGGATTTTTGTTTTGACCAGGCAACCCTCGGCTATCCCGGTGGACCGAGGTCGTGTATCGCGGTCGTGGCATTCTACGGATCTGCGCAGAACATCACGCTGAAATTCTGGGATTACTCCGGCGTGACGGGAACGAATTCCGCGCCAGCTTTTCGGGTATCAGCGGTCGGATTGCTCGATGTGAAAGTGCTGTCGCCGCTGGTGCCCGCCGCGACATATCAGATCCGCATCGGCCCTGGCTCCCCAGCGTTCTCGTACGGCGCCGGCAAAGGCGGGATCGTGGATTATCCGAATTTTTCGCAGAACGCATGCGATCCAAGCCGCGTCGTCAGCGGGTTCGCGGTCACGCCGTGCACGGCGCCGGATTTCACGCAGTACGTGACCGGGTGGGGAGAGAGCCGCTTTGATTTCTCAGGGGCTCGGCCGGACATCACGGACGCGATCGTAGCGGTCGAGCTTTTGTCGCGCACCACTGACGACTACAACACGTGCGCCAGTACCGGCCGGTACCCGCAAGGAGCCGATCCGTGCGACGTGGTGCCGGGCTCGCTCTTTGACCCGATCTCCGTTCCGGAGCCGAGTACCTACGCAATGCTGTCCGTCGGGCTCGCCGGGCTGCTTTTCCTGCGACGACGTCGGGACAGGAAAGCGATGTAGCCGGAAGGCGAAACGGCGGCTCCTCTACGGAGCCGCCGTTCTGCTCTTCTCTACCGCCCTGCTTGACCAATCGTCACTCTCGCTCGTCCGTGGCCGTCTGACTGGCTTGTTCGGTGGCTTGCGCACACGGAGCGCGACGACGTGTGTTGACTCGGCGACGCAGACTCAGCGCTTAACGACGACCGCGATTTCATCTGCGGCGACGCGCAACATCCGGTCTTCTGCTCTAGCATCGATGCGCTGCAGATCGTTGAGCAGCCACTCTGCCGTCACCTGCGGGATCGGGTCGCCCGCGAGCCACCCTTGCACGGCCTGGTAACTGCGACCCGCCAGCACTTTGCGCGCAAGCTGCCGCTGTGAGAACGGCTCCCCGACATGCGGCGCTGTCATAGCCAGCATCGTGGCCAAGGCCGCGCGTGCTTCGGGGGTAGGCGGACGGTCGTCCGGGTGGTCAATCGTCCGCTGAGGCGGACTTGGGGTCGTGCTGTAGGCACGTTCTGCGGCGTCGGGTTGGTTCGTCTTGTCGGTCATGGTAAGGTCCGGTGAGTGGTGCGGGCACCGTCCGGAGACGGTGCCCAGCGATGGTTAGAGCAGGCCGGTGTTCGCGAACGAGACGTAGTGTCCATCCATGCCGATGATCAGATGATCGTGGAGCGGAATGTCGAGAATCTTTCCGGCGTCAACGAGCGACGTCGTCACGGCGCGGTCTTCGGCGCTCGGCGTCAGGATACCTGACGGGTGATTGTGTGCGACGATGATGCTCGACGCACCTTGCGCGATAGCGAGGCGAAACACTTCACGCGGGTGCACCAACGAGGAATTCACGAGCCCGCGGGTGACTTCTTGCATCGAGATCACGCGACTTTGCGCATCGAGGCACATCACGGCGAAGACCTCGACTTCTTCGGCGGCGAGGCGCTTCGCGAAGTAGACGGCGGCGTCACCCGGAGAGCGGACGGTCGGGCGGCTGTCAAATGCGGCGGCGACGTCCGGCGTGATTTCCCGAACGATCCGGCACCACGCGGGGAGGGAACCTTGAACCATTGCACTGCTCCATCGGTGCGAACCTCATCAGCGGTTCGCGGTGCTGGCCAGCGCTCATTGCGCCCGACTCAGCAAGTATAGCGATGTTCGCCTAATTGGTCAAAAGGCAGGTTTTATAGGCGCATCGTCCACCGAATCAGCCGGTCCCGCTCCGACAGACGGCGCGTCTTCTCAACCACAAGCCAACCATCTCGCGATCCGGCGTTGTTACTGTTCCCTTCGCGCGTGGCAATGGTGCCGTCGGCGTTGACGCCGATGACGAGCCCGACGTGCGCGAACCGCTGCTTGGACGGATACCAGAGCACGAACAGGTCGCCGGGTTCGGGCGCCGTGGATGGCATGAGGCACCCGGCCTTGCGCGCCCAGTCGGCCATGAGCGAGACGCTCGCGGTCCTCTGCACGGGCCAGGCGGCGCCCAGCGCGAGCACGCCCCAATCTGTCACCTGCGAGGCGCACCACGGATCGCCTCTCGTGTTGCCGGTGCGTTTCAAGACGCGCTCGACATACGGACCGGCGTTCGTGTTCGGTGGCGACTCGCACGCGCCCACGCTGGCGGCTGAGACGCGCAACAGCAGATCGACGGGCGAAAGCGAGATCATGCCGGGTCGACCCCTGCCGCTTCGTCGCGTCGCGCACGAATCGCCTCAATCATCGTCGTCGAGTCGTTGGTCGTGATGACGTTCTCCATGAGCGCTGCAGACTCTGTGCGGCGCGCTGCTGCCCCGAGGTAGCCCTTGAGCCCGAAGCCCGCGCCGACCACACCGAAGCCGAATGACCAGATGTACCACGGCGGCACGACGCGTAGCTGCGTAATGATGCCGAAGATGGCCGCGCCGAAGAACCATAGCGACGTCAGCGTCACGAGTTTGTTGAAGCTGACGTTGCCGTGTCCGTCGCCGAAGCCTGCGCGCTCGATCCATCCGGCCGAGGGCTGACTCATCCGACCTTCTCGATCCGTAAGTGCCCTTCAATGTGGGCGATCGCGGTGACGGTCTGCAGGTTCGTGGCGCGCTGTTGCGCCATAAACTCGGTCAGCATCGCCCCATTCTCGTGCGTGCTTGAGGCAAGATCGTTCACGGAGCTCGCGAGACGCTCAATCGGTGGCATGACCTTTTCGTCAACAAAATCGCTGACCGTGCGCCCGACCCATCGCACGCTCTTCACGAAGCTGACCACGACCGCGCAAAGGCCGAGAATCGCCCCACACGCTTTGGCGATCAGTTCGAGTGCGTCATGTGGCTGTATGGCCATTATAGCTCCTCAATGAGCCGGAAGGCGACCGCGTGCAGGGATGCATACGGGTGATCCAATGCGGACAATTCGCGCATCACACACAGGAAGGCGCGTTCGTGCATGTACGGGTCGTTCACGTCGAACACGAAGAGCACCTGTCCGGACGCGCCCGCGCCGCGCAGGATCTTCCACACGAGAGACAACGATTCGGACTCCGCCAGCATTGGGACTTCAAAGTCCCACAGCCGACGCAGGGGACGGTCTCGATATATCGCCGCGCCGCCGTCGCTGACGATCCGCTCGGTATCAGACTCAAGGCCGAATTTCGCGCCGACAGAGAGTCCCGATGACGGATACCATGCCCCCGCGATCACCAGCCGCGAGAGCTGCACGTACCCGGCCGGGTTCGACACGTTCGAGATCTCACATCGCCAATAGCGCGCGGTCGTCACGGTTGGCAGCACGTGCACGTGCGACACATTCAACCCGACCACATCTTCGACCGACGTGTATTCTGGCCACACCGAGAGCCAGCCAGAGCTGTACACGGGCGAAGCAAAGCCGCCCGCGCTCGTCGCAGCCGACCATCGTACGGTCGCGCCAACGCTGATGTTGTGTTTCGGAAGCGCGAGCAATCCGACATTTCGATCCGCGCCAAGGTCAACGGAAAACTGCGTGCTCGCCGTTGACGTCCCCACCGAGCGCGCCACCTTCGACAAGCTCCGATCCTGGAGCGAGGCCAGCGGGAGCGTTGGTTCCCATGCGCCCCCGCTGAGCACCGGGGAATACAGCACGCCGGCATCCGAGTAGAACGGCCAGCCGAACACCGGCCGCGGGTCTTCGCTCGGCAGGACAGGCAACGACAGTCCTGAGGATCCGCCGCCGAGGACGGGAAGCCATGGCACCAAGAGGGTGAACATCGCGCGCCTCCGATCAGCCGATCGACGATGGCGGATTCACCGCGACAGACGAACGGACGAACGGCTGTCGGGCAATCTCCGTCGTTCCGTCGGTGCCGAACGCCACCAATTCGAGTCCTTGCGTCTCTACCCTGTTTCCTCTCGCCATGACGAGGCAGAGCAACACCTCCTGTCCGATCGCCTGCAGCGAGAGCGTATCGGTGATGGCTTTGATGGCCGCCACCGTCGCGGCCGTCGGGAGCCCAGTCTGAATCTCCGACACCGCATCCGTGGCGAGCGCCGATGCCGTGAGCGCATTCGCGCTCATCGTCGCGACGTTGACACTTGGCGGTGCGTCGGTTGGTGCGACTGGCGCGAGGAACAGCTCTACCTCGGACGTGCTGTCTGGCGCGATCGCAAACGCAGGGCTGACGGAAAACCGGCGCGTGGCACCGACGTATCCGGTAACGCCCTGCGCGCGCACCTCCACCGTTCCGCCCGCATGTCGAACGCGCACGATCGCGCCCGCGTAATCGCCGTTGGCACTACTCGCCGATGCGGGGAGGTCCACGTACCCGACCGCGCCGCCTTGTGCGATCCCGACGACCGGTTTCATGGAGGTGGCGCGCTGCAGCGAGAACGCGCCAACAAACGCGCTGACGCTCTTTCCGTCCACCGTCATCGTGTGGCGCTTCACCGTGTAGTGAACGCCCGCGACGTACGCGGCGTTCGACGTATCCACCAGGGTCATGTGCGTGCCATCGCGGGTGCTGTGGTCATTGAGCACCGTGACGCCCGCCGTGATTGCCGTTTCGCTGCTGTCGGCGAACACCTCAACCGTGCCGTACGCGGACGGATTGATGCTCGCGCCGTCGCCGGCCGACGTGTTCATCGGAACGCGAATGATGGCACCGCGCAGAAAATCCCCGAGATAAGTGCTCATCGAACCAGTCCTCCATTCACGAGTCGTGTCGCTCCACCGCCCGCCGCGGTCGGCAAGTTTTGCAAGAGCACCGCCATTTGCATCTCACGAGAGCCGACGGTGCTGCCGCTGCAACTCAGTTGCCCTTGGATGACAGAGCCACTGGCGATATCTCCGGTGCGCTTGACCCCGGTGAAGTTGAACAGGTTGTCGCCGCTCACCCCGCGATGATAGATCGACTGGAGAATTTCGGTTCCGTCGTCGAGCACTCGCATCATCATGTCCACGTTGCCCGAGACGGCGCTGAGAAAAAACACGCCGATCGCATTGAAGGCGGCCGCGGTCGTGCCGATGGTGATGTTGGCGCCGAAGACATTGGCGGAAGCGCCGGCATCGACCGCGACGTAGACGTTGGTTGACGTGTCCGCGCCCGGGCCCAGCACCTTCCACGCGTTCACGCCTGGTGCGGCCCCTCGCGGAACGCCAGTCGCCGACTCTAGCCCTTGGGCCGCGACGATCAATTGCCCGGTCCCCGCGCTGTCCATGCACTTGGCCTTGATCGTCGTTCCTGCAGGGATCCGGACTTTCATCGACAGGTACGATATTTTCCCCGTGTTCTGGCCCACGATCGGCAACGGGTCGCCTAGCTCCACATCGGATCCGGAATCGTTCGAGAACAGTTGCAGCAGCCAGCGTCGTCCGGTCTGCAGCGGCCGCACCTGAATGAAAAGTTCGTCAATCTGCGCACTGGTGGCCCCACCGAGAATGGTAAGTGTACCCAGTACGTTTGCTGCTCCGCTGGGCACAGAGACGCCCGACGACGACCCGATGGTGCTGATGTTGATGATGCTCATGTCGGGGACTTCCGCAGTGGTGAGAAGCCAAGCGCGGTGAGGACGGTGAAGACGATTTTTGCGATCGCCACCGCACGCGTGGCGGCCAGATCCGAGACGCCCGCGTCGACGAGCCACGAGACGAACTCGGTGCTGTAGAACTGCAGCGCGAGCGCCATGGTGCCGGACGCGGCGGTCTGTGGGACGGTTGTGACGCGTGCCTGGGCGGCGCGGAGCACCGTAATCAGAAAGGTCATGTGACGTCCACGGTGAAGGTGACAAAGTTGGAGGCCGAGCCGACGCCACCCATACCAACGTCGTTCTTGGTCAGGCTCGCGGAGGTGATGCCTTGTACGTGCACGATGTAGGTCCCGGTGGCCATGCCAAGCGAGGCGGCAAATGTGACGGTTGTGGTGTCGCCAGGAGCCGTCATCAACGTCGGCGAGCACGACACGGTCAGGCCGCTCGGAGGCTGATACACGGGGAGCATGTGCACGTAGTTCGTCGCGAACGCGGAACCTCGTGCCGCCGTGATCACCCGTGTATCGCTGCTGCCTCGCGCGATCGACACCGATGCGTTGGGTGTGCTCAGTGAGAGATCGCGTGTCGCGTCGGCCGTGGTACCGAGCCCGAAGGGGTCTGCGGTGAGGCTGTTATCCCACTGATCCCATCGCGACAGGTAGACGGACTGGTCAACGCCAACCGGCGTTCCGCTCGAAAGCGCGTTGAATGTAGACCAGAAGGTGAGTTGATCGATGCCGTTGTGCCCATTCACAGCGCGATCTCGACAGTTGATCGTGCACAATAGCAGTCGCGCGGTTCCGAACTCCTGCAACCAGATCCGCGTTCGCGTGTGGTAGGTGCTGACGCGCTCGTAGTGCAGGATGTGCTCATACCACTTGCCATCTTGGTACATCGACGTGCCGGTCGCGGCGTCAATGACTCGCCGCAGCGTCGGCGAATGAAACAGCGTCGCGACGCTGGTGTTGTGGTCAACTTCGAACTGATATTCTCCGTCGTTCGACGTGCCACCGGGCGTTCCGGTCCCAGCAGTAATCGATCCCAGGATTCTGCCGTTGACCCCGTTGAAGTTGAAGGACGGCTGTTTGTGTGCCTTCGCTCCGGTGTAGCCGTTGCCAATCAGATTGCAGAATCCCGGCGACCACTTGCAGACCCATCGCACCCAAATGTGCGTGCGCGCGGTCCCGTTCGCGATGAGGCGAGGCGTCGACGTCGACCCGTCAAAAATCCGCAGTCGCACAGTCGGATTGCCTTCCGGTCCCCGTACGCCAGTGTCCAGCGTGAGACATCCAGCGGATGAGTCAATCTGTGCGTACTTCTTTCCCGCGCCGATGGTCCCGACATTGGCGAGCAGTGCCGCGGTATTCGCGTAGCTGGAGAAGTCGTCGAATACGAGCGGAGCCGGCAGGGTCGCGACGACGACAGACACGGTCGCGGCGAGGGTCACGCTGGTGACGCCGGCGCCTGAGAGCGTGATGACGAAGCCATCGTCTGCCACCACAGGCGCAACCCCTGTTGCGGTCAACGTGAGCACCGACGTCAAGGTGCCACCGCTGAGTGTTGCGTTGCTGAATGATCCACTGACGCCGCTCGGGAGGCCGGTGACAGACAGCGTGACGTCGCCAGAAAAGTTGGTGCGCACCAGCGTCACGGTCGTTGTGACCGTGAGCCCTTGTGTCACTGAAAGCGCAGCTGCGGACAGGCTCCCAGCGATGGAGGCCGGGAGAGACGCAGGAAGCGATGTGCCGCCGACCGCGCGAAAACGGGGAACAAGCCATGGTGGCAGATGACTCACGGCCAGGTGTCCGGAATTGCTTCGAGAATCATCGCATCGGTCGTCGCGCGTTCAATCGCGACGATCGCGCCGCGACGAATGCCCTCGACCGCTGCGGCAAGCGCGATCCACGCCGCACGCATCGTGCGGACGAGCGTCACCGTACTCGCGAAGCTTGCTCCAGTGGCCTGCGATTCGGCGTAGAGAATCGGATAGTCCGTGGGATCAACCGGCCCCTGCGCGAGCGCTGCGTCGTACGCGCGGAGTTCCTCGGCCTTCAGGATGTAGGTCTCCGCTTGTCCAGGCGCCACGGTTACGTACCGCGCTCGGCATGCGCCAGCGGCCGTGTTCACCAGCGCGACTGCGCGGGCCTTGGTCTGGCTTTCGTCATCAGCGAACGGTGGCGGTGGCGTGAAGGCCACGCCGTCGAATCGCCAGCCAGCGGACGGCGTTTCGGTGTGGCTCTCGAGATCGACCGCACGCGTTCGCGCGTCGGCGAAGCCAAGCATCGCCTCGTGCGCGGCGACGACCACATTGCAGACGACGCCCTCGGCGACGATCGCGAAACGTCGCGCTTCACTCATCGAAGATCAGCCAAAGGACACCAGCTCCGCCGTTGCCGCCCAGTCGATCTGCAGACCCGTAGCCAGCGCCACCACCGCCGGCGCCGAAGCTGCTGCCTGCTACACCGTTGCTCGACGCATTGCCGCCGTTCCCGCCTTTCGATGACGGTGTGCTCCCGCCACCGCCGCCGGCGCTTGCCCCGACACCGCCGGTACCACCAGGCACACAGTCAAACCCGGTGCCCGCGGTGCCGCTGACCCCGCTCCCGCCATCGCCTGCCGCGCCACCGATGAAACGTCCGAACCCCCACGCCGCGCTCTCTAAACTCGCGCCGGACGCGGTGCCGCCAAGACCGCCGCTGATGTTGCTCTGCCCGAACTTTCCGCCCGCTACCGAGAGATAGACACCGGGCCCGATCAGCGACGACGCGCCGCCGTTTACACCGTCGCCGATGCCGCCAATACCGCCAGCACCGATCGTCGCTTGATAGATCGCACCAGGAACGACTCGGACCAGCCCACGTAAGGTTTCGCCGGCGCTGCCGCCACCGCTGCCCAATGATGAGCCAGCAAACGTCGAGCCGCCACCGCTCGCGCCCCCGCCGATCATGTGCACGAATACATCGACGACGTCGCGCGGAACGATCCAGGCCCGCGACGTCGTGATCGCTACCACGCGACGCCGACGAATGCGCGCGGATTGCGCGGCCGGGAAACTGCCGCCGACGCGAGTGCTAGCGCCAGCAGACAGCGAGGGGAAGTCGTTGGGCATGCTAGTAGTCCCCGCCGATGGGCGTCAGATGCCAGCCCGCGGCGACGGTCGTCCCGATGCATGCCATGATGCGAAAGCCAGCTGGCAGCGAGATATCGCATGGCAACTCAATGTCCGGACCGATCGCGTCCGCATTCGCCGCGCTCGTCGCCGGGAGCGGACGATCGAGTAGCAGGCTGTTGTTCGTGGCAGTCGCGTTGCTACTCCCGTTGTTGATGAACAGTCGGATCGCGGTCGCGACGTTGCTTCCGCCAGCGAGACACAGCACCTTGTCTAACCGTGCTCCGTTCGCGCCTGCGGTGAACAGGATAGCAACCGTGCCGGTACCGTCGGTCGCCGTGTTCGCTGTGGTCAGTCGTGCAAATCCGCCAAGATTCGGTGTCAGCGGAAAAATCGGCTTCGTATTCGGTGGCACTAGAACCCCCCCCATTGAGTGAAGTCGAGTAGCGTCGAAGCGTCTGACGCCGTCTGCCCTGTCACGGTATCGAGCACGCCAGCGGAGATTGACAGGCCGGGGCCCACCGACAGCGATTCAGGCGCGCCCGGGCCCGCAGTGCTGCGACCGATCAGCTGCGCGGTTCCGAGGTTCGCCATCTGCGCCAACGTGACTGCGCCGCTGGCGATGGCCAGGACCAGCGCGTCGAACGGACCTGACCCTATCACGTCTCCGGTGACGCCGATGTTGCCGAGCGCGTCGCGTAGTTGAGCGAGCGTGAGTTTCCGCGTGGACTGGTTGGCGTCGTCGATGACGAACGCGACTGAATCATCGATCGCGCCCAGATCACTGACCGGCAGTTGTGTAGGGGTTTTGTTGGCCATTACCGGGTATCCGTGATCAGTGCGGCCAGATCATCAGCGACCAAGAACGCGCCAGTGTCTGTCACGAGGTTGAACGTTGTGAATGAGTTTCCCCACAGCGAGAACCTCACCACGCCGTCTTTCGCGTTGGGTTCGACGCCAATCACGATGAACAGCCCGCCGATCTCATCACCTTCGATCGTCAAGCCGAAGCGCGGATGCAACAGCCCCACGGTGTGCCCAATGTCGACGGAACCGACGATCGAGGTGTAGTCGGCGGTGACGACGAAGCGATGCCGAAGCACGCTCAGCAATCGGAGTCTTCGTGTCGCCTCGGCCAGCGCGTCAGCGCGAAACGCGAACACCGAGACAATGTCGAGTGTCGTGGCCAGTTTATGCCGCACGGCGACCGACGGATCATCGGCGATCACACTTAACCATTCGCCAGACGCGCGCGCGCGGTATGCATCAGAAACGCCCGCCGCGAGATCCGTCTGCACCGTATGGTTCCGCCCGTATCGAACCGAGACCGTCCGCACCGGGACCCCGCGATTCTCGTCTCCGGTCGCCTGCCGCATCGGAGAACTCACGAGGTCGTTCGCGGCGATGGTCGCGGTGGCATTCCCGAGTGGCCGGTCGAGTCGCTGGAATCTGAACCGTCCGGCGGTATCGACGCCCCACCACCCGCCAACCGTATTGGCCAGCTGGTCCATGATCTCCGATGCCGTCTCAGCATCGCCAACCCGCAGGCCGAGCTCCGCACCGTTCTGTGTCGCGAGTGTCGAAAGATCGTCGGTGTTGATGTCCCCGACATCTACGCCTGCGCGAAGCAACACGGCGCTCGCGATCGCCGACGCCGTGCGGTCTGACGGGAATGCCCCTTGTATCACGTCGGCGGTGACGACTCCGACCGGGCTGGCGCCGAGTCGAACATACCCGCCATCGAGATACACCTTGTACCCTCCGGGCGACGGTGCCAGCGAGTCGTTCAGTAGGTCCAGTGCGTTCCCATAGAAGCCCTCAGCCGCCAGCGGAATGCCGTAGTCGTAGACCGGTTGCACGGCCGCGACTTCCCCGTCATGCACCTGATAGATCAATCGCGCGGTATTGACGGGGGTCGGCGTCATATTCAGGACGCGCCCGTAGAGCAGCGGCTTGCGAGAGCCTGCGATGTCGCCTGCCACGCCGTCCAGCCCGTCGGGCAGCGCGTTGGTTCCGCCGTAGACGTGCTGTTGCAGCGGTGCGTTGAGCGTCGCCTGTCGATCACGCAGCTTGATGAAGACTCGCCGCACGTCGAATTCGGCTTGCTCCATGGTGCCAACGAAAACCGGCGAGAACTCGGTCAAAGACACCGCAGTAGCCGGACCGCGGAAGATGACGACGGAACGCCCGTCCACCGCTTGCCGAACCAACGAGTCCAGCGCGCCATCCGGATTCAACAGCACCAAGTCGCCAAAACCGAGCGAGGAGCGACCGCTCGTGGTGCCAGGCGCAAACACGGAACGCGTCATCTCGACCGCCTGTTCGAGACGAGGTGCGTAGTGTGTGTGCGCTGGCGAGTCCGTTCCAGCCGAGGTGAATCCCAGCCCGGTCGAGAATCGCATTACCGTTTCTACGCTCGACTCAGGGTCGAACACCGTGATCTCCGCGAGGTACATGAAGCGGACCGGGCTCACAGGCGCGCCCCCTCAATCGATCTCCGGGTGATCGTGTTGCCCTCTCTGAGAGAACCCGCGATCTCCGCCATGGACTTCGCGTTCTCTTCCGCTGTCGCCACCGACAGGCGTATCTGTTGACGCAACGCGGTCAGCTGTGCGTCTTGTGCCTCCACGAGATTACGAAGCTGGCGGACAATGTCCTCATTGGTGGCGGCGCTCGCAGCCTCCGCCGTCGCGGCAGTCGCGACAGTCGTGATTGCGGGAGGCGGTGTCCGAAGCGCTGTCAGCGCCTCGCCGTAAAAGTCGCTCGCCTTTGCTCCTTGCTGCTCGGTGATGGTGCGCCAGGTGGCGTAGTACTCCGAAGCGGCTACGCGGGCCTTGAACGCCTCTGTCTCAATAGCGATCAGCCGTTCAATCTGGCGAGCGGCCTCTGATTCAACGGCGAGACGATCCGCGCCCAGGCGCTCGAGCAACGCATCGGACGCGGACTGGTCAAGTTCAAGAAGCTTCTCCAACTTCTCGACTTCGTCCCTCGCGCTCGATTCGACGGCCTCTCGAAGATCGCTCAGCACGGCCAGTTGCATGTCGGCTGCGGCAACGATCGCCTCTCGCACGACATCTAGCGAGGCGAGTTGAGACTCCGTCGACGCCGCGATTGAGCGTAACGTCGCCACTTGCCCGACCAGCACGGATGCGTCACCGCCGAACTTGCCTGCCAGCGCGCCTACCGCCGATTCGACGCGCGCGAAGTCGCGCTGGAATCCGCGGCCGCTCGCATTGACACCTTTCGATGCGTCGAGAAACGCACGCGCTGCCGCTGGCAGATCGACGGCCGACGCAGCATCGCCTTGGGACGCGAGTGCAAGCAGCGCATCGAACTGACGTTCGGACTCAGCAAGTCGTGCGACGGGCGACGTCGTGCTACTGTCCGACAGTGGCAGATCTCGTGCGAACGTATTGAGCGCAGCGAAGGCATTCTGTGCAACGGCGAGTGCGTCCTCTGACACGCTGAGTTGCGAGCGCGTGGTGTCCAGCAGCGCAGACAACAGTGATCGCTGTGTGTCGTTCGCCGACAGCTGTGCGTCTCGTGCCGATTCCACCGCTACAGCCTGCACCTCTAGCGCGGCGAGCGTGGCCGTCTCGTTCGCACGGGCACGGGCTATATCGGCGCCCGTCTGCTTCTTAAAGTCGGCCGCTCGCGCTACCTCCTCGCTGACTTGCCGGTCTATCGCTTCGATCTGCTTCCGTGCGGCCTCTTGGATGGCTTTCGTCCCATCTTCGATCGCCCGACGCATCGCGAGCTCTTCTCGCTCAACCAGCTGCACGAACTGCAGGAGTGCGAGATTCGACTCCGACATCCCGTCCCGGATCGCGTCGGCGATCTCTTGCCGCTGAGACGCGCCCATCGAGGCGTCTTGCGCTCCACGCACGTCGCCAAGCGACGCAAGTCCACGCGCGATCAACCCTTCGCGAACGCGGGTGTCGGCCTCAACGATCTGCGCAGCACGATCGATGGCCGCGGCCAGATTGTAGGTCTGGATTGCGAGCAGTTCCGCCGCAGACGCTCCGCGTGTCACGGCATCGTTGTACCTACGCGACGCCTCTTCATCGAACGCCGCTTGGCTCGCGCCGCGCGGATCCGTGAAACTGCGCGTCGCGCTCGTAATGTCGACGATGCGTCGACGCTCTTGCTCGGCGAGATCGGCGGTGCGGCGGCGCGCTTCCGCCAACAGGGCCTCTTGTGCTGCGGCCAGCGTTGTCGCGTCGGCGCCTTGCTTGACGAGCGCCGCATACTCCTCTGTCTGCTGCTTCGCGAACGCCTTCGCTTCGGCTTCGACGATATTGCCGTCTGCCGCGAGCTTCCGGATCTCGAAATCAAGCCGCAGCCTCTTCTGGGACTCCGCATACTCTTCGCGCAACAGGTCAATGCGCCGAGCTTCCAGCCCGTTCAACTCGGCGAGCACCTTGTTGCGCTCGGATTCGTTCTTCTTGCCGCTGTATGCCGCCTCGGCTTCTTTTCGAAGCTGCTCAAACTGCACCTTCGCTTGCGCGATGGCCGAACCGAGCGCGTCGTTGCCGAACGTGGCACGCAGCGCTTCCAACGACGACGCGAGCGCCTTTTGTGCGGACGCGGCGGCGATGGCTTCCTGTGTGGCCTTCTGGCTGGCGCCGATGAAGCCGCCGATCGCGCCAACGAGCCCGCCGATAACAGCACCGACGGTTGCGGTGAGTGGAGCGAGCGGGCCACCAGCGAACGCCCCGATAGCGGCGCCAGTCGCAGCGCCAGAGGCCGCACCAGCGAGCGTGCCGAGTCCACGGTTGGACGTCCGACCACCGACGGCGTAGCCGACCCCGCCGGCTGCCGCTGCGGCGCCCAGGTACGGCGTCGCGCCACTCAGTCTCCCAGCCGTGACGTTGGCGTTTGCGACGCTGGCGAGGCCCAACGGTGCTCCAGCGAACACGCCAGCGAGGCGCCTGGTCGCGCTCGCGGCGAGCATGTCGGAGATGGTCCTAATGAACAGGCTTTTCAGCGTCGAAAAGAACGACCGGAACGACGTCAAGCCGTTCTCGATGATGTTCGCGAATCCGGTGGCAAACGTCTGTTGCAACTGGCGCACGAAGTTATCGCGAATCGCCTGTTCTGCTTCGACTTCGGCGAGTACCGCGCGCGCCGCCTTCGTGCGGCGATCTTCGCGGTACTTCTCATCGGCGGCCATCGCCGCGGTCAAGCGCTCGTCAATGCCCTTGAGTTCCGCGCCAATGTCGGCGGCGATCCGCTTCTCGCTGTCTGCGCGCAGCGTGGCACGGCGCGTGAGAATGTCGTTCGTCTCGACGGTGGCCACCTTGAGTTGTCGTTCCAACTCGATCGAGCGTAGCGCCGCTTCTAGTTGCGGTTTTGTCAGGTCATCACGACGCGCCGCAATGATGGCGTTCGTGGCTTCCTGTTCGACGCGCGCCCTCTCAAGCGCGAGGCCTTCCAAGCCGACGACGTCCAGTGCTTGTTGAGCGATGCGGACGCGATCGCGGTTCGCTTCGTTGAGCGACTTCACGCGGTCGATCGTTTTCTGATCGACGCCACCGGGCGGCGTGATGCCTGGCGCGCCGGTCCCGCCGCCGGCGAACGGCTTCGACAGATCAGACTGCAGCGCGGCATAGCCTTTCTGAAAGTCGCTCATGATGGACTTGAGGCCAAGAAACGCCGCGCCGGCCGCAATAACCGTGGCCACAAGCGAAACGATCTTGAGAATGCCCGCCTTTGAGAACAGTTCCATCGCCAGGCCTGCGAGCCCGATCGAGCGCGCCAGCGCAACGAAACCGGCGATCGCTTGAGTGCCCGCGACAATGCCCGTCCAATACGCGGCGACCTTCGCGTGCTGGCTGTAGAGAAAGAGCGCACCCGCCGCGATGCCGAGATACTTCGCCGTGTCGGTGATGATGCTGCGGTTGTTGTTCAGCACCGACAGGAACGCGGTCGTCTTGTTCAGCGCCTCGACGACGGCGCTGGAGCCGTCCTTCGACACCTCGAACAGATCGCCGAACGCATTCTTCACGGCCGTGAGTGCACCGCCGAGCGTGTTGCGTGCCGCGACCGCCGAGCCACCAAACTCGGTGCTCAACTCGGCGAGGATGAGGCGCTGCGCTTCGGCAAGCTGATTCGTCTCGACGAGCTTCTTGATGACGTCGGCCTGGGCATCGGTGAACGACACGCCGGACCGACGCAAGGCGGTGAGTCCTTCGGCTGGGCTCTCCAACGCCTTGCCGACCTGCAGCGCCGCGCTATTGAGATCGCCGCCCATGCGCGTTGCAAGGTCGACGACTGACTTCGTCGCCGCGTCGAACGTGTCGCCGTTAATCTTCTTGAATGTGAGCAACACGGCTTGCGCGCCCTGCACTGCGTCGTCGCTGTAGGTGCTCACCTGCTGGAGCTTGGCCGCCATGCTTTGCAGCTGCTCCACCGTGCGACCCGCGGCGCCGCCGGTGGAACGAATCGCCGCTTCGAGCTGCGCCTGTGCCGCCTGTGCTGCCGTCGTCTCGTCAGCAAACTTCTTGATGACGGTGAACGCGCCGAACGCGGCGCCGAGTTTGCCGAGCGTGCTGTCCAGTAGCGACGACGCCCTGTCGGCGCGCGTCGCGGATCCGGTGTAGCGATCCAACTGGCGGACCCCGCCCTCAGCATTGACGCGGAGCTCGAGCGTCGAGAGATCGACACTCATTGAGCCGACACTCCCGCGGCCCAGCGTGCTGCGGCGGACTGCTTGCGCGTCTCGGCGTCGACCTTCGGGGTCTCGTCTTTCACGATGGACGGATCGCGCCGCACCGCATCAAGCAGCATGAGCGCGTCAACTTCATCCGGCGTCGGCTGATGGCCGGTGTTCAGGCGCCAGGCGGCGATCGCCACGTCCGACAACGGCGCGACGCCATCCATCGTCGCGCCAGAGCGCCCGAAGAGCCGCTGCGACCACGCGCGCAGGTATTCCACGCACGCGGGGTAGCGCGGCTCTTCCAAGGCCACGCGCGCACTGTCGATCCCCTTCGCCGCGAGCCCGGCCAACGATTGCGCGTTGGTCATGGACTCGGGGTTCTTGGGATCGACTCGCATCTGCATGCGAGCTTCGTGCGCGATAGCGTGCATTAGATCGTTGACGGCCGCGAAAAAAAACGCTTACGGTCCTTCATCGCCTTCGCGGTCTGTTCCACGATCCACGAGAACTTCGGATCGCCGAAGATGAGGCGCAAGTTCTCTTTCGTGAACGGCACGTTCTCGCCATTGAGCGGCGGGAGATACCAGCCGACCGTCGACACGCTCAGGCGCTCAAGCGCCTCTTCTTCGAGGGTGTCTTGATCCGTGCCCCAATCCTTCCCGCGGCGAATGCGCTCGGCGCGGCGATCGCTCTGTTTGCGCTCCACCTTCCGCACCGAGGCGGCGTCTTCGCCGAGCGTATCGACGTAGTACGGATTGCCAGTGGCGTCACGCAGCGTGACGCCACTGGCGGGATGCTCCAACTCCACGCGCGCCGCCAGTTCCGCGGCGCTGACAACGTCCAACGAACTGAGGTCCAGCATGATGAGTGCTCCATCAGAGGGATAGGCCCCGCGCCGCCGTTGCACTCGCCATTTGCCGAAGCAGGCGCCGAAGCGCTGGCGGACGACGACACGGGAACCCAGGTCCACGAACCATCCGCCGCGGAGTGCGCCCGAAGCGTCCTACGATCGATCACCCGCTCGTCGAGACGAGGACCGAGGTCTGCGCGAAGCCGAGCGCTAGGCTGCGACGATCCCGCCCGCCGTTCATCGGCACCGTCTGAATCGCGGCGCCTTCGCCACCCGCTGGCACGGACCAGCCGCCGAAGCTCATGTTCGGGATGTAGATGCCGACGTAGCGCGCGGCCCACGGATTCGCGGCGTTGCGCTCGGCACAGTGCAGGTAGATCGACACCTGATCTTCGGCGCGGAACGCATCGAAGTCGGCGCCATCGTTGACGACGCCGGTGAACTGGCCGTCGAGCGCGAACTGTCCGAGGGACGCATCCTGCGACTTCTTGCGCGACAGGAGCGGGAGCCCGCTGATCGGCGCCTGCAGTCCGAAGTTGAACGACGCGAGATCGACGCGCTTGGTGCCGTTGAAGTACACCGCACCGTCAAGCATCACTAACGATTCACCACCGGCGAACGTCGGCGAGGTGAACGCATCCGGGGAGGCCGTCGCGAGCAAGTCGAGATCCGTACCGCCGAGTGCGTAGTTGACCTTGACCATGGCGTCGGCGCCCATGGTGAAACTCATGCCGTTGAACTTGAAGTTCGTCCCGCACAAGATGCGCGAGCCGCCCGTCAGATCGGGCAACAGGTGCTGTACCGTGAAGTACGAGTTCAGGTACGTCGCGGGCGTGTAGACTGCCGGCGAGAAGGTGATCGTGAACGACGTGTCGGCCGTCTCATCTGCGAGAATGCCCGTCGGGATCGTCAGCACGCGACCCGCGGCATTGATGCCAAGGATCGGGAAGTACTTGCCGTTGTTCGCAGCGTTGGTCATGCCGGTGAGGCGCGCCGTCATGCCGTGCACCACGCCGTCGGCGATGAGATTGCCACCGGCAAACGTGAGCGTGGTACCGGTGCCCGTGATCGTGCACGAGGTGAGCGTCGTGTTGTCGCGGACGAGCGCAGCGCTCATCGTGCCGCCTAGCACCGATGCGAACGGCACTTCATGCGCGCCCACCTGGAGCTCGGTTTCGCCCGACCAGTTGAAGAACTCTGAACCCTGCCGACCACGACCGGCCATGCGCGAGCGCGAGAGCAGTTCGGTGGCGATGTTCGCGATCTGCGGCGCGAATCCTTGCGACGGCAACAGTTCCAAGCCCGTCGCGCCCGCACCAGTCGCGCGCACATCAATGCCGCTCTGCTTCTTGATCGCGACGACAATACTTGAAAGATCCTGCGACATGGAACGGCGCTCCGATTAGAAAGAGAGGCGTGAACGGAAGTCGATCACGGCACGACCGCGGCGCGCGATTGCGCCGTCCACGGAAGGCGGAGTTGCTTGTACTTGATGCCGGGCGTGTCGCTCGCGAGCGTCTGTCCCGGTGCGGGCCCAGGCACGTTGGGCACCCACATGACGACACCGTTCGCGTCGAGCTGCGTACCCGACGCGAAACGCTCCAGCACGCGCTGCGTCATCGCGTCGAGCGCATCGTTGCCGTAGACATCGGGCGCGTAGAACGTCGCGAAGTAGAGCCCTTGGTTGATCGTGAGCCCACCATTCGGCGCGCTCGTAATCGTTTGCGGCGTCGCGGGCACAAACTCTTCGCGCAGGCTCCACGCGCCCGCGACGGGTACCAGCAACTCGCCGTCGAAGGCGCGGTTAAGCGGGAGCGTCGCGACGAGTGCCCGACTCGCGCCAGCCGCCTGTGCGGTGCGCGTGCCCTTCGTCGTGATCGCCAGCGCGGACACCGTTTCAATCACGTCGCTCGGATTCGCAGTGAATCCCGTAGGCGTGATCGGCATGCCCACGCGAAAGCCATCGGTCAGAAACGAGCCGGTGCTGCGCGTGTAGCCAGTCGTCGTGGCGACGAGCGTGACTAGGCCGGTCGTCGCGAGCACGGTCGCGGTCAGGCGCGCGCGCATCGCGTCGCGGACATCGGCGAGGTTAAGCATTCCGCTGACGCTCCGTGACCGTCTGCAGAATGCGATCGGCGCCAAGGATCGTCATCGCGACCGAATGTGGACCATGATTGCGGAACTGCACGCCGCGCACGTTCTCTTCGACGATTGGCGCGTACTCCACGTTGGTCGCCAGTCGCCATGAGAAGCGCGACAGGAACTTGCCGATCCACGAGAAATAGAGATTCGACGTATCGCGCGGCTGACCAGACGCGCCGGTCAACTCGCTGCCGTCTTTGACGGACCGTTCGACTTCGGTGCACACGCCGACGAACACGCGGTGATAGCGGGTGTTGACCTTCGCTGCGTGCGCGCTGATGCCGCCGTTGTACGTCATCGGGCGGCCTGCATGCTCTTCCGAGCAGAAGGATGACATGCATCTGGACCGCCCGACTGATCGACTCGGAGCATGAAGCTCTCAGGCGTGTTCGGTTTCATCGTGATACCACGACCGTGCAGGTGATCGGCACGCCATCGGGCGCAAACGGTTTGACGTCGCGTACGGTGTGCTTGCTGCCGCTCCATTGACATTCCGCGAGATTCGGCGGCACATCGCCGTACGTCTCGCAGACGACCAACAGACTGGGCGCGACGCTGAACGTCAGACCGAGTTTCGCGTACGTGGCAGGATCGCCACCTTCGAGGCCAAGCGCATACGCGCCGACGGTGCGCGTGACTAGCGCGCCGAGTGCGCCCGTGTCGACGTTGCGCGGTCGGTCTACACGCGTGAACGCGATGCGCTGGCCAGCGGCTTTCACCTTGGCCAGTGCGGCGGCATGCTTCGCGGCGTAGGCGCTCACGAGCCGCGCACCGCGGTGCCGGTGCCGTAGCCGTAGCCCACTGTCGTCGCGACCAGCAGGCTCGCGAGCAACCCGCGCACATGCGCCGGCAGAGCATCGTATGCCGCGATCGTGGCCGCCTTGCGGTCGAAATACACCGTCGTCAACGGACCAAGCGTATCTTCTTTGACATTCGACGTGTCCGCGATCGCGGTTCCGATCTCACCGAGTTGCAGCTTGTCGGCGAGATGGAACGCGAGCAGCTGCGTCGCGCGCACAATCGCGGGAGGGATACTGGTACTCCCTCCGCGCGGTACTTCCAATGCTTGCGCAGCGTCCGCCTTCCGGCCCGCGAGCCGGTCGGTGCTGCACAGCGCGGCGTCAATGTCGCTCGTGGCCATCGCCAGGAGCGCTTCTTGCACGGTCGCATCGCCCAGGTCTAAGAATGCCGTGGCCCGTACGTCGATCACCGCGCGCACAAGCGTGCTGGCGAGATCGGCGTACGAGGTGGCATCCACCGCGCCCGGGGTAACGACCAGTGCCATTTACTTCGACTCGCCCTTCGGTGCAGCCGGCGGTGCCGTCAGCTCCGCGAGCTTGGCGGTGACCTTCGCCTCGACGAGCGCATCGATGTCGACGGCTGGCGCCACCGGTGCAGGCACCGGGACGCCGACCGTCGGCACCGTATTGGGTCCCATCGGCGGCGCATCGGGAATGACATCGCCGTTAGCGTTGACGGCCTGTCCGTTGACGTAATACAGGCCGCCGGGAATTGTCTTGCCCATGTGCGCTCCTTACAGGGTGAGAGTCGGCGCCGCGTAGGACGCGTTGTTGAAGCGCAGGACCGCGCCATTGCTACGGTTCCACGCGCCGAAACCGAACTCGCGTTGCATGTACTGCGCGCGCAGCGGGAACGTCTCGATGTCTGCCACAACCTGCAGACCAGCGCCGTCCGTCGGCACGCGCATCACCAGCGGCTTCGCCGGCGTCGCCGCGTCGAAGCAGAGCAGGTAGTTGGCGGGAATCCACGGCTTTACGAACACGCGGGCGGCGCCGAAGATGCCGATTTCTCGGTTGTCCATACGCGTGATGTCGAGTCGTGACTCGGGCTGATTCGCGTTGGCGTTCGTCGTCAGGCGGCTGTCGACGTAGGCGACGAAGCCGGTCAGCAGACGGAACGCCGCTTCGTCGGCGCGGTTGATGTAGACGCGCACATCGCCGCCGAAGCCATGCTCGACGACGTCATCGATCGTCGCTTGCACCGCCGGGGCAGTGAGCGTGCCGTTCGCGTTGAAGTGCGTGTGCGAGGTGCCGTCGAACACTTCGCCGTTCGGTCCGTTCGCGATGCTCGCGCTGTCCGCGTTGAGCAACGCCTTCACCGGGATATCGGCGTTGTCAACCAGCGCATCGGTGAACGTGCTGTTCGTCGGATTGAAAACAGCGCGCAAGAGCTCGTAGCGGATCCGCCGAATGTCGGCGCCTTGTGCCGCCTGCTGCGCGATGGCGAAATCGGCGGCGGTGCGCTTCCGCTCCCAATCGCGCGTCCAGCCGAGTCCGAACTGGTACTTACGAAGCGGGAAGCCGACGAGCTGCCCAGCCGACGCGCGCTGGGTGGGGACACGAGAGTACTCGTCCGCCTCGAGCATGTCTCCGTCGACCGACGTGCCTTGCCGGCGCTGTCGGTCTTGACTGATGACACACAGGTCGCCCAAGGCTTCCTGAACGAGGGCGTTGTGATTGGCGTTGTCGTCCGCGAGAATTGTCGCGACGGTATCTACGCCGATCTCAACGACGGTCTGGTTTTGCGCGGCGAGAAGGAAGCCGATATCGTGCGTGCCGGTACGCTGGGGCATTGGGTCTGGTCTCCAGGAATGGTCTGAGGGTTACTTGAAGGCCAGGACTTTGAACTTCTTGCCTGTGGTCACTGTGACGACGACATTCGTCGCGGTGTGCGCACCTTCCGTGACGACGTACTGGCCGACCGTGGCCGGAGTCAGATCCGTCGGCGCGATAAAGATCTTGGTCGGAACCGATCCGAAGCCGTGCGCGACATTCTGCGCGCTGCCTGTGCCAGTGAGCTCCGTGCTCACGAACACATCAGGCGTCCGATCGGCGTTGACCAGCACGCGGATGTCTGTCGTGCCGACGACGCGTGCGATCGGGTTGGGACAGCCGACCGTCGGCGTGTCACTGAGCAGGCCGGCGGTGTCCGCGATGTACAGGCTCGTCCCTTCGGTCAGGCCGCTTCCGTAGCGGAAGCGCGCGCCGACCCCAAAGAGCGTGACGGACTCGCCGATCTTTGTGGTCTTCGCCGTGAAACCGTCGAACTTCGCGGCTTCATTGGCCGATGTGGCGTTGCTCATGTACACCCGGCCGTCACTCGCCTTGATGTAGCAGGGCGCGACAGGAGACAGGGCTTCTCCCGCCAGCAGGTTTCCACTGAGCTGCGGCGCAAACTGTCCCGTCGATACATCAATGCTGGCACTAGCGACGCGCGTGATATTGGCCATCGGTTACTCCGTGAGACGTTGAGAAAACGATCGCGCGCGGGCCACGCGCGTCAGAATGAGCCCATGACGGCCGCGCGTTGCTTCACGTCGATCTGCGCGGTCGGTGTAGTGGTGGTGGTGCGCGTTGTGGTCGAGCCGCCGGAGCCACTGCCGCCTGTCCCGGAGAACTCGAACAACCAAGGCTTTTCGATCTTGAGCGCCGCGAAGAACGCCGTGCTATCCATCGCCGACACCTTGAGCGTCGCATCCTTGAACACGATGCCATCAGCGTCGCCGAGCTCCGCGCGTGCGTCGATGAGCACCATCGCATCGTCGATGCGATCGACCATCACGCCCGCGCTGAGTGCGAGCGCGCGCAGGCGATCGGTGAGCTTGAGTTTTCGATTCTCTTTCTGGAGCCGGTCGCGCTCATCCTCGATCGGCTTGCGCGTTGCGGCTTCTGCATCGCGGATGCGCGTCAGCTCCTCTTCGCTGATGCCCTTCTCTTTGGCTTCCACGGTGCGCGTCAGTTCCGCGAACTTGCCCTCGGCCTCACGGCGCTTGCGCTCTTCCTCTTTCTTTTCGTCCAATAGGGTTGTCCGCTTCCCGCGCTCCAGCTCAAGCTCGGCGATGAGCTTGGGACGCCATTCGGTTCCGCTCAGCTCATAGCCGGGGCGGAACGCTTCAGGGATGTCGGATTCGTTGGCGAAAGTCGGGAGCATGTTGGCCCGGGCGTCACGCCCGATGAGAGAGGGCGCCGCGTCACGCGGCACAACGGCACGTCGCATCACGCGACGGCTTCGAGCAGTAGGCTCAGAACGCACACTCCGCGCGTCACGCGCGGGACACTGAGGATCGCGTCACGCGATCAAACGGCGGTGGTGGGACTCGAACCCACGGCATCCAGAGTCAAAGTCTGGCGTTCTGCCGCTGAACTACCCCGCGTCAGTGCGCCGATTTACCTTCGTATCGTGGAAGACGGGGCTCGGCGCGGCCCTGGCGCTACGTTCGCATTCGCTCTGGAGGCCGATCACGGCGACTCGCGAGCGTCAGGCGTACCGCGTCCGGTTGTCGGTCACGCGGTCGAACAGCAACCGTGGTGCCAGGAACGGCCGTCAGGCGGAAGTAGGAGACGGCGGCAAGGATCGTGTCGGATGCCGTCGCAGGGACGGTGACATCGACGAGGCTGTCGAGGGCGACAGCGGAGGCGACGGATGGCGCCGAGAGGGCGTCGGCGGTCGCGCGTGCGTCAGGCGGTGAATCCAGCGGCACGTGCGGCGCGAGCGCGGCACACGCGAGGATGACGGCCGACACAGCGCCAAGGCGAAGAATGGATCGCATGCAACTCCCGGGTATGGGTTGGATGCATGCTAGTGTCCCGTAAAACGCGATGCCTCACGTGTTGTTGCAAACCGTGCAAGGCGGATGGAGACCGGCGCTTCCTACTCTGGCGCTTCTCGGGTCCGCGATCGCGCGAAAATAGCCTATTGACACCCGGCAGTTGCCGGGTTAATGTACCAGAGTCGGCGGGCACAAGGCCCCTGATACTCCTCTCACTCGGCACTGCCGGGAGACGACAATGACGACTGCGACGACGCTGTACCCGATCTACACTGTCTGCGCTGACCGCACGACCGGCGAATTTATCGACGAAGCAGAGCCGACCGGCGAGTCGATGGACCGCAGAGCGTTTCTGTCGCTCGACAACGGCGACGATACCCACCGCGTCACGTACGAGGGCGCGGGCGAGAATACCCGCCTCATCGTGATCACGTGGGTGGACTGTGAGTGACTGACCTCGACCTGATGCGCCTCTGCGCGGCCCGCTCCACGGCCGCGCAGAGGGGCGCGCTCGATGCGATCCGCGCCATCCGCGTCGACTCGCCCATTATCGCGCGGCGGGTCGCCCGCGTCGCGGAGGCCGCGCTGCTTGATTCCGCCGCTGATTGGTCGGACGATGAGCGAGCGTGGCTCGCCGAGGCGTGCGCGCGGCCTGCTGGCGCCCCGCTGGCCGACGATCCGCCCCGCGACCGGCTCTCTGCCCTCGTGGCCACGTGGGAGGCCGCTGGCGAGTCACAGGCCGCATTCGCGGAGCTGCTCGGCGTCGACGCGCGCACGCTCACCCGGTGGCTGATTGGGGAGCTCGCGATTCCGGGGTCTCGGGCGCGGATGCTCGCCCGGGTGCTTCGCATCGATCAAAGCCCCGAGCGCGTCACGCTGGTGATGACGCGATAGCGTTCACCGGCTTAGATCATCGCTCTACGGGCCGCGCAGCGCGCTGTGCGGCCCTTTGACTAGCCCTGCCACCTCTCTGGCTCTTCCGGCGGCATCTCAACCGTCAGCTTCGCCACGTTCTTCGACTGGATGTAGGCCACCACCATCGCGCGCGCGTCAAGCTCTCCGACGTCCTCGTCGTGCAGCATCCGTAGATAGGCGATGTGCAGCGCCGCGTCTTCGGCGGTTTCGGCGATGCGCTGCTGGAACTCGGGGGAGAACTCGGCGTCGGTCACAGGCGATGATGAAGCGGGAACACCGGCAACGCGCCGATGGCTGCGGCAACGGCCTTGAACGCATCGCCGAGCTTGAGCATAGCGTCAACACCGGCTTGCGCATAGACAGCGAGCTTCGGGAATGTGAGCACGAACGTACGCACTGCTGCCACCTTCCGTCGGCGTGCGGCTCTGGCTTGACGCGCGCTCATCGCCCTAACCCGGCCAGGTTGAACGTCGCCGGGCAACGATACGCAACGCTGTATTCGCCAGCGAACAGCCGCGACTCTTCCACCTGCGCGATCGTGTCGTCGCTCTGGCCAAACGGATCGAACGCGGCATTGCGCGCTTCGATCTCGGCGAGTTTGTCGGGAGAGAGGATGCGGTGGTCATGGTGTCACCAGTGCCGCCACGCGGTCGCGGATAGAGCGAAGGCGCACGACGTCCTCTTCGGTCAATTCCGCCTCAAGCCAGCCACCTTCATCGAATGCCATCCCGGCGATCTTTTCGAGAAGGTCTGAGTCCGCCTTCTCAAACAACGCAGGCGTCGGCGGAGCGCTCAGCACCTCACGCGGCCCGAACTCAATCGGCGCGCTCATGCCCGCACCCACAGCCACGCATCCGCGCACGGCCACGCGATCGCGCGTTCCCATGCGAAGCGCGCGGCTTCGACGATGCGCCAGCGGTGCAGGGGGCGAATCGTGAGCGTCATGCTGTTCATGTTGACGATGCGGTGCGTCGCGCCACCGCTCCACGTGCAGGTGTCGCCGCGCCGCCAGCCGATTGCGCCCATCGTGAGCGACGTACTACCGCAGATGCTCGGAACCGTCTTGTGCACTTTGCGCCTCCAGTTCGGCGTACGCGATAACTTCAGCTTCGCGGCGATGGACTTCGGCGATAAGCGCAAGTTCAGTGTCGCTGCTGTAGGGACGCCGACGCATCGCGTCCACCTCGTCTGACTGCCGCTGCCGCAAGTCGCCGCGCGACGCATCGCGGCGTTCCATCGCGACGAGCGTTTCGCGGGCTCGCGCCTTCGTGTGGTCGAAGTCCGTCTGGATCAATCCGAAGAGCATATGCCTCAGTGCACGAGGGAATGCCTTAGAATAGCGCGGGCCGATTGGCTGGGCTAGTGGCGATTCGCCCTTTGGGCGTGCGAACGAAGTACTCGGCCGAGCAGTTGCATCCGAAGTCGCCTAGCCCTGGGATGTCGTCCCCATTTGCGAAAGGCTCATTGTAGCGCACCTCAGTGCCGTCCAGTGCGAGATGTTCAGGGCGCGGCACTTCCGACACGTCTGAGTGCAACCAACGCCGCCAGAGAGTATCGCCGTCCACGTAGCCGTTCTCTACCGCGCCATCCCACGACAGCTTGTTGCCGGTCCTGAAGGCGTCAATCGTGGCCTGCCGCGTGACCACCTGCGTATTGAACGCGCCGAATCGCTTTCGATACGCCGCCGCAATCTGCTGAATCTTCGCTTCGGGAATCGGCGTCCCGGTCGTGATCGCGCGCGTGATGGTCGAGTCGAAGCGTCGGTCGCGTAGCACACGCGCTTTGAACTTCGGGCTCAGCTCGCGCAGCTCTTTGACCAGGTTGTCGACGTAGCGCTCTTGATGCGGCGCAATGCCGATGACACTGCGCAGCCCGCGCGCCATCTCTGGCACGCCCTTGCCGTCGCGTATCCCGTTCTCGACATACGCGCGCACGGTCTCTTTCACGTTGTCGGTCAGCGTCGCGAGCGCCTTGTTCTCGATCGACCGCACCGCGTCGATGACGACCGGATCGAGGAAGTTGAAGAGCACCGCCACCGATGGCGTGCGCGTGGCCAGCTTCGGAAGATCGGGAATCGTGAGACGGACACTCAGCTCTACAGCCGCGCGGATCGCGGCACGGTAGGCGCCGAAGCCTCGCGCGAGTAGGCCCGCTTCAAGCACCGATCCCACCGGCAGTTTCCCGGCGAGCATCGCGCGCAACTCGTCGGCCGGAATCAGTTCGATGATCTCATCGAGCGAGCGCAACAGCGCGTCAGCAAGCTCCGGCTGCAGCGCACGCAACTGCGCTTGCACCTTGCGGATGAGGGCTGCGTTTTTGGCGTTCATCGAACCATCCGCACAATGCCGGACGCGAAGCGCTCGCGCGCAATGTCATCGGCCATCTCGCGGCCCAACGCAATCTGTGCGCGCAACACTTCGCGCTCGCGCATCTCGCGAATCGTCTGTTCGCCATTGGTGCGGAAGGCTTCGAGCAGTTCGCGGAACTCTCCCCATGTGCCGGACCACTGCTCTTGCTTGTCGCCGGTCCAGCGCATCGACATCCCTTTCGGATCGGCGCACACGGTGACGATGCCCGCCTCGTGCGGGTCATGGCTCTCGGCGAATGCGCAGAACGCGATGGGATGCGTGATCTCTGGCATGTTCACCGATGAAAGATCGGTGGTAGCGCGGCGCGTAGTAGTCAATGTGAACTCACCTTGCCCAAGATCGCATACGGCGCACCTGGCGCGCTTGCCTTCACCATGAACTCGCGACACAACTCGCCGTGCACGTACGTGATGCGCTCTTCGCGATCCGACACGCCGTCGTCTGTCGAGAGCACGGCGAACGGGAACTTCACGCGATACCCCCACGCCATCGTAGCGTGAAAGAGTTCATGCGTGACGACGCGCATAGTCAGGCGCCCGCGCCAAAGGTTCACCACGGCGAAACAAGAATCCTTGCGCGCGCGGCCAGATCGGTACGACGTGACTTGATGGCGCGAGCATGTGCCATCGCACCGCGGACTCGCCCCCTTCCCGCCCTTGAAGACGTGCATCGCGTTGACGTGCGCGAGAAACGCCTTCTTCGTCGGCCACACCTGCACGCGCGCGTACAGCGTCGATCCCTGCTCAGGGTAGAGGCGGCAGACCCACGGCTTTGCTGTGGTCATACTGTCGCCTCTCGCACCAACAGCGCATCTCGCGCCGCAATCAAGGCGGCAACCTCTTCGCGGTAGTCGCGCAGCGTCTCAGGGCACCCCACAGGGGCTTGCAGGAGCGAGTCAATCACGATCTCGTGCCGGCGGATCGTGCGCGCGAGAACGTCGGCGTCTCTCATGTTGCCACCGGTACAGGGAATCGTAAGATCACGGCAACGGCGGTTCGTGGCTGCGCCTGACGCAGCGTTCCAACTCGCGCGGCGTCAGGCTTGCTGAAGCAGCGCTTCCGGAACATCGCCTACTCATGGTAGCCCTTAATGGTCACGCATCCTTGCACAACCTGCGACGCGGTCGCTGTGGCCACCGGCATACGAAGGATGATCACCAGAATACGATTGGCGTTCGTGACGAGTGGTCCGTGGCTGAAGTCCACTGCGAGACGTCGGTCGCACACCGCGCCAACCACGGCACCGATCGGAAATGAGTTCGCGCCGAGAGCAACGCGACGGTTGGTGCCGGTGGCCAGCGAGATCGCCGCCTGATCCGGCGACACTCCCCACACCATCAGCGTTGGCGTGGCGGCCACGGCCGCGCCGGTATTCCATACGTCGATGTCGATACCAGTGCACACAAAGCTGTACGGCGCAGGAACGGTGTAGCCGAACAACGCGTAGTCCGTAGCCGCGCCTGCGACCGCAACGAACTGAAAGAGCCCGCCGAGCGACGCTGAGCCTGCAGTCGTGTTACTCAGTGCAGACGAACCAGGCGCAGCGCTGTTGGCCCACACGCCAGCCTGAACGACCGTGGTTGGTATCGTCTCACTGCCGAGCCCCATGTGTGAGGCAACGTGCGCCCATGGCTTGTTCATCGTGCAATCCAGCAGCAGCACGTCCATCGACGCCAACAGTAGCGTCGCGGCGGTGGCGGGCGCTGCGGGAAAGTGCAATCGCGCGTACGCGGAGAGTCTGGTTGCATCCCACAGGCGAGTCTGCGTCACCGCGAGTTTGATACGGCGCTCGGCGATGATCAATCCGGTGCTCGTGTCTTGCACGAAGAACGACACCTCGTCATCATCGAGAATGACGTCCCAGGTGTAGAAGTTGCTTTGCCACCCTGACGGCATGGTGACAGACGCCCCGGTCACGTCGACACCATTGAACGTCAAAACCGGCTGCACGACACCGCCGGCGGTGACCTGCCAGTAGGCCCCAACGGTAGGTGCATTCGTTTGCGATGCTGGATTCCCGAATCCGAACTCCATTACCGCGTTCGTGACGTGTCCGGCGCGCGCGCGAAACTTCGCGTGCAGAGGCGCGCGTTGGAGTTTCACGAAACGGCGATTCGTCGTCACGAGCGCTGCCGCAGCCGCGGTCGTGATCGCCGCACTATTGAAGTTCAACCCGCCCGCGAGCGTCTGTGCCTGCGTGAACGTGGTTGTCGCGACCGTCATTCGGTGCGTCGCGATGGTTGTACCTTCGAACGGCTCAGAGAGAAGAATTGTATTCTGCGCGGTCGCCAGACCACCAATCCGATCCGCGCGCAACGTGCGGTAGTTCTCGTCGTTGAGCGCGCCTATCGGCACTGCCAGATCGGTCACCGCGTACGGTGCGCCTGATGCGCGTGGGATCGCGACACCGCTCGCGTCATACAGCTGCACGCGCGCCGCGCCGTTGTCGCCGAGGAGCGTACTCGCGCCGAGATCAATGTTGGCCATGGTACTATCCGAAGAAAAGGGTGAACGGCCGCGTGCCTTTCACTGGCCCAGGTACCGCCGCAACGATCGCTTCGACGGTGTCGGTCGCTGTGACGCGAGCGGCACACGTGAAGTGATCCATTTCGAGTTCGTCGCCAGCTGAGGCATTCGGGGACATGGTCACTTTTGCTCCCACCGTCGCCGTTGTCGTGATGACGAATCTTTTCGCTCTCGTGAGACTGGACCCGAAATTCAGAATCACATCGGTCGAAGTGAATGATCCGGCAGGTCCGGTCGCGCCCGTGGCGCCGGTCGCGCCTGTGGGACCGGCTGGACCGGTCGCGCCGGTCGGCCCTGCCGGTCCCGTAGCCCCAGTGGTACCAGTCGCGCCAGCAGCTCCTGTTGGGCCATCCGCTCCCGTGGCGCCGGTAGGTCCTGTAGGGCCTGCGGGACCGGTCGGTCCTTGCGGCCCTTGTGTGCCTTGTGGTCCTGTCGCTCCATCAGCGCCAGCGGATCCTTGCGGTCCAGTTGCCCCAACAGCGCCTTGCGCACCCTGGGCCCCGGGAGCGCCCGCTGGGCCTGTTGCCCCTGTCGCCCCATCCACACCATCCGCGCCCGCTGGGCCGGGTGTGCCCGGATAGCCGACCGGCGTGACGTCCACCACAATCGACGCAGGCGGCAACGTCACAGCGACATCGGCGCCCGCTGGCACGTCGACCGTGATTTCGGTCGTCAACAGGTCGATCGTGATGGTGTCGCTCATGCTACAGCCCGCGCGTCACGGGCCGCACCACCGGGATCGTGAGCGTGAATCCGAGATACTGGTCGGGCGCGACGTCGGTGCGCACGAGGTCAAGCACGACGCTCGCCATCTTCCACGCGGCCGACTCGGTGGCGGTGATGTTGAGCGTCACCGTATCGTCATCTACGCGCACGATCCCGCCGTTCGCCGTGGTCAACGTTGCGCGGATGGCGCCCGCGCTCACCGAGTCGCGTACATGCGCCGTGAACGCGCCACCGCTCGGAAAGAGCGCTGGCGTCGCGACGGCATGCACATTTAGGCTCCACGGGTAGCCCGCCACAATCGGCGCGCCTGGTTGCGTCGTTGTGCTCATACGGCGCCGTCCTGAGTCGGATCGCTATTCGGATCGGCGTTCGCGCCATCGCCCTGCAGCTGCGCGCGCTGCAATGCCGCGTCCATCGCCTTCGCCTGGTCACTGGCATCTTTCGCCGCGAGCATGTCGGCTTCGAGGTCGTCGATATTCTCGTCTGGACTGATGCGCCCGCGCTTCTGCCACTCTTGCAACAGGATCCGCGGCGGCAAGCCTGCGTTCGCGACGGCATTCACATACGCGACCATGGTCTGCGCGTCCATCTCGCTCTCGTCGAACTCGCGCGAGACTTCCACAGTACCGATCGGGACCGTCAAGCCCATGAACTCGCCGGCGAACGAGAAGGCGTTCTGCACGCAGTCTTCTTCGGCTTGCGCTGCGCGCGCCAGTGTCGCGTTTTGCGCCTTCGCGTTCAACTTCTTCGCCGCGGCGGTTTCCTGTGCACGTGTCTGAGACGACAGGAACGCCGAGCCTGAGACTTCCATCGCGAGCTCGGTCTTGTCGAGCGTCTTCATCGCCGGGTCGATGACCGAGACGTCCGGCTGATGCCAGTACACCGGCCGCGGGACGCCCTGAATCAGCGGCGCTTCAATCACGTTGCGCGGACCCAGCGTGATGGCGGGATAGTTGCCGTCGGCGTCGACCGGTGCTCCAATGCGTACCTGCGTCGGCGTGAACGCGAGCTCTTCGAGGTTGAGAATGCCGTTCTTCGTGCGATGGTGCTCGAGGTTGAGATCAGCCAGCGTCTCCAACGTGGGCTTCGTCTCGACGTCGCTGAGGGCTTGTCCGACGACGCATCGCGCATACGGGATGCGTGAAATCCTCATCACCTTGCGCCCGCCGACGTACTCGGGATCGAGCTGTGCTTGCAAGCCATCGCGCGAGACGTACTTCGCGTACTCCACGCCAGTAGGCGCGAGCACGTACAGCCAGAACTCCACGACGTCCGCGAGCCCGAAGTCGCCGACGCGCTCCGACTTCCGCACGCGGCGCACGAGCATCGCCAGCTGCTTGCGGCCGTTGACGACGCCGTAGAACGGCAACCACTCATCGTCCGCGTTCACGAGGATGAAGTACGGCCGCAAGCCGCGCGCTATCGCGGTCGCAGCGTCGATCCGCTTTCCCGGCTGCGTCGCTGGCATATCGACGAAAATACCAGCGTGCCCATCGATGATCGCGTCTTGCATGAGCTGTGACGCGAACACCGGCAACGCGGTACCCATGCCGTCGACATCATCCGCCAGCACGCGCAAGTCCGGCGGCATCTTCTGGGTCAAGATCGGATCGCGCACGGACAGCATGCCGACGGATGCGAGCACGGTGCGCTCGAAGCCGTTGAAGAGCGCCCCGAGCGAGATCCGCGTCGTCCAGGCGTCGTCAGACTCGCCTTCCATCTGCGGCAAGTAGCGGTCCGCGTTGCGCCGGATCGCTTCGGTGCCCTCCATCAAGTCGCGACATTTCCGGCGCCGCTTCTCCATGCGCTCGTACGCATCGCTCGGCGTGTCGATGCGGTAGTCGTCGCCCTTGGTCGCGGGCGAGCCGGTCTCGGTGTCGGTCAACGTCATGCGCGTGCCCCGGCTTTGTATTGCGAGACGCCCCAGGCGGCACGCGGCGTCAACAGGTTGAATTGCTGCCAGCACAGATAGCCGAGCGCGTCGTTCGGATGATCGAACCCGCCTTTCTTGTCGGGCAACGAGGTGCCGTCCTTGAACACCTGCGACGACAGCGCCTCGACGAGCACGCCCGCGCGCGGATGAATGCGCAACCGTCGCCGCTCGTCGTGGCACAGCATCATGTTCACGTTGTTGATGCGGTCGACGACAGCAGGATGCGTAGTTGAGGCGTCAATCTGAAAGCCGTAGCTCGCGATGATCGTGAAGTCTGTCTGTCCGAACGGCGCGTTAGTGTGTCGCGCGTTCCCCGCGGGATCGGGGCAGAACGTGACGCGGCGGTTCGGGTAGCGTGCGCGAATCTCCTTGCACATCTCGTCGGTGTTCGACGTTGGGATCGCGAGCGCATCGATCACGTGGCACTCATCGCCGACGCGCACACTGACGACGCTGCACATCGGGTTGACGTTGAAGTCTTGCCCGATGAAGAGATCGCCGCCGTGGTCATGCACGCTCGCGTCTACGTTGCCGACGGGATACGGCTTATTCACGAACTTCGAGTACACCCGGCCCTTGCCGCCGAGGTCGTACGCGCCGAGCCAAATGTGATTGTACTTGTCCTCGTCTTCGGCTTTCGCGCGCTTCGCTTCGGCGCGCAACACCGACGGACAGAATGGGTTGTCGAGGTACGTCGTGTGCACCAACACGAAGCTGTCGCCGCCGCTCGAGAAGAACACATCGACGGGATCGGTCTTGATCTTCGGGTTCCAGCTGAACCAGACTTCCGATCCTTCGGCGCGGATTGTCGGCAACAGGATGTCGAGCGACTTCTGCGAGATGCTCTGCGCCTCTTCGACCCAGGCGACGCCGAAGCCTTCGAGTGACTTGAGCGTGTCGGCGGTGTGATCCTGCATGCCCTCGAAGATCATGATGCCGCTGCCGTTCTTGCGACGGATCTGCGTTTTCATCACGTCGAAATGCTCGGACACGCCGAGCGACTTGATCTTCGCTTCGACGAGCGATTTCGCCGAGAACTCAAGCGAGCTTTGCACTTCGCGGATGCACACGAAGCGCAGGTGCGGATCGCACACCATGCGCTCAACGGCCATCTCCGCGAACTCGTGCGACTTGCCGGATCCGCGCCCGCCTTTCGCCCCCTTGTAGCGCGCGGGGAGATGCAGCGGCAGCGCCCAGCGCGGCACGCGGCGGCTGATGCTAACCTGCGTCTGCATCGGGCGTCGGATCGACGATCGTGTGCGTCACCTGAAAGGCAATGGGGGCACCGTTCGGGCCACTGAGTTCCTGTCGCTCCACGAACATGCTGAAGTGCTTGAACAGGTTCACGAGCGCGGCCTGTCGGTCTTCGACCTTCACCTCGATGCCGTCCTTCGTGCGTTTCACGCCAGCGTACAGCGCCACCGCAGCGGGTGACAGCTCGCGTGTGTCATGCACGAAGACGTCTTCGACGCCTTCTCCGAAGCACACGGGACACTCCGGGTTCGGACGCCGCCGCTTGTCGTAGCCATCGCCGCCGAGCGCATCGAACGTGAACACGTCGTCGGCTTTGCGTGCCGGGTGCTTCTGCCACTCCAACCGCGCATCGGCCTCACGCTTCGCGAGTTCGTGCGCGGTGAACTGGTACCCGAAGTTCGCGCCGTAGCAGAACCGGCAGGATGTGCGCCGATACTCGACCAACTCGCGCACATCGGCGAACGCGATCTCGGACATGCGCTGCAACGCACGATCGGCGGTGATGCCCGTCCGCTCCATGCGGGCCGCCATTGCGGCAGCGATCGCGTCTTGGATCGCAGGTTTGCTAAGGTTTTCGTAACCGATCGCGTGCGCGCTGTGCTCGCTGTACCCGGCGCGAATCGCAGCCTTGGTCGCCGAGAGATCCACAAGATATTCCGCGACAAAGGCCGCCTGTTTCGGCGTCAGCTCGCTCAGCGCGTCGGGATTCGGGGCGATGGATTCCACGCCGAATCATCGCCAGCCCTGCGTCACTCGGTGGCGCCCGTTGTTGCAAACGGTGCAACGTCGCCCGGTGGGCAGGACCAGAGCAGGGTAAAGCGGCGTTCGCGGAACTTCCCGCGCGGGTGTTCGAGCAGGTAGCCCCATGTCACCAGGTCGTCGAGCACCCGGGACACCACGGTGACATTGACGCCGGATCCGCTGGCGATCGTGTCGAGCTTCTTGTCGCGGATCTGGGTGAAGTCGAAGAATCGTCGGCACCAGACGTACACCTGCACGTGGCGTTTTTTGGTACGAGCGTCGGCGTCGAAGGCATCGTGCGCAGGGAACGTCATGCGGTTTCCGTTGTCGTCATCACAACCGCCGCTCCCGGAATCCGCCGTTGTGCGGCCACACGATGACCACGGGGAATGGCGCCGATTCTGCCGCGACCTTGATCTTCGCCCACGAGACCTCGGTGACGCCGAAATCGTCGCCGCCCTTGGCGCGGCCCTTGACTTCGTGCCACTCAACGCCGCCATCGGCGAGCAACACCACGAAATCCGGGACGTAGCGGGTGTCTTCAGCCAGCCGCCACGACATCCCCTCGAACCACCAAGCAACGACGTCAGCGCGCGCGTCCAGCGCGGACGCATACGCCTGCTCGCCGTTGTTCATGCGCTCCGCCAGCGTCTTTTTCCGCCCGGTCGGACGCGGCAGCGTGGCGCGGTCGTGCTTGGAGGCGGCCTGCCGGTAGACGGCGGTCGAAAATCGGCGAGGGCTCATCGCGTCAGGCCGCCGTGGTGGTGGGGGACGCCAGCAGCTGCTCGCGGAATCGCTCGCGCTTGTCGTCGAGCGGGTCGGTGGCGCCGGCGGGGTTGTTGCGCGAGAACTCGGCCTTGAAATGCGCCATCGCGGCCTCGCGCCGCAGTCGGGACGCTTCCCGCTCTTCGGCCGACAGGTCTGCAATGCGCAAGGCCGGCGTTGGGGCGACGGTGGCGACCTGCTGCGCCAAAGCGGCTTCGGCACGGGCGGCTGCGTCGGGTGGCTCTGGTGGTCGCTCGATCACACGCCGCACCACGCCGCGGAAATAGCTCTGGTCCCACGGCCGACCGAGGCACGCGAACTCGCTGAGGCTGCGCATCACGTCGGCGGCATCGGCGATGCGGTCGCCGTCGAACCGCGAGCGCACCACGTGCTGCCCCGAGGCGATGGCGTACAGCTCGCCGACGATCGTTGGTCGAAACCCCGCAGCGGCCACGTGCTCTAACGCGGCCACTTCGTGCGGCAGCGCCACTTCGCGCAGCTGCTGTTCCCACTCTGCGAAGAGCGGTCCGGCTGTCGCGTTCGGTCCGGGCGGTGAAGGGGGACCGTCCAAGCCGTCAGGCTTGGAGGGGGTAGTAGTTACGTCCCGTCCCGTAACGTCAGAGGCGAACGTTCGGGGAACGGTACGCCGAACGTTCGGCGAACGTTCGGCGCTCGGTTCGGGTTCTGGTGGGGGTTTAGGCGCCGAACGTTTCGCCTCGCGTGTGCTCTTCATGCGGTCACGCGAGGCGTTCGATTCGCGGATCGCGGCGCCGTTGTGCTTCTCCCAGCTGCGCACCGTGCCGTCTTCGCAGAGGTGCTGCCGGAACGCCGCGGCGAACACTCCGCGCTTGCCTTCCCATCCCGCCCAGCGCTCGAGCAGGATGTCAGGCACCTGGGCGATGTGGCCGTCGATCGCGTGCTCTGGCAGCTCGATCAGCAGGCTGACGACCAGCCCGACGCTCTCGGACACGCGCACCTTGCACGCGCCGGCGATCCGCGCAACGTCCGGGTCATTCTTGATGCCCAGGGCAATTCGAATCCAGTTCATGGTCGCCCTTCCAGCACGTGAGCGGCTTCGAACAGCGCATCCGCGATACGGAGCGCGCTGTGTCGGTTCAGGATGACCGTGTCCTGCAGCTTCGCGAGGCCGGTGAGGAATTGCGCGCTGCTGAGCAGCTGCGCGTGCGTGAGCGCGGCGCGCGGATTGCCCGACTGCAGGGCATTAGCGGTGAGGTCACTGCGCGCCCGTACGCCGGTCGCGCCCTTGTAGTCCATAGCAGGCATCAGTCGCTTCTCCTGTCGGTGCGCGCGTGGTCGAACATCCGGCGGATTTGGTCGGGTCTAGGCGTCACAGCGTGCCCTCAGCTCAAGTTCGTTCAACAGGTCCGTCACCGCGTCCGCGATGATCTGCCGTTCGGTGACGCTTTTCGGTGGCGAGGTCGGGAATCGCGCCGCGAAGTCGCGGAGCAGGCGGAGTTGTTTCGCGGTCACGCCGCACACTCCGGCGCTAAATCGTGCGCGCACTCGCGGCACACGCGCGCGGTGTCGTCCCACAGCCGCACGACGACGATCCGCCGCGTCGGGCACCCGCACGACTGGCAGAGCGTGCCGCGCGCGTGCTGTTCTTCCGCGATCCGCAGTCGCGTCGGCGGCGATTCCAGCGTGTGCCGCGCCCGATCCACGCGCGGCTCGCGCATCGCGTCGTCGAGCAACCGGCACCACACGAGGTCGGCGAGCCAGAGCACGAACGCGAGACCCGCGAGTTGCGCCAGACCGGCGAGGATGTCGCGGGTCATGACGCCACCTGCGCAGCGCTCGCCACATACCACAGAAGCACAGCGTGCCCGCGCTTCGTGTCCGGCACCACGACGAGCAGCCCGTCGTCCCGCAGCGTCTTGAGCGCGTTCGCCGTGACCGACCGCGTGGCTCCGATCCTCTCGGCAATCTCGCCGCAGAGCGAGCCCGGTTGCGCCTCCACCGCCGCGAGCACGGTTTTGCGCCGTTGGCCGTACGACGCGGCGTGGCTGTAGGCGTCGAGCGCTTTCGCCATCCGGCACTCGTCAATCGGCACCCACGGGTACGCCGTCCGCCCGACACGCGCGACCTGCACCCACTGCACGTCGTTGACCGAGTAGCAGTCGGCACGCGAGCCGAACGTCATCGTGTCGCGGTGCCAGGTGAGCGGCGGAGACGCGATCGGTCCCTTGCCACGGACGCGGTAGCGGCGCCCGGATTCGAGGTAGAGGGTGGCGGTCATGCGTGCGCTCCAATGTGGATCGTGCCATCGAGCGTCACGTACACATCACACTTCACCGGCACAAGCGACAGAATCCGCTGATCCGCGTCGGTTTTTTCGTGGAACGCCTCCGTCTCGGCGTTGTCGGCTGTCAGGTACGCGCGAATCGCCGCCGCGATTTCTGAGGGGGCGGTCACCACTCGCTCCGCGTCGATTCCGTCTCGAGCCATTCTTGCTCGCGTGCGTGGCGCCAGCTCGCGCGCGGCGCGAAACCCACGACCAGCACCGCCGCACAGAGGAACGCGAGGTCAGGATAGGCCACGGCCAGCTGCACCACCTGCCACAGCAGCGCGATCATGCCCCAGCAGGCACCAACGATGACGGCGAACGCGAAGTAGACGGCGACGTACGCGGCGATGGCCGCACTCCGGCGCGGGTGGCGAAAGCGCGCGCTCATGCGGCACCCACCGCGATCAAACGTTCCAGTAAGCCGCACGGGTCGAGTTGCCGCCATGCGTTAGCGTAAGCGGCAGCGGTAGCGTCAGCGGCATCGGCATCGTCAGCGGCATCGGCATCGGCAGCGGAAG